>JAISZA010000088.1 GCA_031269535.1 Tannerellaceae bacterium
TTCCGGAAATCATACACAATCTTTCGTCTCAGAAGAAATGGTTCGTAGTACCTATTATGTGCAACAGTTCAGGAATCAATGGGGGATAAATCCAACTTCTATGATAATGACTGATAATAATGGTATTTCATGGCCATTAGTTTCGGTATATGCCAATATCGGAATTAAGTATTTGGGTTTTTTCCCTAATACATGGAACGCTCCAACGGTTGGCGGGTCAAGAATAAGAACAGAAAATGATTCCCCATATCCTCATTTGTTTTACTGGGAAGGTCCAGATAAAACAAGTCGCATCTTAGTATGGGCATATAACGGATATGTTGGTGGTGGGAAAGATTTTGGTTTCAGAACACTAACAGCAAGAAAGCCCTTTATTGTCGAACCCGAAGTGATAGCCCCTCAAATGGCTGTACAATTGGCCAAATTAGAGGAAAGATATCTCTATGATATTTGGTTGTTAGCTGATTATGATGATAATGATTATGAAACTCCGAATCTTGTTTTTTTTAATATGGTAAAGGCTTGGAATAAAAAGTGGAAATGGCCTCAACTTCGTGCGGTAGGAAATTTGTCAGAACCTTTTGAAATAGTGGAAGAACGTTTTAAAAATGAAATACCTACACTTAGTGGTACAATTACGGGGGGATGGGCACAGCATCCTTTAACGGCATCTGATTTGTTGGCTCAAAAAAGAAATATTCACCGCTTATTACCGACAGCAGAGAAACTTGCAACAATAGCTAAAACAATGGATAACAGATATATATATCCGACACTGGAATTCAAAAAAGCATGGAATGGATTAATCTCTTATGATGAGCATAGTTATGGGACAAGTGCATATACCGGACGGACAGTGTATGATACCTGGTCACAGAAAATTGATTGGTTGAATGACGGATTAAATATTGTAGAAACAGAAGGTGAACGTGCCTTAAAGTCGATAGCAAATCAAATAAGTACGGATGGCACTTCTATTATAGTTTTTAATCCCTCATTACAAACCAGGTCGGAAATTATTCATTTTAAACTGCCGGAAGGGATGAAAAATATCCGATCAGTGAGATATCCTGATGGAAGTTTAAGTGAAATTGTCCGAAAAGGAAATTCTTTGAGTTTTTTGGCACGTAATATTCCTTCCTTGGGTTATGTCGTTTTTCGGTTTGTCTCAGGTAATCTCCCCCCTACCGAGAATACTATTATGGAAATCCCACCCATTATCGAAAATAATTTTTACAAAATTAAATTTGATAATACAGGTTCTATAGTAAGTGTTTTTGACAAAGAACTATTTCATGAATTAGTAGATCAGAGAGCAAAATATGGGTTTAATCAATTTGTTTATACTCAGGATGCTCACAAATCCTTCTCTGTTCCTACAGTAAAACATTTTGAGATTGAGGCCTCTTCATTAGGACAAACAGTAGTTTCTTATCTTGAAGATACTGTAAGCGGTGCTTCAATTAAACAGAGTATATTCCTGCCTGATTTTGAGAAAAGAATTGATATAGAAAACCGACTTAATCATGTAAAGGATTTAGTCAATATTGATAGAACTAACAGGTATCTGCGTTTTGGTTATTATGCGTTTCCCATAGATATTCCCAGAGGAAAGTTCAAGGTCGAACTTAATGGTTGTGTGGCAGATGCATATAAAGATCAAACAGGACACGGGACAAATGTATATCATGCCGTGAATGATTGGTTGCATGTCAGTAATAACGATGTAGGAATTACTTTTGTCCAGAATGAAAGTCATTTGATTGAATTTGGTAAGATTCACCAGAATAAAACAGAACTAGAAGATTATCCTATGTGTTCACATATATATTCTTATATCTTTACTGATTGGCTTTATGGAAATGCTTCAACGATAGGACCTTCTCATCTTAATTTTAGATTTAGATATTCTATTACCAGTCATAAAGGAAATGTCGGAGATAGTTATAATGCACGGTTTGCAGAAAAACGTGTTAGCCCTCTTCAGACTGCAATAATACCAGATAAACAACGGGGTAAAAGTGATAAATTATTTCACAGTTTTGCTTCAGTTACTTCAGACAATATAGAATTGCTGACTTTAAAAATGAGTGAAGAACCCGGAAGAGGTATTATTGTTCGTTTCCATGAAACAGGAGGTGTGAAGACGAAAACAACTTATAGATTTGATTGGCTTCAGGATATGCAAATAATAGAAACCTCTTTATCCGAACAAGACCTTCGTGAATTAACTAATACCAATATTGAACTCAACCCTTATGGATATACTACCATAAGACTTGAAGCAAAAGGTACTGGCAAATTATTGTCCCCAAATGTTAGTGTTAAAAATATAACTGAAAAATCCATAAAACTTTCTTGGGAGAAAGTTGATGGAGCTGTTCAATATAATATTTACAGGGCAACATATGATGGATTCTATCATACTTCTTACCATCTGTTAAAAACGATCACGGATACATTATTTGTCGATGATTGGATAAAATCGGATAAACCATATTATTATCGGATTAGTGCAATAGATAAATACTTCAAAGAAGGAGATATTTCATTACAACTAAAAGTAGTTACTTTAAAAGAGGGAAATTTTCCTCCTGCAAAAGTCGGATCATTTTATACCGGTTTGGTTTCTAATCCTCGTGCATGGAGAAGTGATACATCTGATGTTTTGTACTTACAATGGGGTCAGAACCAAGATTCTGATTTGTCCCACTATGAATTGTTCAGAGGAGATCGTCCGGATTTTGTTGCGGACGAGAACAGCTTCGTAACAAAAGTTATTCCCGGTCCTTATGTCGTAGTTCCTTACGAAGACAAGGGATTAAAATCCCATACATATTATTATCGAGTTCGGGCTATAGACCATGATGGCAATAAAGGTGAATTGAGTGATGTTTTTGAGGGAATTACACGTGAATTGGATAATTAATAGTTATATCCGTTTTTATGAAACACTTAAAAATAGATTATAAATGGAAGCTGATTATCATGTTCTGGTTTGCCTATTTTTTGAATCAAGGAGACAGACAGATTTATAATGTTGTAATTCCTTTAATTAAAGAGGATTTACGGTTGACGGATATCCAATTGGGATTGGTGGCTACTGTTTTTACGGCTGTGTATGGCTGTTTAGTTCCGTTTGGTGGATATCTGGGTGATTTTATAAAGCGAAAATGGATAGTGTTTACCAGTCTTATGGTGTTTAGTTTAGGTACTTTGCTTACAGGGTTTAGCGGTGGCTTTATTTCATTAATCATATTAAGAGGTATAACAACAGGCGGGGGAGAAGCTTTTTATTATCCGGCTGCGACATCCCTTATCAGCCAGTATCATCAGAAGACCCGTGCAATGGCTATGTCTATTCATCAAACTTCAGTATATGTTGGAATTGTAGCCAGTGGATTTATTGCTGCCTATATTGGCGAAAATTTCGGATGGCGCTATTCTTTCTTTACCTTTGGATTAGGAGGAATTATTCTGGCTATATACCTTTCTTTCAGAATGGAAGATACACCACAACTATCTGTCGATGAAAAAAGAAATTCTATGTTTTATGCAATTAAGGAAATATTCAAAAAAAAGACAGTCTGGATGATATGTTTGGCCTTTGGAGGAATGGTTTTTGTAAATATGGGTTATCTTACGTGGATGTCAACATTTTACCATGAAAATTATAATCTATCATTGTCAAAAGCCGGATTCACTTCTCTTTTCTTCCATTTTGCTTTGGCATTAGCAGGAGTGTTAACAGGGGGTAAAATTTCGGATAAGTTTGCTTTGAAACGCAAAAAAATACGCCTTGAAACCGAATTCTGGGGATTATTTTTAGGTGCTCCATTTATTTTCATTATGGGATATACCTCCAATCTATATGTGAGTTATGCTGCATTGGCTTTATTCGGATTTTTCAGAGGTGTTTACGATTCGAATTTATATGCAGCTCTTTTTGATGTGATAGAGCCACATTTAAGAGCTTCGTCTGTAGGTATTATGACAGCATTTGCATTCCTAATTGGTTCTCTGTCACCTCTGATTTTAGGGATGGTGAAAACTCATTATGGTTTATCCATAGGAGTGATCTCTTTGTCGATCTTTTATATTTTTTCGGCATTGATGATCTTGATTGCTTTATTGTTTTTCTTCAAGAAAGATTATTGCGAAGAAATAGCGAAGTAGATATTGTAGATTGAATAATTAATTATAATTAATGTAATATGAGAATAATAGATATGAAAGTCCGGTGCATAGCCATTCCAACGAATTGCATGCTCAGACACAATACGGGAGTACATCCCGGTTATTTATTGAGAACAATCCTGGAACTTATTACTGATGAAGGAATTGTAGGCCTTGGAGAGATTGGAGGCGGAGATTCAAGAGCTGCACTTATAAAACTTAAACCTCGTATTATTGGAATGAATCCTTTTGACTTGGAGACTATCAAACTGAAAGTATTGAGAAGCATATATTATTTGTCGAACTCTCGTCTGTACGGTGCTATTGAGATCGCCTGCATAGATATTATGGGAAAAGCCTGTAAAGTTCCGATGCATCAGTTATTAGGAGGCAAGCTAAGAGATTCAATTCCAATGATTGGTTATCTTTTCTGGCGGTATGACCGCCCGGAAGGAGGAGATGATAAAACGGCTGAAGATATGGCTGATTTTTGTCTCCAATTAAAAGAGGAGCTTGGTGTAACTGCTATGAAACTGAAAGCCGGAGTTATGGATCCAATGGAGGAAGTTCGCGTATTGGAACTTTGTCGTAAAGAACAGGGAGATGATTTTGGCTTGCGTATTGACCCTAATGGTGTATGGAGTGTGGCTACGGCGGTAAAAGCCGGTATACGAATGGAAGAGCTGGAGCTTCAGTATTTTGAAGATCCGTCCTGGGGATTGGAAGGTATGCGGGCAGTCAAACAGCAGGTACGTATTCCTTTGGCAAGCAATATGTATCCGAATAAGTTTGATGATTTGGGACCGGCTATTCATCTGAATTCTATTGATATCATACTGACCGATTTACATTATTGGGAAGGGCCGAAAGGAGTAAAAGACCTGACAGCTGTTTGTCGTACTTTCAATCTGGGTGTTGCAATGCATTCCGGTGCAGAATTTGGCATTGAACTGGCGGCAATGCTTCATACAGCCTCAACTATACCTGAGATGAATATGCAGGGAGACGCGCATTATCATTATCTGGAAGATGATATCATACAAGGAGGAAAACTCAAGTATGAGAATGGAGCAATAAAAGTACCCGAAGGATATGGTTTAGGAGTTGAGCTGGATGAAGAGAAAATGAAAAAGTATGAACGTTATTACGAAGAAAAAGGGGATTATTATGCTCGTTTTCATGAAGACCCCCGACGTCCTGGTTGGTTTCCTGTGGTTGGAGGCCTCTGAGACTAACCACTAAAATAAAAAGTAATGATAAAAGAATTATTTGATATAAAAGGGAAAACAGCATTAGTTACCGGTGGAGGACAAGGCATTGGCAGATACATAAGTTTGGCATTGGCTGAACATGGGGCTAATGTAATTATCAATTACAGAAGTGATAGAAGTAAGGCGGAAGATACTTGTAAAAAAATACTTGAGTATGGTGTGGAAGCCAGGTTATGGGAATATGATCTGAATTCGGAAACAATAACATCAGACTTTACAGGATTTATTAACCAACTGCCCTATACAATAGATATTTTGGTACTAAATGCTTCTGTGCAAGTGCGGAAAAGTTGGAATGAAGTGACTTTGGACGAGTTTAATTATCAGATAAACGTCAATGTCAGAGCCTCATTAGAACTAATCCAGTGTTGTGTCCCATTCATGGAACAGAAAAGATGGGGTAGAATACTTACATTAGGTTCTGTACAACAAAGTCGTCCAGGCAGGCAAATGATTATTTATGCAGCATCCAAGGCCGCTCAATTGAATATGGTGAAGAACTTAGCCTGGTTGTTAGGTGAAAAAGGTATTACTATTAATAACCTTGCTCCGGGAGTGATTGGTACGATCCGGAATGAAAAGGTTTTGGCAAACGATGAATTCAAAAAAAATATAGAGAGAAAAATACCATTGGGGTATATTGGAGAAGCAAGGGATTTAGCTTCGACAGCCCTGCTTTTATGCAGTAATGCGGGACGTTATATAACGGGTACCGATATATTTGTAGATGGAGGAATGAATTTACCTGAATAATTTATTGAAAGTATGAGTGCAGATCTATATAGAAAAGAAGTGGGAATGATGAATCTGGAAAAGTTAATCGAAACACACGAAGGTATTTCGTCGGGAAAATTTCCGATTCAGGAAAAAGAATTGTTGATGCGTTATGAGCAATTATATACCGGAGCTGTCAATGATGTATTGCGAGAGTTTTGTTTATTAGACCAGGCATTGCCTGGAAGAATAAAGCCTTTGCGTGAGTATCGTTCCATTGCCGGATTTGCTTTTACCGTAAAAAGCGCTCCCAACGTAAAAATCAAAGGAGAGATGGAGTATCGTACACAGATGCTGGATGATATGAAAGAGGACGATTTCGTTATCTGGGATACGAGCCGGGATGATAAAGCGACACTTTGGGGTGGAGTAATGACTGCAACAGCAAAAGGGAAAAAGCTGAAAGGTGCTTGTATTGATGGTGGTATCCGGGATACACATCAGATTTTAGCAGTTAACTTTCCTGTATTCTATGAATATCGTATATCGAATGGTAGTCTGGGGCGCTGTCTGATAACTCACTATCAGATCCCGATAAGAATAGGAGATGTGATAATAAAGCCGGGAGATATTATCCTGGGTGATATAGATGGTGTGTTGATTGTTCCGCGGGATATCGCTTATGAAGTGTTGCTGCGTGCCGAAGAAATTCGGGAAAACGAAAAGAAGATATTCAACTGGGTTGAGAATGGAGATTCTATTCATGAAATTACGGCAAGAGGAGGTTATTTTTAAATATAACATTCTGATTGATATAATTTATTGGCTCTATATCGTTTTGTGTGGGAAATCGTAAATAAAGCATTAGCTCTGCGGAATGAATAGTAGTGAAATATCCGGAACAGCGTCAGGGCTATCCTCCCCTGGTGTGCAAAGACAGCTTATAATCAGAGGAAGAAGTTCCCGCAGTGGAATATACAGAAAACCTGCCTCTAAAGCTTTCATTTGTCCGACTCTGGTCGGACAAATGAAAACATCCGGTACCGGAAAAAGAAAGATCAGGAAGTCCTGAAGGAAACACAGTACATTTAACAGAAATGATTTATACATCTGAAAGACAAGATGATACAGAAAGAGTTCCGGCGTGCCGGCGGGGGCAGCCGCCTGAAGGGATACCCGGACGGGACTTTCATCGTCGTTGTGGTTTCTGATAAATTCCATCCTGTTCAGTGTATGTGCATGTCGGGATAGCAACTTAATACAAGTGTTTGGTATTGATAAACAAACAGGTTTGTTTGAAATACATCCTTCTCTAAACAAACAGATAATATGCAAGGTCTCTATTCTCTTTTTATCCGGGATATTCTTTCGTCTCTTTCTCCTGAACAAGTATTGTTTTGCCTTACTCGCCCCATACTACAGCGCTTTTTTATGCCGGACAAAAACCATACCTTTGCCGGAAAAACAAGTAAAATCCGGATAAATGAACTACGTATCATCCACTATTTTAATCTTATCTGTCTGGGCTCATACGGCATACGCCCAGCGTGACAGCCTGACGGCTGAAGACAGGCCGCAGCGCAATGTACACGTTTTTAACGCTCCTTATTCAAAATTCATTCTCCCCGGCGCCCTGATTACTTACGGCGCCCTGACACAGGTGATCCATCCGCTGAGGCAGTTCGACGAAACAATAAACGAGGGCGTTCACAACCGGCGCATACGGGTAGATGACTATCTGCAATACGCTCCCGCAGCGGCAGTGTATGGGCTGGATTTCGCAGGTATCCGGGCGAAGCACAACTTCAGAGAGCGCACGTTTGTCATGGCTTCGTCTCACCTGCTTATGGCGGTATCGGTACTAAGCGTTAAGCATAGCGCAGGGGTCGTACGTCCCGATGGTTCGGCTGCCAACTCATTCCCTTCCGGGCATACGGCGATAGCATTCACCGGTGCGCATATCCTGTTCAGGGAATATAAAGACGCTTCTCCCTGGATAGGAGTTGCCGGTTATGCGACGGCGACGGCGACGGGCGTCATGCGCATACTGAACCGCAGGCACTGGCTGAGTGATGTCGCGGCAGGCGCCGGACTGGGGATTCTGTGCGCCGAAGCGGGCTACCTGCTGTTGCCTGTCTTCCGCCGGGTGACAGGCGAAGGCGGCCCGGAGCTGGTCATTGCTCCCGTCCTGGGCAATAAAACGTATGGCCTGGGGTTCGCCTGTCAATTTTAACCATTACGTAACATTTCCGTAACGATACTGTTACAATTCTGCCTTATCCTTGCATTGTACTAAAAACGATGAGATATGAAGAATCTATGTTTGTTTTCACTCGCTGTCCTGGCTTCCTTTTCCTGTGGTCAGGCAAGGAAGGGCGACGCGGTGAAGCTATCCGGAGCAGGCGCTACTTTTCCTGCTCCTTTTTATAATGTGATCTGTAAGGAATATGCGAAAACAAGCGGGAACGAGGTCACTTACGGAGGCATAGGCAGCGGAGGCGGTATCCGCAGCCTGACGGATAAAACGGTGGACTTCGGAGCCACAGACGTCTTCCTCTCCGAAGCCGAAATGAAAGAAACGGGGGCCGAGGTGATACATATCCCTACGGCCCTGGGTGCTGTTGTCGTCTCCTATAATCTGAAGGATGTAAAAGATTTAAAACTGACCGCCGGGCTTATCTCCGCTATTTACAGAGGCGAGATTAAGCACTGGAACGACCCGCGCATACAAGCAATCAATCCCGGCCTCCGGCTCCCCGGCAAAGGCATCACACCGGTTTACCGCTCTGACGGCAGCGGGACGACGGCTGTCTTCTCCGAATACATGTCGAAGGCCGACAGCCTCTGGAAAGAGACGATAGGCGAAGGCAAATCGCTCTCGTTTCCGGCAGGCGTTGCCGCCAAAGGAAATCCCGGAGTGGCCGGAATCCTTGCCGGAACAGAAGGCTCCATCGGCTATATCGGCTCGGAATATGCCCTGGCGCTGAACCTGCCCTCTGCCTTGCTGCAGAACCGTTCGGGCAATTTTGTGACGGCCGGCAGCAAGAATATCACTGCCTCTGCCCATGCCGGGATACCTGCCGATACACGGGTGAGCATCGTTGATTCGCCCGTATCCGAAGCCTACCCTATCAGCACATTTACCTGGATCATCGCGTACCGGGAACAAAGCTATAATAAACGAACGAAAGCCAATGCGCTGGCGCTGGTTGATTTACTCCGCTATATCATCAGCGACGAAGGACAAGACATCGCCTCCCGTACCTATTACGCTCCCTTGCCCCCCGCAGCCCGCGAGAAGGCCGGAGCAATCATCCGTTCCATCACCTTTGATGGGGAAGAATTATTCTGATGAAGGATCGATTATTCAAAGCCGCTCTGCTCCTTGCCGCCTGCCTGATTATTCTGCTCACGGCAGGTATCGTTTACGGATTAGTCTCTCAGAGTGTGGATGCATTTACCCACTTCGGAATCTGGCATTTCATTACTTCTGCCGACTGGGATTCGCGTAACGAACGATACGGCGCCCTGCCGTTTATCACAGGTACGGTCGTGACGGCTGTTCTGGCGTTGTTGTTCTGTATTCCCTTTTCGTTTTCGGTTTCTCTGTTCAACGGCGAATATTTCCGTAACCGGAAGCCGGCGGTTTTTGTCGGCTCGGTTGTTGATTTATTGGCAGGTGTGCCTTCCATCGTATTTGGTTTGTGGGGGTTTTACACCCTTCGCCCCGTGCTGGTGGGGCTGGGGGTGAGCGAGCAGGGCTTTGGTGTGCTGCTGGCCTCCATGGTGCTGGCAGTTATGATTATTCCGTATGCTTCTTCTCTCAGCGCCGAGTTTATCGGGATGGTGCCCAACGAGCTGAAAGAAGGAGCGTATAGTCTGGGAGCTACCCGGCTGGAAGTCATTCAGCGGGTGAGCCTGCCGGTAGCCGGTTCAGGCATCTTTGCTTCTTACGTACTGGCTTTCGGGCGTGCCCTGGGAGAGACGATGGCTGTCACCATGCTGATAGGCAATACCAATCATATCCCCCGGAGCCTGTCGGATACCGGCAATACGATGGCCAGCATCATCGCCAACCAGTTCGGCGAAGCCGGGGGGCTGAAGCTCAGTTCGCTGATGGCCATCGGGCTGTTGCTGTTCCTCATTACAGCTTCCATTAATTTCGTAGCCAAGTACATCATGAAAGTAGTGAGCCGATGAAAAAGACGTTTTTCTCCGGTCCGCGCTATCGCCTGGCGAAGAGCCGGCTGTTCTTCTATGCTGTCTGCGCCTTTTCGTTTGTCTCCCTGATACCCTTGTTCCTGATACTGGGTGAACTCGTTCAGAAAGGCTATAAGCAGTTTAATATAGACCTGTTCACCCGTGTAGCGCCCAGTTCGATGGAGGCGATGCTGGCTCGTATCAGCGACGACCCCCTACCGGGAGGGATACTCAACGGACTGACAGGCACCCTGCTGATATTAACGATAGCCATCCTGCTGGCCATCCCCTCAGGAATAGCGACGGGTATCTACCTTGCCGAAAAGCAGGATAAACCGCTGGCCCGGTTCGTGCGCAGCCTGAGCGACCTGCTCCAGGGGATTCCGTCTATTGTTATCGGCGTCATCGTCTATATCTGGGTAGTAAAGCCGATGTCGGGTTATTCGGCGCTGGCGGGAAGTGTGGCTTTAGCGATTATGATGCTCCCGATGGTCATCCGTTCTACGGAAGAGAGCCTGAAGATGCTTCCTCTTTCCCTGAAAGAAGCGGGTTTATCGCTGGGCGGCTCTTATTCCCGGGTGATGATGCGCATCCTGCTGCCTTCGGCATTCAGCGGGTTATTTACCGGCTCGCTGCTGGCCGTTTCGCGTGTGATGGGAGAGACGGCTCCTTTATTGGTTACTGCGCTGGGAGCTTCGACGGTGAACTGGGACCTCAGCCATCCGGTGAGCGCCGTATCCCTGCTTATCTGGGAGTTCTACAACGACCCGAACCTGGCCGGGCTCATCTGGTCGTCGTCTCTTTTACTCTTACTGCTTGTCTTAGGTATCAATCTCTTTGCCAAAAGCATTGCTCAAAAGTGGAAAATTCAATAAATACAGATTATATACTGGAGCTGAAAGAAGTTTCGGTCGCTTATTCGCCCGGGAAAAATGCGGTGGATAAAGTAAGTGCGGGTATATGTCCGCATACGGTAACCGCCATCATGGGGCCTTCGGGCTGCGGCAAAAGCACATTGCTGCGCGCCATCAACCGGCTGCATGAGCTTTATCAGGATATCACGACGACCGGCGAAATACTCCTGAAGGGACAGAACGTCTTTAAGATGAACCCCATGAAGGTACGCCGCCTGGCCGGTATGGTCTTTCAGCGCCCCAATCCCTTCCCGACCATGAGCATTTACGGAAATGTGCTGGCAGGCTATAAACTGAACAATATCCGGCTAAGCCGATCGGAAAAAGATGCGATCGTCGAACAGAGCCTGCGGAGCGTCAACCTCTGGGAAGAGGTGAAAGACTCACTGAACCAGAAAGGGACGTTCCTCTCCGGCGGACAACAACAACGCCTCTGTATCGCACGCACGCTGGCCCTGAAGCCCGAACTGCTCCTGATGGACGAACCGACCTCGGCCCTCGACCCTATCTCGACCGCACGGATCGAAGAACTGATTCTGGAACTGAAAGAGCAATACACGACAATCATCGTGACACACAATATGTCGCAAGCCGCCCGGATTTCCGATAACTCCATGTTTATGTACTTAGGCGAATTAGTGGAGTTTGGTACAACCAAACAGATGTTTACCAAACCCGTAAATAAACGTACCGAAGACTACCTCACAGGAGCATTCGGCTGACAAATGGATAATTGATAATGGATAATTAATAATTGACTAAATAATATGGTGAATATCAAGACAAGGCAATGGGAGCTACTACTCAATGATTTTGAGTTACTGGCCAAAACAACGCTGACTCAGTTGCAAATAACCAATAAGCTGCTCGAAGACAACACGATTGATCTGTTGTACGAAGAAGCGGAATCGAATGAGATTATACTCGACCGCCTGGAAATCAAGGTAAGGGAAGAAGCGGTCTTTACTATTTTCCAATTCAACCCCAAGGCTGCCGACCTGCGGAAAATCATCACGTATCAGGATATTACCACCAATCTGGAACGCATCGGAGATATGCTGCTCAATATCATCCACTTTCTGAGGGAGACCGACTTCACGCATCCGGATTTTGAGGAGATAAAAAAGACAATCAACCGGATGGTGGAATTAGTGGGCGGGATGCTGCGCCAGGCTATTTTCTCCTTTTCAAACGAAGACAGCCATATCGCTTACAAAGTAATCGAAGAAGATGACCTGGTCGATGAATTATTCCATCAGATCAGCTTATCTTTACAGGAAAAATTTGAAGGCAGAAAACTCAGTAAATCCGAAATCAGGAATATGATACATACCAATGCCATATCGCATAATCTGGAACGCATCGGCGATAATACGACCAATATTGCCGAAGCAACAATCTATCTCACCGAAGGAAAAGACATCCGTCATGGAAACAAAGAATGAAAACATACATATTTTAGTAGTAGATGACGAAGCAGACATACGTGAAATCCTTCAGTTCAATCTCGAAAACGAAGGATACACTATCGATACGGCCGAGTCGGCCGAGGAAGCGCTTCGCCTCTTATCCCCCAGGCATCAACTGATCCTGTTAGACGTCATGATGGGCGGGATATCAGGATTCAGGCTGGCCGACCAGGTCCGCAAAGAAGGCAATCCTATCCCCATTATCTTCCTGACAGCCAAAGATACGGAGAATGATATGCTCACGGGCTTTTCCATCGGAGGCGACGATTACATCTCCAAACCCTTCTCTGTCAAGGAAGTTATTGCCCGCGTCAAAAGCCTGATCCGGCGCCTTCAGCCTCTGAAAGAAGCCACGGACATACTACAGATAAACAACCTGGTAATCGACACGCGCACCAAAACGCTCTCCATAAACGGAACGAGGGTCGAACTGACTAAAACAGAATACAATATCCTGCTGCTGCTCGTACAAAACGAGGGAGAGATATTCTCACGCGCCGATATACTCAACAGAGCCTGGAACAACGACGGTATCGTACTGGAGCGAACCGTGGATGTGCATATGACCCGTTTGAGAAAAAAAATCGGCTGTTATGCCGATTGCATCATCAACCGTACCGGCTATGGATATACGTTTAATTCCAGCTACTGTAAATACCAATAATCAAACGGCGGATGAAGACAACTTACTTCCAGCGCATCTTTTCCTGTTTGCTGATTATTTTCCTGTTATTCACAGGAGGCGTTATCCTGATTGAGCAAAAACAGGAAAAAAAGTTCCGTATCGCCGACCTGGAAGCCAGGCTCGACGGATACACCGAGATAATCCATGAATTTATCAGGCAACACA
The DNA here is from genome assembly GCA_031269535.1 of Tannerellaceae bacterium. Taxonomy (GTDB): domain Bacteria; phylum Bacteroidota; class Bacteroidia; order Bacteroidales; family Tannerellaceae; genus DFXE01. The sequence goes on from JAISZA010000088.1 coordinate 13,595, forward strand.
AATTAAACAAAGACAACATCGGGAAAGTGAGCGAACTCTATCGCCTCCTGCCCGAACCGGTACGGGTCTCCATCATCGACAACGATGGGTATGTGTTGTCAGACAATGAAGTAAACGATCCCGTTTACATGGACAACCACCTCAACCGTCCGGAAATCATGAATGCCCGCTATGCTTCTTATGGCTCGAATATCCGTACTTCGGCATCCACCCGCCAGGAATACCTGTATTATGCCCGCCATTTCGGCCACTGCTACGTGCGTGTGGCTTTACCTTATACCATGGAGACACGCAATATGCTGAAAGCCGACAGCCTTTTTATTTATATCATCATCGCCTTGTTTCTCGTGGCTTTGATATTCATCTATTACGTGGCCGAACGTTTCAGCAAGTCTATTCTTCAACTGAAAGATTTCTCTTCCAAAATACAGAAAGGACAGCGCATACCCGAAGATATCCGTTTCCAGAACGACGAATTAGGAGAAATAGCCTATGAGCTGATCGATATTTTCAGACAAAAAGAGAACACTCAGAAGAATATCGAAATCGAGCGGGAGAAGCTGATCCGCCATTTCCGCTTCTCCGGAGAGGGACTTTGCATCTTCAGCCCGGAGATGAAAAAAATATATGCCAATACGAATTTTATCCAATACATCAATCTGATGACCGACCAGCCCACTTTCGACGCAGAAGATATACTGAAAGACCTGGTATTCAAACCTGTGACGGATTTTATCTGCGACAGGAAAAGGGAAAGCAATCACACCCTTTTCTCAATCAGTAAAAACGGAAAATGCTTTTCCGTCCAGGTTGTTGTCTTCGAAGACAATAGTTTTGAGATTATCATAAAAGACATCAGCCAAGCCGAAAAAACCCGGCTGCTGAAGCAGGAAATGACCGGCAATATCGCTCATGAACTGCGCACGCCCGTCACCTGCCTGCGGGGCTATTTAGAGACATTGAACAGCTTCGAACTCGATGCCGGCAAACAAAAGCAGTTTATCGAAAGAGCCTTCCTTCAAACCATACGCCTGTCGAATCTGATTGATGATGTAGGTATTATCAGTAAAATCGAAGAAGCTCCCTCGCAATTTACCATCGAACGCCTGAACCTGGCACTGCTGATCAATGAAGTGAGAATCGACCTGAGCAACAAACTGGCTGCCCGTCGCATCTCTTTTACCTCGTCGGTAAGCGATAGCCTGACAGTCGTGGGCAATTATACACTTCTTTATTCCGTCTTCCGCAACCTCGTGGACAATTCCATCAGCTATGCCGGCCCGAATATCGAAATACATATCTCCAACTACGCTGAAGACGACAATTATTTCTATTTCTCCTACTACGATACCGGCTGCGGGGTGGGCGAGCAACATCTCAGCCGCCTCTTCGAACGCTTCTACCGCGTCAATGAAGGACGTACCCGCGATACCGGTGGGTCCGGCCTGGGCCTGTCTATCGTGAAAAACGCCATCCTCTTCCATAAAGGCGATATCCAGGTGAAAAACCGCCTCAACGGCGGGTTGGAATTTCTCTTTACTCTGAAGAAATAAAGCTTTTCAACCTAAGCCGGCATTGGCTTCAATGCTCCAATGTTTGTTGAACTCGTAGCGAATTTATCCCGGACGGGAGCAAGCCCTCCCTACTCCCTGACGAGAGAATTAAAAGTCTATGGGGATTGTGTCAGAAGTATATCTCTCCGAAAAAATCGGGACGATGGAAATCAGGCGCAGATACGGCGATGGGATTCCAGCTCAGATAATGGGGTGTATCGGTATCATCGGCGCATTTAT
>JAISZA010000034.1 GCA_031269535.1 Tannerellaceae bacterium
TTTTTCAATGGCAAAATCTGACATTTTGATAGTTCTGACACTTTGCTACAACAGTGAAGAACAGGGACTTTTTATTCAGCCCCAGCCCCTGCCTTTGCCCGCCTCTCGGCCTTCGGTGGTCACATGGAAATCTACTCCGGGCCGGGAAAAGGCACGGAAGCGAATGTGGAATTGAGAATATAAATAAAAAATCAATAAATAGAATGATGATATTTCAGATAAAAGCAGTAATTTTGTCAGCATATTGACACAAAGATATTATTGATGTGATGTTATCGACACTTACAGCCATTTCACCTGTTGACGGAAGGTATAGAAATAAGACAGAAAAACTGGCTATTTATTTTTCGGAGTTCGCTCTGATTAAATATAGAGTGCAGGTTGAGATAGAGTATTTTATTGCTCTTACGGAGGTGTTACCGCAGTTGAAAGCTCTTGCTACTGAAGAACAGCGAGAAGGCTTGCGGACGATCTATCGTGCTTTCGGGGTAGAAGATGCCGGACGCATCAAAGAGATTGAAAAGACAACGAATCACGATGTGAAAGCAGTAGAGTATTATCTCAAGGAAAAAATGGATGCCTCCGGCCTGCAGGATTATAAGGAATTTATCCATTTCGGGTTGACTTCGCAGGATATTAATAATACCTCCGTTCCCCTTTCGCTGAAGGAGGCGCTCAATGAGTTTTATTATCCCGGGTTGCAACGAATTATAGATGTGTTGAAACATTATGCACAGGAATGGAAAGATATCCCCATGCTGGCCAGGACGCACGGACAGCCGGCTTCGCCTACCCGTCTGGGGAAAGAAGTGAGGGTCTTTGTGTATCGGCTTGAGCAGCAGCTGGGCCTGCTGAAAGCCATACCCGTTTCCGCCAAATTCGGGGGAGCCACTGGCAATTTTAATGCCCATCAGGTGGCTTATCCGTCGCACGACTGGAAAAAGTTTGCCGACAAATTCGTGAATGAGACTTTAGGACTATCGCGCGAAGAATATACAACCCAGATATCCAATTATGACAATCTTGCCGCTGTCTTTGACGGATTGAAACGCATCAATACCATCCTGATCGACCTGAACCGTGATTTCTGGCAGTATATCTCGATGGAGTATTTTAAACAGAAGATAAAAGAAGGAGAGACCGGCTCGTCGGCAATGCCCCATAAAGTGAACCCGATAGACTTTGAGAATGCGGAGGGCAATCTGGGAATAGCCAATGCCCTGCTGGAACATCTCGCGCTCAAACTGCCGGTTTCGCGCTTGCAGAGAGACCTGACGGATTCTACCGTGTTGCGGAATATCGGTGTGCCGATGGCACATATCAGCATCGCATTTGAAAGTTTAACAATCGGTTTAGCTAAATTGTTGCTGAATAAGACTATCTTGCAACGCGATTTAGGACAATGCCCGGCGGTAGTGACCGAGGGTATTCAGACCATACTCAGAAGGGAAGGCTATCCCGAACCTTATGAGGCATTGAAGGCGCTGACACGCACAAATAAGGAAGTAACCGAAGAATCCATTCGTGATTTTATTGATAATCTGGAGATTGGTGAAAGTATTAAAGAAGAATTGAAGGCTATATCACCATATAACTATACAGGAGTTTAATAATAAATAAATGAGTAGCCGGGAGGGTTACCAAATAGTAAGTGTTAATTTCATATTTAATTACAAAAATGAGTACAGAAGAAAGAAATGAATCGCGCCCCAAAAAAGTGATACCAAGTATCAGGCGGGAAAACACAGAGCAGGAAGGAGAAAGAAGATCGTATAATCAGGGCTATGACAGACCTGAAGGAAATTATGAGCGGAGGCCGTATAATAATCGTCAGCAAGACGATAGAGGCAGCTATAACAGGCCATACGACAATCGCTCGTCTGCTTATGGAGATCGCCCCAGTCGCCCCCGTCCATACGATAACCGTGACGGAGGAAACAGGGGATATAACAATTATGGAGGTGGCTATGGGCAACACCGTGAAAGCGGCGGAGGTTATGGCAACAACCGGCCTTCATACAGTAATAATAACCGCCCTTCGTATGGGAATCAGGGGAATTACGACCGCCCCTATGAGCAACGTGACCAACGTGACCAACGTCCTTACAACCGGCCACGCCAGCAGGGATATGACGATCGACCGGCCAAAGCTTATTCGGCCACTCCTTCGGGAGATGCCATGCCGGGAGGGGGAGAAGGCCTGAAAAAAAGAAGGCCCCGCGTGGGAGACATGCGCACAGACTCACGCCCGCCCCATCCATCCCATCCATCCCATCCACCGTATGGACACAACCGCGGAAACGCCAGACCTTCGTACGGGAATAATAACAACCGGGGAGGAGGAGGCTATAGCAACAACCGCTATCCGTCACCACAGAAACGCCGTACATCCGATTACAACCCGAATGCGAAATACAGCGTCCAGAAACAACTGAAATACAAAGAAGTATTATCCGACCCCAACGAGCCGATCCGCTTAAATAAATTCCTTTCGAATGCCGGCGTATGCTCGCGACGCGAAGCCGACGAATTTATCCAGGCCGGAGCCGTCAAAGTCAATGGACAACTTATTACCGAACTGGGAACAAAGATTACACGACAGGACGAAGTGCTGTTTAACGATCGCTCTGTACATATCGAAAGCAAGGTGTATATCGTGCTGAATAAGCCGAAAAATACGGTGACTACATCCGAAGACCCACAGGAACGCAAAACGGTAATGGATTTAGTGAAAAACGCCTGCCAGGAACGTATCTATCCGGTAGGACGTCTGGACCGGAATACAACCGGCGTGCTGCTGCTTACCAATGACGGCGACCTGGCTTCTAAACTGACCCATCCTTCGTTTAAGAAAAAGAAAATCTACCATGTCTGGTTAGACAAGAATGTGGCTATAGAGGATATGGAAAAGATTGCCAACGGACTGGAACTGGAAGACGGGGAAATTCATGCCGACGCTATCAGCTATGCAAACGAAGAGGATAAGAGCCAGGTGGGGATAGAAATACATTCGGGCCGTAACCGCATCGTGCGGCGTATCTTCGAGTCTTTAGGGTATCATGTGACGAAGTTAGACCGCGTTTATTTCGCCGGCCTGACCAAGAAGAACCTTGCACGGGGTAAATGGCGCTATCTGAATGAAAAAGAAGTAAATGCGCTTCGCATGGGCGCCTTTGAATAATCAATAACAAGGGACTGTTTCCGTCGTTGCGGGGATATCAACCCGAAGCAATCCGTTGAGTGCCAGGCACTCCGGATTGCTTTGCTTCGCTCGCAAGGACGAGCGTACACGACTTTTTGAGACAGTTTCTTATTCACAGCTATACAATATGGAAAAAATAAAGAGGATAAAAATTGCGGATGTGCTTCAAAGCAAAGCCTTTGGCACAAGTGTTCAGGTGAAAGGATGGGTTCGTACCCGCAGAGGAAACAAAAAAGTAGGATTTATCGCCCTGAACGACGGTTCTACTATAAAAAATGTTCAGATCGTGGTCAATATGGAGGACTTGGGCGAAGAGAGCCTGAAGCCCATAACTACCGGCGCCTGTATCTGTGTGAACGGTGTGCTGACGGAATCGCCCGGACAGGGGCAGGACGCTGAAATACAGGCCCGGGAAATTCATCTCTACGGCGCTGCCGACCCCCTTACCTATCCCTTGCAGAAAAAAGGACATTCGCTTGAGTTCCTCCGCGAGATAGCCCATCTGCGCCCGCGTACGAATACGTTCGGAGCCGTGTTCCGCATTCGCCACCACATGGCGATAGCCATTCACCGCTTTTTCCACGAACGGGGATTTTATTACTTCCATACCCCCATCATCACAACTTCCGACTGTGAAGGCGCCGGACAAATGTTTCAGGTTACGACCCTGAACCTCTATGATCTAAAGAAAGACAAGAGCGGCTCTATCGACTATGCCGACGACTTTTTCGGCCGGCAGGCAGGCCTGACTGTATCCGGACAGCTGGAAGGCGAACTGGCCGCTATGGCCTTAGGCGCTATTTACACCTTCGGCCCTACCTTCCGCGCGGAAAACTCCAATACCCCCCGCCACCTGGCCGAGTTCTGGATGGTCGAACCCGAAGTAGCCTTCAATGAGATAGAAGACAATATGCAGCTGGCCGAAGATTTTATCAAATACTGCCTCCGGTGTGCCTTGGATAATTGCAGGGATGATATTGAATTTCTGAATAATATGTTCGACAAAGAACTCCTCGGGCGACTGAATTTCGTGTTGGAGCAAGACTTTATCCGCCTGACTTATACCGAAGGAATACGTATTCTGGAAGAAGCTGTGGCCGGAGGGCATACGTTCGAATTTCCCGTCTTCTGGGGATCCGATTTAGCAGCCGAGCACGAGCGTTATTTAGTGGAAGACCATTTTAAATGCCCGGTTATCCTGACCGATTATCCGAAAGAGATCAAGTCTTTCTATATGAAGCAGAATGATGACGGGAAGACCGTGCGCGCCATGGACGTTTTATTCCCTAAGATCGGCGAGATTATCGGAGGCTCGCAACGCGAGGAAGACTACGCTAAACTATCGGAACGTGCGCAGGAAATGGATGTACCCCTGAAAGATATCTGGTGGTATCTGGATACACGCCGGTTCGGGACAGCCCCTCATTCGGGATTCGGTCTGGGATTCGAGCGCCTGTTGTTGTTTGTGACCGGTATGACGAATATCCGCGATGTGATCCCCTTCCCCCGCGCCCCCCATAATGCGGAATTTTAATCCCGCTCCGATTGAAATCTGTCAAAAAGTTTTTTACCATTGGAAAAATAGATTAGATTTGTGACTGGCATAACGAAATGTCGGTCTAATCTGATTTATGGTGAAAAAAGTAAAAGAAGGAAGTGCACCTATTCCGCCTTCAGAGGCCCCTTCCGTCAATGTAGGTATAATGACGGAAAAACTGGTGACATTTGTGTTTAATGAAACCTATGTGCATACGCAGAATGGTGAGTTTTTAAGTGGCGAACACAGGGCGCTGTTCGTAAACGGGAATATAGTGTTTAACGGGAAACTCTATGATGAGCTTTTCTTTGAACCCTCTTCGCCTACGGCTTCTTTCGACCTGAAAGCGGTTACGATAGGAGTGGATTTTCATTGGCAGCGCAAAGAAGACCAGCGTTTCCGGGGAGCGCTTGATATGGTTGTCTCCGGAGAATCCATAGTCGTTATCAACCAGGTAGATGTAGAAGAATACCTGAGCAGCGTGATCTCTTCTGAAATGAGCGCCACAGCCTCGGCCGAATTTCTGAAGGCCCATGCCGTCATTTCGCGCAGTTGGCTGCTGGCGCAAATGGAGAAGAATAACCGCCTGAACGATGAGCATGCCCCAGCCTACCAGACTACCTACCGCACCGATGAGGAACTGATCCGCTGGTACGACCGGGAAGACCATACGATATTCGACGTCTGTGCCGACGATCATTGCCAGCGTTACCAGGGCGTTACGCGCGCTTCCACCCCCCTGGCCACTGAAGTCATCCGCGAAACAAGAGGTGAGATATTAGTGCACGACGGAGCAATCTGCGATACCCGCTTCTCCAAATGCTGCGGCGGGATAACGGAGAAATTCGAGCATGTATGGGAGCCGGTTCCCCATCCTTACCTTACCGCCTTGCGCGACAGCCGGGAAGACGGCTTCCCCGACCTGCGCATCGAGGCCGAAGCCGGCAAATGGATACGCACCTCGCCCGCAGCCTTTTGTAACACACAGGATAAAGATATACTGAGCCAGGTATTGAACAATTACGACCAGGAAACGACCGATTTCTATCGCTGGCAGGTAGCGTATTCGCAGGAACAACTATCGGAACTTATTGCTCGGAAAAGCGGGATAGACTTTGGCTGGATTATCGACCTGATCCCGCTCAGGCGGGGCGCTTCCGGGCGGATTGAGAAACTGAAAATCCTGGGGAGCCGCCTAAGCTATACCATCGGTAAAGAACTGGAAATCCGCCGTACCTTGTCGGAAACGCATCTCTATAGTTCGGCTTTTGTGATCGACAAAGAACCCGGAGAGGAAGGATTCCCCCGGCGTTTCATACTGACGGGCGCCGGATGGGGGCACGGCGTCGGGCTATGCCAGATCGGAGCCGCTGTGATGGGGGCCCGGGGATATGACTACAGGCAAATCCTGGCGCATTATTTCCCCGGAGCGGAAATAGAGAAAAGATATTAAAAAAGTATTCAGGTATGAAAAAAATAACAACCCTGGCGCTTTTGCTTTTGCTGCTTAACGGGGCAAATCTAAGGGCAAAGATAGTAGAACAGGATAAAGCTTTCCGTGTAGCTTCCCGTTTTGTCGCCGCTTATTCAGACGGACTCCGGAGCTCGTCTTCCATCGAATTGGTTTATACGGCAGTAGCGGCGGCAGACTCCGGTTTACGCGCTGCTGCGGAGAGACCTTTGTTTTATGTATATAATGTGCACGATAAGGCTGGTTTTGTAATCGTTGCGGGCGATGATCAGGCGCTGCCCGTATTAGCCTATGCCGGCCGGGGAGAGTTTGGGGTAGATTCCCGGCCCGCGAACCTGCAAAAATGGCTGTCGGTTTACGAAAAGGAAATATCCGGCCTGATAGAAAAAGAAGATACCCCTTCCGCAGAAATCCTGCAAAAATGGGAGGCGCTGTTAAAAGGGGATACCCCCGCCCCTTCCGCTCTTGTCCTCCTGCCCACAGCCCAATGGGATCAGACAGAGCCTTACAACAACCTCTGTCCGATAGACTCCGGCAGGCGGGCACTGGCCGGATGCGTAGCTACAGCCATGGGAATCGTTATGAAATACCATCAATGGCCGGAAGAGGGAAAAGGGAGCCACTCCTATACGACCTCAAGCCGCGGGATACCTCTCACGGCAGACTTCAATGTGGCCTATGACTGGGGAACTATGCCGGACGTCTATAGCCGGAGCTGGGACGCCACCCAGCGCAAAGCCGTAGCAGAATTGATTTACCACTGCGGCGTGGCAGCTAATATGGATTATACCTATGAGGCAAGCGGAAGCACGGAATGGGAGGCGGCCCATGCTTTAACCACCTATTTTGGCTACGATAAAGGCCTGTGCATGAGTTACAGGGAACTCTATACAAGGGAGGAATGGCATGAGTTGCTCCGGCATGAACTGGATCAGGACCGTCCGGTGCTATACGGCGGCACAACAAAAAACGAAGAAGGCCACCTGTTTGTTATAGATGGTTACGACTCCCGTGACTATTTTCACGTAAACTGGGGATGGAGCGGTATCGCCGACGGGTATTACCTCCTATCCGCCCTGGAACCGCAACTACAGGGAGCCGGCGGGAGCAAGGAAGGAGAAGGATATGACTTTCAGCAGGATGCAATTATCGGCCTGCAGAAGGAGACAAGGCTATCGCGCCCCAATCATGAATTTTATTTTCTGGAAGATGGTGATTTTGATGTCTATGGATTGAGTACCGACGTCGATATCATTACCCGCGATAAACCTTTCAGACTCCGCTTTTCCTATGTGTTCGACTATGGCAGGAGAGATTTCGATGGCACGATGGGATTTTTTATCGTCGATAAAAACGGGAACCGGAAAACAGAGCTGGAAACATTCAGATATAGCCTGGAGGCTGGTTATGTAGTGTACGACACTGAAGGAGAAACCTATACCATTACTTCGGATGTGGAAAAAGGAGATAAAATCCGTATGTATTACAACTCCAATGGCCAGGAATGGAAACCGGTACGCGGCACGCAGCATACGGTTGTTGAACTGCCGGTAGAAGTGCCGCTTCTGACTTCAAACGAAGCAGCCGGCGGACTCTTCCCTGCCGCTAAAATATCCGTCGCCGCCGGCGGAACGCTCGACATTCTTTTATCAGACAAGGAATCACTCCAGGCGGCAACGATCTTCGACCTGTCCGGGCGTTTGCTGAAAGAGCTGGATTTGCCTCATTCAGGCGGCTCTCATGTATCCTGTTCCCTCTACGATTTGCCCCCCGGTATATACATTCTGTCCCTTCAAATTACAGAAAATACTCATTTTTATAGAACAAATCATATTTTTTTAAATAAATTACATTAGACTTGTATCTTATTTAAATTTAAGACTATGATATACGGTTATGTAAGAGTGAGTACCGACAAACAAAGTACTGAAAATCAGCGCTTCGAGATTGAGAAATATGTGCTTACGCATAAAATGAGCATTGATCGTTGGGTAGAGGAGACCGTCAGCGGAACCCGGGATGTAAAAGACAGACAACTGGGCAGACTACTTAAACAGGTCAAAAAAGGTGATCGGCTGATCACCACGGAGCTGTCGCGTTTAGGGCGTAATCTGATGCAGGTAATGAGCTTCCTGCATCAATGTATGGAACGGGGAATTATTGTGCATACAATAAAGGAACGCTATGAGTTGGGGAATAATATCAGTAGCAAGATTCTGGCTTTCGCATTCAGCCTGAGCGCTGAGATCGAACGTAACCTGATCTCGCAACGCACCAAGGAAGCCCTGGAACGAAAAAAAGAAGAAGGAATCGTATTAGGACGGCCCAAAGGATGCAAATCATCCTATTATAAACTGACAGGGAAAGAAGAAATCATAGAAAAGCTGATGAGTGAGAAGCGTTCGCGCAAATATATAAGTAAAAAACTGGGAGTCAGCAGGCATACACTCTATACGTTTATCATTGCCAATGCCGATCGTTTTAATTACCACAGAAGAATTTTATGACCTGAATGTAAAACAGATAACAGACTATCTCCCAAAGAACGGTTCCCGTCGTTGCAAGTGAAGCGAAGCAATCCAGGGTGCCCGCTCCGGATTGCTTCACTCTCCGGGTTCGCAAGGACGGCCCGTAACGACGATGCGACAATCTGAATTGAAAATCAACGTCAAATGCACCCATTATGCTCCGTGCATTCAATACGTTTGCATTTTTTTTATACTTTTGCAAGACGTAGCACATATAGTATGGAACAATGGATCAGAACAACAAAAAGGAAAATGTAAGAGGTAAAAATAAAGGAAGGTACGGAGGGATGATTAGTGTAGTAATCTTTTTTCTGCTTCCATTCGTTTCGGTAGCCTGGGGAGAAATAACCGGTCTGTATGTAGGCGAATTATATACATGGGGTATTGAGAATATAAGAGATTTTTATCTGGTATGGACGGCGGCCTTTGGGGTGATAGGACTCATTTGTTTGATTCTCTTCACACAACATAAAATAGCTTGTCAGAAAAACTTGCTGATACAGCAAAAAGCGCAGTATGAGTTGGATAAACAAAATCAACAGGACCATTGCTTTGCTCAGGGCCTTGAGCTTTTAGGTGACGGACAGGAAGCGGTCCGAATAGGAGGAGCTTACAAACTTTGTATTTTAGTGGAAGAATATCCCGTAAAGTTTGCCGAATCGGTTATCGGGATACTTTGTTATCATATCCGGACTTTGTCGGACAAACCGGAGTATCAGGCCGTTCATCAAGACGCTCCATCCGATGAAATCCCTGCTATCATGCGTTTGCTATTTAAAAAAGGAGAAAAAACATCTCTCTTTGAGGCTTATCAGGCGGAACTACAGTCTGCCTGGCTGACGGGAATCCATATAGAAGACATGCAGCTGGGAAAGGCCAATCTGGCAGGGGCAGGCCTGGGAAAAGCGAACCTGACAAGGATGGGGCTGCGGCAAACCAATCTGAGCCAGGCCTGTCTGCAGAATAGCTGCATAACGGATTCGGACGCAGACGAAGCCTGTCTGGTGAAAGCCGATCTGACAGGAGCCAGGGCGCAGAAACTCTCGCTGAGGAAAGCCGTACTGAAAGATGCCTGCCTGGAACAAAGCACATGGGAGGACTGTCTGTGGGAAGAGGCGGATATGGAGCATGCGAACCTGAGAGCTACCCACCTGAGAAATACCTGCCTGAAAAAAACAAACCTGAAGGCTGCCTGCCTGGAAAATGTACACTGGGAAATGCTCACCATGGAAGAAACCGTGCTGGAAGAAGCCGTGCTGGACGGGAGCCTCATCGAACAATCAGCAATGGAAAAGAGTATATGGGTGAATGCCTCTCTGAAGCATGTCTGTTTCAGCGAAGTAAACCTTACTCGGGCGAATATGGAAGGAGCGGATATGGAAGAGACAGACCTGAGAAAAGCCTGTCTGGCTGAAGCCCGCTTAGCAGGGGCCAACCTGAAGCATGCCAATCTGAGTGAAACCAACCTGAGCGGAGCCGACCTGACGGCGGCCAATCTGGAAGATGCCAACCTGGAAGGCGCCATCCTGCGGCATACGAATCTGAGTGAAGCCCGGTTTATCAATACCAACCTCTTCAATGCCAATCTGGAAGGAGCCATCCTGATTCAGGCTTGTTTATACAAGACCAACCTGAAAGGCGCCGAACTGAAAAACCTGAACCTGGAAAAAGCCATTCTGACGGAAGCCAATCTGGAAGATGCCATCCTCACGGGCAGCCACATGATACAGGCTGTCATGGAAGGCGCCAATCTGCAAATGAGCATCCTGGAAGGGGCCAACCTGAAAGAAGCCAACCTGAGAAAAGCCAATCTGAAAGGCGCCAAACTGGCGCACGCCAATCTGAGAGATACCGATCTGACGAAAGCCTGCCTGAACAATGCCAATCTGGAAAAGGCCGTATTGAAAGGCGCCCTGCTCACAGGAGCCCGGATAACTGAGGCTTCGATGGAAGATGTCGTGATGATAGAAGCGAATTTGGAAAATGTGAATCTGGAAAAATCCATCATGCTGAAAGCCAACCTCAAACAAGCCAACCTGAAATATGCCAATTTAAGAGACACACACCTGGAACGGGCAGCTTTGAGCGAGGCCAATCTGGAAGAAGCGAACCTGGAAAGAGTCGTACTCTGCGGAGCCAACCTGGAAAAGGCTGTCCTGAACAAGGCGAATATGACGGAAGCAGATATGGAAAAAACCAATCTGACGAATGCGGAAATGGAAGAAACCGATCTGACGAAGGCGCATCTGAGCCATGCCATCCTGCCGGAAGCCAACCTCGAACGAGCCATCCTGGTAAATGCCAATCTGGAAAAAACCATCATGACGAGAGCAATCTTTACCGATGCCGATTTATCGGAGGCCAACCTCTCGGGGGCCGATCTGGGAAATGCTTTCCTGAACCGGGTGAATCTGCAAAGGGCCAACTTGCACGAAGCCAGCCTGGAAAGGGCGTATGCCGTGGATTCCAATCTGGCAGGCGCCAATATGGAATGGGCCAACCTGGTATGGGCCAACCTCGAACGAGCCAATCTGGCAGAGGCCAACCTGACAGGAGCCAACCTGAATGGCGCCAACCTGGTGGGAGCCAACCTGGAAAATGCCAACCTGAATGGAGCTAATCTGAAAAATGCCAACCTGAAACATGCGAATGTGAAAGGTACTATTTTGGAAAAAACATAAAAAACTGTACTTTTGTAAGCTCGAATCCCCAAAAGCATGAAAGAGGATAATAACTTCGGTAGATTATTTGTGTTATTACTAATTACGCTTGTCGTCTGTATGGGCTTATATGGATTGCCTGAAACGATTTTCAAACAAAAAATCAGGAAAGTAGATATTTTTGCCGATATCCGTCTGAAAGCGGATGCGACTTCTGCCTCGCTGGATTCGCTTCGTCTGCAACTGGAGGAGGCCGGACAGGTGGAGGCGTTTATTCCGGAAAGCGAGCCGGGAGAAATCCCTGCTGTCGTTGATTCGCTTGCCGTTTCTGCTGCCTTGCGCGATTCGATCAGGCAACTGATGAATGCCACCCCAAGCCTTTCCGATCCGAAAGGGGAGCGGATAGAAGATTATTCGTCCGGACATGCCGGGCTGAAGCGATTCTTCGCCGCTTTGAGGCAGAGCCGCAGCCGCCCGGTACGCATCGCTTTCCTGGGCGACTCTTTTATCGAAGGGGATATCATGGTAGCGGATTTCCGTAGCGCCATGCAACAAGAGTTCGGCGGACATGGAGTGGGCTTTGTCCCTGTCTCCTCGGTAGCCGCGCAATTCCGCCCGACCATCAGTCTGCAACCCGAAGGATGGAAAATGTATTCCGTCGTAAATGAAAGAAAACCGGGATACAGCTTATCGGGATTCGTGTTTGAAGCAGAATCGGAACCCGCGATTTTATTATTCAAGACCACGCAGCAATATGCCTGCCTGTATCGGGTGAACTCGCTTAAATTCCTTTACGACCGGAACGAGGAGACGCAGATGCAGTTGATTTATAACGCTACGGATACGATTGTGCAATCACTTCCGCCTACCTATACCCTTGCCCAGTATGAACTGAACGATACCCTTACGGAAGGGCGTTTGCTCTTCAGCCACACAAGAGGATTCCGCGCCTTGGGGCTTGCATTGGAAGACAATACAGGCGTTATCGTGGATAATTACTCCCTGCGGGGGACTAACGGATTGGTGCTTGAAGACCTGGAGCCGCTCGTCTGCGAATCGCTCCGGAGGATACGCCCCTACGACCTGATTATCCTGCAATACGGTCTGAATGTGATCGATGAGAGCATGCTCGATTATGGCTGGTACGGCGCCCGGATGAAAAAGGTGATCAGCCATTTGCAGCGCTGTTTCCCGGAGAGTGATATCCTTCTGATAAGTACGCCCGACCGGGCGAATCAGTACCATGGGACGTTCAGTACCATGCCTGCCGTCCTGGCGCTTCTGCACACGCAGCGACAGGCCGCCCGCTCGGCCCGGATACCTTTCTGGAATATGTTCGGCGCGATGGGAGGAGAAAACAGTATGCTCCGGTTCGTAGAGAAGGGATGGGCAGGAAAAGACTATACTCACCTGAACTTCAGAGGTGGACGTGAAATAGCCCGGAGCTTTATGAAAGCATTGATGCACGAAAAAGAATTTTATGATGGACCGGAAACGACCCGCTGATATCATACGCCTTTGTATCGTAGCGACGAGCCTTCTGCATCCGGCAGGGCCGGAGAGCATGGCCCGCCCCCTGGAGACGGTGCAATCCAGGCTTTCGTTCGCTATTGATTCCTTATGTGTCGTATCCGACCCCTCGCATTCGCTGGATGCTTTCTTTGCCGGGCTCGACAGCCTGAGCGCCGGGCGGGATACGGTGGTTACGATTGTGCATTTAGGCGATTCGCATATCCAGGCCGGTCATTACAGCGGCAGCACCATGCGCCTGCTGCAACACCGCTACGGGAATGCCGGACGCGGCTGGATAGCCCCTTTCAAGATTACCCGCACCAATGAACCCGACGATTACTTTATCACCACCCTGATCAAAGAATGGACTGTCGGGCGCTGTGTGCAGAAGACGCCTCCCTGTCCTGTCGGCCCTGGAGGTATCGGCATTCAGACTCCTTCGCCTTTCGTCAATTTCGATATTACCATGGCTCCCAACAACGGGGCCGGCTATGCGTTTAATCAGGTCGTGGTGTACCGGGGCGAAAAGTCGATGCCCCTGCTGCCCTCCGGCACCTTGCGCGATTCGGCTTATATGGTAGAAGGTGGGCATATTCCCGCGATGCAGATGCTGACCGATACCATTCGTCTGTTCGGCCTTACCGAAAGCCTGCCGCTACAAAGCACCCGCCGCAAGCAGGGAACAGACTTGCTCCTGCCGGCCCGGTCGTTCGATAATCTGTATTATGGCTTTAACCTGACAAACGGCTATCCCGGTATCCTCTATCATTCCATCGGAGTAAACGGCTCGATGTTTGTGAATTATACCGATGCACGCTATGTCCGCCAATTGGCGGCGCTCCGCCCTTCGCTCCTGATCATCTCTTTAGGTACGAATGAGACTTTCGGCAGGCGTTTCACGGCAGGGGAATTTTCGGGACAGATCAAATCTTTTCTTGCGCTCGTAAGAGAATACATGCCTCATACAGCCATTCTTCTCACTACGCCCCCCGAATGTTATAAGCGGGTCGTGGTTAATAAGAAACGCGGGTATGTGCGAAACGAGAATACGGAGCGAGCCGCCCGCGCCATCTCCCATATAGCAGAGAAAGAGGGCCTGGCCTGCTGGGATTTATTCCGGGCGACAGGAGGAAGAAAATCCTCCGAAGGCTGGTTTAACGGCAAATGGATGGGGCGCGACCGGATACATTTCAGCAAAGAGGGATACCACGAACAGGGCGTCCTGCTGTTTAACGCCCTGATGAACCTGAAATATAAGCACGAGATAGAAAAAACGTATGAAAGACCTATTGACTGACATCGACCTGAACGGTCTCTTCTCGCATCTGTCGTGGCAGAAGCTGGGAGAAGAGTTGCTTTATCACCCCGACGCTCCGATGCTGTTCAGCAGCGGTTTGTTCTTATTTCTTTTTATCGGATTCCTGATGATATATCTGCCGTTGCGCAACCATCTGAGAGCCCGTATCCTCTATGTCACCTTGTTTTCGCTCTTCTTTTATTATAAGAGCAGCGGCCTTTGGTTTGGCTTGCTTCTTTGCACAGCGACTTCTGATTTCCTGATCGGGCGCAGGCTCTCGCTTACTGTTTCCCGCCGCCTGCGCAAGCTCTTGGTTGTGCTCAGCCTGTGCATCAATCTGGGGATGCTGGCTTATTTCAAGTATTTCAATTTCCTGGCGGGGCTATTGGCGCAGCTGGGAAACGAACTGGGGCATGGGCTGGGCATACAGGAGTGGCAGACGCTGGCGTATGAGCCTTTCGATATCTTCCTCCCGGTAGGGATTTCTTTTTTTACCTTCCAGTCGCTCAGCTATATTATTGAGATATACCGGCGGAAAATAGAGCCGGTTTACCGCTGGATTGATTACCTTTTCTATGTCTCCTTTTTCCCCCAGTTAGTGGCCGGGCCGATTGTGCGCGCCCGTGAGTTCATCCCCCAGATATACCGGACTCCTGCCGTAAGCCGTGCGCAGTTTGGCGAGGGCCTTTTCCTTGTGCTCTGCGGGCTGATCAAAAAGGTGGTGATCTCCGATTATATCAGCCTGAACTTTGTTGACCGTGTCTTCGACGCTCCTCTCCTGTACACCGGGCTGGAGAATCTGCTGGGTATTTACGGGTACGCCCTGCAGATATACTGCGACTTCTCCGGCTATTCAGACATGGCCATCGGCATTGCCTTGCTTCTGGGGTTCCGTTTCAGTATAAACTTCGATTCGCCTTACCAGTCGGCTACGATCACGGAGTTCTGGCGACGCTGGCATATCTCGCTTTCTTCCTGGCTGAGAGATTATCTGTATATCTCGCTGGGCGGGAACCGGAAAGGGAAAATCCGCACCTATATCAACCTCTTGATAACGATGTTGCTGGGCGGTCTCTGGCACGGCGCTTCCCTGCGTTTCATCCTGTGGGGAGCCCTGCATGGCCTCTCCTTGGCTGTCCATAAATTTGTCATGGGGCGCTTTCGCTTTTTCAAGAAGTCAGGTAGCGAAATGGGGCCTTTCCGTCGCCTGTGGGGCATCCTGTTTACCTTCCATCTGGTGTGTTTCGGCTGGATATTCTTCCGTGCCGGCTCCATGCAGCTAGCCTGGGAGATGCTGTCGCAGATAGCCTTCGACTTCCATCCGGAGGTATTCACGCAGTTTGTTTCAGGGTATCAGACGGTGTGTATCCTGATGCTGGCGGGTTATATTTTTCACTTCATGCCCAAACGCATCGAAAACGCCATGCAAGGGCTTGTGACCCGCTCTCCCTTATTCGTACAAGCCCTGATGTTGGTTGTCGTCATTTTCGTGATCGTACAAATGAAGAGCGCAGGGGTGCAGCCCTTTATCTATTTCCGTTTCTGAGAGTGTGGCCCGTCAGTCTATTTCCATCTCCTTCAGCAGGTAACCGGCTCCTGCGTACTTATCGATCAGGAAAAGTACGTAGCGTATATCGACGATGATGCTCCGCTGGTAGTCGGGCAGGTATTGGATATCCCCTCCTACGCCTTCCCAGTTGCGGTCGAAATTAATGCCGGTCAGCTCTCCCCTGGCATTCAGCACCGGACTTCCGGAATTGCCTCCTGTGGTATGCGTAGTGGCGCTGAAAGCGACAGGCATCTTGCCGTCGGCCATCCGGTAAGGGCCGAAGTCGTGCGCCTCATAGAGCGCTTTCAGCCGTTGGGGAACGACGAACTCCCAGTTCTCCGGGTCTTCTTTTTCCATTACGCCATCCAGGGTCGTCTGGCATTGGTAATAGACGGCATCGCGGGGGCTGTATCCTTTTACCTGTCCGTATGTCAGGCGGATAGTGGAATTGGCATCGGGGAAAACCGCCTGGTCGCCATACATCTCCAGCAGGCCTTTCACATACGTACGGCGCTCCGAAGCGAAGTTGGAATCGAAGTCGCTCAGAGCGGAGACCAGCGCTTTCCTCTCTTCCTGCACCGCTTTGGCAAACAAGATCATAGGGTCTCTTTCGAGGACTCTGGCCGAAGGGTTTTGTATAAAAGCGCTGAAGTTGTCAGGGTTTCCATAGATCGACGTATGGAAAAGATGCTCCACAAAGCGATCCGTATCGCCTTTAAACTTTTTATCGATAATGCTGAAACGGGCCGGCTGAGCATGAGCGGGTACCAGGTGGCGGTATTCTTTCAGCATGATTTTCGCAATCTTCTTATCCACTTTGGGTGAGTAAGTGGCATTGAAAAAGCGGTGATAGGCTAAGGTCAGCAGGCGTATCTGCTCCTGCTGCCGGGCTTTGTCTTTTCCTTTCAGGGCGTCAGCGACGGCCTGGATATCTGTTGGTATGCCGGTAAATTCAATCCCGCGCGCGAGCGCTTCGTCGAGCATCCAGCTGCGGAACCGTAGGTTTTTGCGGTCGGAGACGATCTGTTCCAGCATTCGCAGCGCTTCGGGATATTCCGGCTTGTTCATTTGCTCCGCCCAGGCAATCAGTTTGTCCTGCTCCGCCTGTCTGACCTGTTCGAACGCGCGTTTTTGGATGGCCCAGTCTGCGCCTATTGCATTTTTATGCGCATTGGTCGAGCTTGCATATTTGCTTGCATAGCGGATGCGCACGTCCGGGTCTTTCAGCATCTCTTCGAGCATCGCTTTCTGGCGGAGGTCGCGGATGTGGATACGGACGGCATTATCGATATCGCGGCGTTCGGCTACTTCCCACGAGGTATAATATTTGTTTGTGCGTCCGGGGAAGCCAATCATCATGGCGAAATCGTTTTCTTCTATTCCTTTGATTGAAATCTTCAGCCAGCGTTTCGGACGGAGCGGGACGTTGGTTTCCGCATACTCTGCCGGATTGCCGTTGGCATCTGCATAGACGCGGAAAAGAGAGAAGTCGCCCGTATGCCGGGGCCACATCCAGTTATCCGTATCCGCCCCGAACTTACCGACAGACGAGGGGGGCGCCCCTACCAGCCGGACGTCGGAATATTTCTTTTTGGTAAACATATAATACTGGTTTCCTTCATAGAAGGCCCTTATCTCCACTTCCGTTCCCGGATGCTCCTGCAGAAACTGCTCACCGGCTTTTTCTCTTGCCAGGGTATTCAGGTAAGCAGGCGAGAGGAAGTTCATCCCGCCCAGGTCTTCGTCTTTTTCCAGGCGGGCTGCGACGTAGGCGGTGACGTCTTCTATCTTATCAATAAACGTGACGCTCAGCCCCGGATTAGGCAGCTCCTGTTCACGTGTCAGTGCCCAGTAACCGTCTGTCAGATAATCATGTTCCAGCGTGCTATGCCGCTGTATCTGGCTGTATCCGCAATGGTGGTTGGTGAGTACCAGGCCTTCGGGCGAAATGATCTCCCCGGTACATCCGCCTCCGAAGATAACGACGGCATCTTTCAGCGAAGACGAGTCGGGATGATAGATATCATAATCCTGGAGCTTCAGCCCCAGCGCCTGCATCTCGGCAAACTTCTGTTGTTTCAGTAAAGGAAGCACCCACATCCCTTCGTCGGCATCTGCACAGGGGGGGACACTTACGGACAATGCCCATACAAGAATTAATTTTTTCATTGGATTCTCTTTTATGTTAGTTTATTCTTTTTCCATTGATTATACGGTATTTGCGAGAGCATGGAGTTGTAATACCTTTTGTCGGACGTCACTTCTTCTCCTATCCAGGAGGGTTTGTCGAAAGTCTCGTTTTCCGACGAGAGTTCGATCTCGGCTATCACAAGTCCTTCGTTATCTCCGTAGAATACATCCACTTCCCATACATGTCCGCCTTTAGGGATGTAATGGCGCACCTTGTCGATGAGGCCTGTCACACAAAGTTTCATCAGTTCCACGGCATCCGGCAGCGGTATTTTTTGTTCAAATTCATAGCGGCTCCAGAGTTTCTCATCCGAAGGCCCTTTGATGGTGAGGAATGCCTCCTCGCCAGAGATGCGGACCCGCACGTTAGCCCCCTGGCCGGCACAGATATACC
Organism: Tannerellaceae bacterium; assembly: GCA_031269535.1. Classification (GTDB taxonomy): domain Bacteria; phylum Bacteroidota; class Bacteroidia; order Bacteroidales; family Tannerellaceae; genus DFXE01. The sequence goes on from JAISZA010000034.1 coordinate 18,341, forward strand.
CTTGCGTGATACGCCGTGAATAAGCGACTTCCTCTGAGAAGTCTCCGGCAACCTTAAATTTTCGTTCTATCTCTATCATTTAGTTCCGAATCCATTTCGTTTTGCAAAAATAATATATTTTTTGACGAAGTAGCTTAGTTTTGAGTTACAAGCAGCGATTCAGGGAGAAAAAAAGAACCAACCGGCAATGCACAAATATTCCTAAGCGCAAAAAGCTTTATAGCTACCGGAAAATCCAGGCAGAGAAATACCGTATCCTGATGCGGAAGTTTCATTGATGTAATAGCGAACCTCTTGGGTGGTTTTCCCTCTAATTTCACGGGTAGCTTCTATCTTGACGAGCGTTTTCAGATTCTTCCAGGCTGAAAGGTTTTCTTCCAACAAGAACTTCCCGGCAGGAAGGATACTTGGTGCGGTTACCCTTATCTTTTGATGAGATTGTAAACTAATAAAATAATCTATCGGAAGAAGTCTTTGTCCCTGAGTCCGTAGTTGTTAGTTATGAATCGTTGTATTTTCCCGTTCAGACATTCTGCTTTAGCGTTAGTAGTCCCGTGCCGGAGGCAGAATATTCTGCCTCGGAACTGTATTGTTTTTTTCTGTTTTCATCTCACTATTTTAAACCGCGCGAAGTATAATTTTGTTTTTTTCTTGCAGAAACATGTTTTCTGCGCTACATTTGTGCGCAAAAGAAACGGATTTTCCACAACATGAAAAGAATACATAGTTTTAACCTGTATGGAGAAAAAGAGCCATGGAGCAGCCATACAATCCGCACGATAGCAGAAAGACGGGATGCGGAATATACCCTCCTATACACGGCACCGGAAGCAGTGGACTTAGGCCTGTTCGCTCTCGAACGTATGTTAAGCATTGCCGGAGATACTTCGGCAGGGATGGTCTATGCCGATTATTACGAGCGGCAGGGAGACAAACTATACCCGCATCCGCTGATTGATTACCGCAAGGGAAGCCTGCGCGATGACTTCGATTTCGGGACGATCCTCCTGTATAACACCCGTGCATTAGCAGAAGCAACCGAAGCAATGACGGAAACATACCGCTTTGCCGGACTCTACGACCTGCGGCTGAAAGTATCGCAACGCCACCCTATCGTACATATAAACGAGTACCTCTATACCCGGGAAGAAAAGATGGCGCAGGCAGCAGGAACACAGCAGTTTGATTACGTAAATCCCCGGAACCGGGAGGCGCAGACAGAGATGGAGAAAGCCTGCACCGCCCACCTCAGACAGGTAGGCGCTTACCTGCCTCCACGACATAAAACCATGGATTTCGGCCGGGAACAATTCGCTACTGAGGCCTCAGTGATCATCCCCGTACGCAACAGGATACGGACCATCGCCGAGGCTATCCGATCGGCTCTGGCACAGGAAACAGCTTTTCCTTTCAACGTAATCGTCGTCGATAACCATTCGACAGACGGCACGACGGAAGAAATAAGGAGCTTCCTGCCGGATGAACGCCTGACGCATATCCTGCCCGAACGGCAGGACCTGGGCATAGGCGGCTGCTGGAACACAGCGGTTCACCATCCAGACTGCGGGAAGTTCGCCGTCCAGTTAGACAGTGACGATGTGTATAGCGATCCCCACAGCCTGCAAAAAATAGTGGATGCCTTCTATGCCCAGCAATGCGGCATGGTAGTGGGTACGTACCGGCTGACCGATTTCAATATGCAAACCATCCCCCCCGGCATCATCGACCACAAGGAATGGACGCCCGAAAACGGTCACAACAATGCGCTGCGCATCAACGGACTGGGAGCGCCCCGCGCCTTCTATACCCCCCTGCTGCGAAGCATTAACCTGCCCAATACCAGCTATGGCGAAGACTATGCCGCAGGGCTGCGCATCAGCCGCGAATATGCCATCGGCCGCATTTACGATGTAGTATACCTCTGCCGCCGCTGGGAAGACAACTCCGATGCCTCGCAGGATATAGCAAAAATAAATGCACACAATGCCTATAAAGATACTATCCGCACTTGGGAGCTGGAAGCCCGTATCAGACTGAATAAGGAGCATGGAAACGGAAAAATGGACTGATACGACGGAAGCGCTGGCACTGCTGGCACGCCAACGGAAGGTCTGGCCGATGGCCAAAGCCGGTTACGAGGCGCTGGACAACGTGAAAGTAAAACGCCTCCATATCGACGGCCTGGAGTTTAAAGTACAGTATAATCCCGCACGCATCCTGTCTTCCGGAGCGAAGACCGACGCACAGTCTCTCCGGGAGCGCCCCTGCTTCCTCTGCCCTTCCCACCTGCCCCCGGAACAGGAAGCCCTGCCGATGGGCGAGCGGTATCTGCTGCTTTGTAACCCCTACCCTATCTTTCCCGAACATTTTACGATCGCCTCGCGCCGGCATATGGAACAGCAAATCTACACCAGCTTCAGCGATTTCCTGGAGATAGCGCAGCACCTGTCCGGCTTCACCCTTTTTTATAACGGCCCCCAAAGCGGCGCCTCCGCTCCCGACCATCTGCATTTCCAGGCCGTAACCCCTTCGTATATGCCCATCGACGAGGAAGCCGGGCTTCACAAGGGAACCCCCTTGCTGAAGGAAGAAGCGGGAGCGATTTACCGGCTGAGCGGATACCTCCGCAACGGCTTCATCCTGGAATCCGGCACAGCCGAAAGAGCCGCTTCCCTTTTTAAACATCTATATAAGGTATTACCGCTTGCAGGAGACGATACCGAGCCCCGGATGAATATCTTCTGCCGGTACGGAGAAGGCCGGTGGCAGGTGATTATCGTCCCGCGCAAGGTTCACCGCCCCCGCCAATACTATGCCGAAGGCGACGAACAGATACTGACGGCTCCCGGAGCCGCCGACATCGGCGGCGTATTCATCACCGCCCGGGAGCAGGACTACGAAAAGATAACGCCGGAACTGCTTCGCGACATATACGGGCAAATCGCCTTCAATGACGCCGGAATAAACCGTTTGGCCGGAGGCGAATGCTGAAAATTCACTTCACACTCCTTTCACACTTTAACTTTATATTATTCAACCGATTATATCCACTGTGAAGGAGTGAAGGATTTTTCGTCAAAAGTCTATGGGAGTGTCAAAGAAATTTATCGTACATTTGTGCTATATAAATCCATAATAAATCGGACTACAATTATGAAGCAATTTTTTAAAATGATGTTTGCCTCAGCCTTAGGAGGGCTTGTGGCGATTGGACTGGTAATCCTGATCGGAACATTTACCCTGATAGGTATGGCAGCGGCTTTCGGCAGCTCGCCCGAATATGTACCCGGGCCTGATGCGGTATGTAAGCTGTCGCTGAACGGCCCCTTGTATGAGACAACGGAAGAAAACCCTTTTAACTTCCTGTCGTTTGGCGAAATGATAAGCCCCATTGCCGTTAAAGACATACTGAAAGCAATCCGTGTGGCAAAGGAAAACGATAACATCAAAGGAATCTACCTGGAAGCCGGCATCCTGCAGGCCGGAGTACCCGGCATCGACATCATCCGCCGAGCACTGATCGATTTTAAAACCAGCGGCAAGTTTATCGTGGCTTACGGAGATAATTATACACAAGGCTGCTATTATCTCTGCTCGGTAGCCGATAAGATTTTCCTCAATCCGCTGGGTGTGGTGGATATTCACGGACTTGTCAGCGAGACCACATTCTATAAAGGAATCCTCAATAAATTCGGTATCGAAATGGAGGTATTCAAGGTCGGTACCTATAAAGGAGCGGTAGAAAGGTATATGCTGGATAAACTGAGCAACGAAAACCGCGAACAGATCAGCTCCTACCAGCAGGGTATATGGAACAATATCACCGGCGCCATCGCCCAAAGCCGCCGGCTCACTACTGGGGATGTGAACGATTTTGCAAATAAAGGATACACCCTTTCACCGGCAGAAAAAACGGTTGAACTGGGCTTTGTCGATGAGCTGAAATACAAACCCGAAGCAGAAGAATACGTGAAAGAACTGGCCGGACAAACAGGAGACAAACTGAAAACAGCCGGATTAAATAAGATGAAAAACGTAAAAGAACGCCCGCAGACAAGCACCAATCAGATAGCAATCCTGTATGCCGAGGGAGAAATTATGAATGAAGAAGCTACATCAATATACGGAAGCAAGCTGATTACGGAAAATATGGCCGGCGAACTGGCCAAACTGCGGAAAGACGATAAAGTAAAAGCCGTCGTTTTCCGCGTCAACTCACCGGGAGGAAGCGCCTACGTATCCGAACAAATATGGCGGGAAGTGACAGAACTGAAAAAAGTGAAACCTATCGTAGTCTCCATGAGCGATGTCGCTGCATCGGGAGGGTATTACATCGCATGCGCCGCCAGTAAGATTATCGCCGAGCCGAACACCCTTACCGGCTCCATCGGCGTATTCGGCCTTATTCCCAATGCGGCCAGCCTCTATAAAAAACTGGATATAACTACCGAGATAGTGAAAACAAATACTTATGGCGACCTTTTAGACCCTGCACGCCCGCTGCGCGCAGACGAAAAAGCAATCATGCAGGCATACGTCGAACAGACGTACAACATCTTCCTCACACGCTGCGCCGATGGACGCGGGAAAACAAAGGAAGAGATAGACCAAGTCGGACAAGGGCGTGTGTGGACAGGCGAACAAGCGCTTGAAAGAGGCCTGGTGGATGCCCTGGGAGGACTCGACGAAGCGGTTGCCTCGGCCGCTGAACTGGCCGGACTGACAGACTACCGGATCACTCATGTATCAGCCGCCAGAGACTTTTTTCAGGATTTATTAGGGAAGCAACTCGAAGACCTGAAAACAGAGATGGTAAAAAGCGTTATTGGCGAAGAATACCGCTATCTGAAGGCGCTGAACGACCTGAAATACCAGACCGGCATTCAGGCACGCCTGCTATACGATATTCAACCTTTATAATCTTATGCCGATAAAAAAAACGCTTAATCCACACTGTTTACTCGCTCCCCTCTCCATTATTTACGGATTGATAACGGGAGCCCGGAACCTGCTATTCAACTGGGGGATACTTCCCTCGGAGGAATATCAGGTCCCGGTAATCAGCCTGGGGAACCTCTCCGCAGGAGGCACAGGAAAGACGCCACATACCGAATACCTTATCAGGCTGCTGAAACAAAAATACAAAACAGGGGTTCTGAGCCGCGGATACAAACGGCGCACAAAGGGATTCCTGCTGGCCGGAAACAACGAGACTGCCCTGACCATAGGAGATGAGCCTTATCAGATGAAACGGAAATTCCCGGATATACTGATCGCCGTCGATAGCAACCGGCGGAGGGGAATACGGAACCTGCTGGCCTTGCCCGACGGACAGAGACCGGATATCATCCTGCTCGACGATGCCTTTCAGCACCGCTATGTCACACCTTCTTTTTCGGTCTTGCTGACGGATTACAACCGGCTGTACTATAAAGATAAACTGCTCCCCTGGGGGGCCTTGCGCGAATCGAAAGGGAATATGCACCGCGCCGATGTGATCATTGTCTCCAAATGCGGGGAAGGTTTACGCCCTATCGACTTCCGCATCATCGAAAGCGAAATGAAGCTACAGCCATACCAGCATCTCTATTTTACCCGTATCCGGTATGGAAAGACAGAGCCGGTATTCCCCGTTCATACAGACAATGCTACAGCAGGCAATTACCTGAATGCAGATAACGAAGTCTTGCTACTGGCCGGTATCGCTTCGCCTACCCTTTTCATTCAGGAGGCGGAAAAACGATTCCCCAAGGTGCTGCCTGTGCTTTTCCCCGATCATCATACTTTTGACCGGCAGGATATACGGAAGATAAAGGAAATGTTCAACCGGCTGGACTCCCCGGATAAATTCATACTCGTCACCGAAAAAGACGCCGCCCGCCTGCTGCACAACCCATTCATCCCCGACGAATGGAAAGGACTGATCTATTACCTCCCTATCAGCATTGATTTCTGTACGGAAACCGTTCTTTCGTTCGACAAATGCATCGAAAATCATATCATCACCTTTCAGCGAAACAATATTTTCCATTAAAAAATGACAAAAAGAACAGAGATATCGACCCTGGGCGAATTCGGACTGATTCGCCACCTCACAGATACAATAGTTTTGAAAAACAAAAGCTCCCTCAAAGGAGTGGGCGATGATGCCGCCGTACTCGACTATGCCGGTAAACAAATCTTAGTCACCACCGATCTGCTGCTCGAAGGTATCCACTTCGACCTGACGTATGTCCCGTTAAAACATATCGGATACAAAGCCGCTGTAGTGAACTTTTCCGACATTTACGCCATGAACGGGAGACCCCGGCAGATCACCGTTGCCGTCGGCATCTCTCAACGTTTCTGTATCGAAGACCTTGAAGAAATCTATAGTGGACTCCGCATCGCCTGCGATACGTATGGAGTCGATCTGATCGGTGGAGATACTTCCGCCTCCCTCACCGGACTGACGCTCAGTATCACTTGCATAGGTGAGGCAGAAAAAGACAGGATAGTCTATCGCAGCGGCGCCCGGGATACCGATCTGATTTGTGTATCCGGCGACCTGGGCGCCGCCTATATGGGGCTGCAATTATTGGAGCGGGAGAAAAAAATCTTTGCCGGAGAGAAGGATTTCTCACCCGACTTCGGCGGAAAAGAATACCTGCTCGAACGCCAGCTCAGACCCGAAGCCCGGCGCGACGTCATCGACATGCTGGCCAGCGCCGGTATCCTTCCTACTTCCATGATCGATATATCCGACGGCCTTTCCTCGGAACTGCTGCATATCTGCCACGAAAGCCAGGCCGGTTGCCGCATATACGAAGAACGCATACCCATTGATTTCCAAACCGCCTCAATGGCCGGACAATTCAATATGAACTTAGTCACCGCAGCCCTGAACGGAGGCGAAGACTACGAACTCCTCTTCACCGTCCCCCTCTCCGCACACGAAAAGGTCTCTTCCCTGAAAGGCATCCACCTGATCGGCCAC
>JAISZA010000057.1 GCA_031269535.1 Tannerellaceae bacterium
AGGGGTTATCTTATCTTCCGGGGATTTTTGCTGATGTAATCTTTCCAGTTCGTGTATTTCTTTTCTGCAAGAGGAACCTTGGTCTGAAAGAAATGGCAGACGGCGGCAGCCAGGCCATCGGTAGCATCCATCTGGGGGAGCATAGACTCGTCGGGGATGTGGAGGAAACGCTGGAGCATCCCGGCGACCTGTTCTTTGGAAGCATTCCCGTTTCCGGTTATTGACATTTTAATTTTCAGCGGAGCGTATTCAAATATGGCTATATTTCTGCTCAGGGCGGCAGCGATTGCAACCCCTTGCGCCCGTCCCAGCTTCAGCATACTTTGCACATTTTTGCCGAAGAAAGGCGCTTCGATAGCCAGTTCACCGGGGTGGTATTCGTCTATCAGTGTGCCTACCCGTTCGAATATTTTGCTGAGGCGCAGGTAATGGTCTTCGTATTTATTTAATTGCAGAATGCCTAAAGCCTCTGCCTGGGGTTTATTTCCTGTGATTCTGATTATCCCGTATCCCATGACAATTGTTCCGGGGTCGATACCTAATATAATACGGTCTTCCGTCATTTTTTTCAGCAAAGATAGCTCATATCCCATCAAAATACCTATCTTTGCCTCCGAAAAAATAAAGACATGGGGCATTAGCTCATCTGGCTAGAGCGTTAGACTGGCAGTCTAAAGGTGACGAGTTCGAGTCTCGTATGCTCCACTACTTACAACATATACTTGTGCATTTTCGAAGCGGACTACTTTTACTTTTGTTCCTTTTTCGATGAATCCGGATTCGGAGACGCCATCGTACCATTCACCCTCTATTCTTACTTTTCCTGAAGGCCGTAATACGGTTTCGGCAATGCCTTCTTTTCCTATCAGGCTATCCAGCGGGGGAACGGAGACTGATGTCTCAAGGTCGGTAATCAGGGCTATTTTCCGGAAAAGGCCCCGGTTGCCTATCCGGTCCGACAGCCATAGCATCAGGATAAAACCTGTGCCCACTCCCAGAAGCACAGTCAGCGTAGCCCGTCCGAAATCGGGAGCGCTGACGCCTTCGAAGTCGAAATTGAAGTTATTCAGCAAGCTCAGGATCAAGCCGGCCAGGATAAAGATAATCCCTCCGATCCCCGTGAATCCGAACCCCGGTATGACAAATATCTCTACAGCAACCAGCAATAAGCCGGAGATAAACACCAGAATCTCCCAATTCTGCGCCAGTCCGTCGATATACAGAGGAGCGAAATAAAAAATAGCCGCCAGTACAGCCGCCGCAGAGGGGAAGCCCATCCCCGGTGTCTGTAACTCGAAATAAATCCCTCCGATAATGATCAGGATAAGGATCGACTGGATTACCGGGCTCATCAGGAATCCTTTCAGTTTGTCGAGCCAGGAAGGCGAATAGCTTTTCAGCTCATAATCGGAGTATCCCAGGTGTTGCCTGATAAGCTCATCTACCGTCTCGGCAATTCCATCACAATAGCCCCAGCGGACAGCCTCTTCGGCTGTAAATGTCAATACTTTACCGGAATCAATCAGGTTGGGGACGACAATGCGCTCGTCCACCATTGCCTCGGCAATGGCCGGGTCGCGTACCCATCTGAAAAGGGTATCCCGCCCCTGTACAATCGTATCTTTACCATGCGCTTCTGCCGTCGATCGGATCATCGATCTCAGATAAGACTGATATTTGTCGGGCATGGATTCTCCCATTTGATTGACCACTGTTGCTGCGCCGATATTGGCTCCCTTCCTCATGTAGATTTTTTTCGCCGCGATGGAGATAAGCGCTCCTGCCGATGCCGCGTTGTTGTCGATAAAAACATAAACCGGTATCTGGCTGTACAGAATAGCTGTACGCATGGAGTCTGCCATGTCCACCTGTCCGCCATAGGTATTCAGATGTATCAGCACCCCGTCTGCATTTAAGGAATGGGCCTCGGCCAGGCCTTTGCTTAAAAAGAGCTGGCTGGTATTGTCGATCTCTCTTTTGATATCGATTTTATAAATAAGCCTTTGTGCTCCGGCAGGGATGGAGCAGGGGATTAGTAATAGCAGTAATCCCCAGAGCCCGCACCGGGATTTTTTTTTCGTATTGTTAACCATTGCTTTCTTCTTTATTGTTATTAATTATTGTTGTTGTACATACTAATCTCAGATATTGTAAAATTAAAATCAGCCTTCTGAACAAGACTTGTAAATAATGTTTCTTATTTTACAAAAATAAAATAAAGACTTAAATTTTACTATTTCCCATATTAATAAATCCCAAATCATATTCTGTTTACATTTATCTCATTATATTTAGCATATCAATTAAAATTGTAAAAAGAAAAAAACTCAAATATTTACCAACATGAACGCATTGCAATTTCAGAAAAAATTATTGAGCATACAAGAAAATATGATGAATTTTGCACTTTTGCTCACTTCCAATCGCGACGACGCTGAAGACCTGTTTCAGGACACTACATTGAAAGTACTTGACAATAAAGATAAATTCGTTGATAATGTTAACTTTAAAGGCTGGGTACTAACGATCATGCGCAATATTTTCATAAACAATTACCACAAGCTTGTCCGCGTACAAATACCGATCGACCAGTGGTATGATTTTGACAGTATGAATATAATAGACGAATCGGCTCCCGATGTTTCGGATTATTCCTTCCAGCTGCAGGAGCTCTCGGATGCGATCAACAACCTGAGCGATGATTTTAAGTATCCTTTGTCGATGTATCTCAGTGGCTATAAGTATTTGGAAATAGCTGAAAAATTAAATGTCCCTTTGGGCACAATAAAAAGCCGCATTTTCTTTGCACGCCGCGAATTACAGAAGAAGCTGAAAAAAATGATCTGAGTAGAGAAAAGCCAGGGAAGCATTGAGGTTACTGTCGGATAAGCGCTGTTATGCGCAAGGACAGGTCGAAAAAGACCATCTTGGCATTCACGTTTTGAAGGATATGCCGTTCGGCTTTCGACAACTCATCCATCAGGCCGAATACATTCCGTTCATTCACGAAAGGAGCAAACTTAAATGCAAAATCAGCTTCCTGTTTATTCATATAATTCAGTTCGGGCGCCACAAAGCGGTATGCGAAGTTCTCGCGGATGAGATGCTGGCAGTAGGCCAGGAATTTTTTCTGACGCTCACGCCCCATACCGGCTATCCTGTCGGCGGTTGCTTTCATCTCTTTCACATTCCGCGCCCATGAGTTGCGCATCATGTTTTTAAACTGTTCCAGAAAGAAATTATTCTCCTCACTTACGCTGATCACATTCATCGCTTTGAGGTAGTTTCCTTCTGCCAGATGGGCTACCTGCCGGGCAGCTTCGATCTCCAGTCCTTCGTTTGCGACGAGTGCACCGACCATGTCTTCTGTCCGGATCGCACGTATATTCAGGCGCTGGGTACGCGATTGAATGGTTCCCAGTATCATGTCTGGCTCTTCGGAAACCAGCAGGATAACCGTATTTACCGGTGGTTCTTCGATAATTTTGAGAAGTTTATTGGCGCAGGCAGATTGTAGTTTTTCCGGCAGCCATACCAGCAGGATGCGGTAGTCGGATTCATAGATACGCAGGCTTAGCTTCCGGATGATTTCGTCGCTCTCTTTCGAGTAGATCGTTGCCTGTGTATTGCCGGCATCCAGATAGCTTAGCCAGTGGTCGAGGTCGAAGTAGATTTGCTTTTTCAGCAATGAACGCCATTCGGGAAGGTAGTCGTCGCATACTTCTTTCTTTTTCCTTTCATTTTTCACAATCGGGAAAACAAAATGTAAATCAGGATGTGCCAGTTCGTCGTATTTCAGGCAGGACGGACAATGTCCGCAGGCGTCTGTGTCCGAACGCTTCCTGCAATTCAGGTATCTCGCATACGCCAGGGCCAAAGGGAAAGCTCCCGAGCCTCCCTGATCGTAAACCAATTGAGCATGAGGTACCAGCCCTTTCCGTGCCGAATCAATCAATTGTTGCTTAATCTCTTCCTGTCCGATAATATCTTTAAAGTACATAGGTGTTCAATCTTAAAGCAAAAATAGGTTTATTTTCCCAATCATCAAAATGTATTTATTGCCTGTATATATTTCACTCCCGTCCGATTTATTTCGGACGGGAGCAGGAGGACGACACAATCTCTGTCTGAAACTATTATGGAAACTATTGCCCGGGGCTTCAGCTTCCCGCCGGGCGACATTCCTGCGAAACAAGGTAGGAATGAATGGCCTGGGCGGCTTTACGGCCGGAGTCGATGGCGCGGACTACCAGACTGGCGCCTGAGAGTGCATCGCCGGCGACGAATACTTTGCCGACCGAGGTACGGGATGCCGTTGTGACGGCTACGTTCCCACGGGCATCGTAAGTCACCCCCAACTCGTCTAAGAGTCCCTCGTGTACGGGATGGACAAATCCCATGGAGAGGAATACCAGGTCGGCCCGGATAACTTCGCTTACTCCGGTTTGCGTATCGGTCACCTCTACGCCGGTCAGCTTTCCGTTTTTGCCGATGAAGCGTTTGGTAGCGAGCGACCAGCGACGGGTGCAACCTTCCTTATGCGAGCTTGAAGTCTTCAGTATATTGGGATAGAGTGGCCAGGGAGTGCAGGGATTCGTACCTTTAGGGGGCATTGGAAGGATTTCTATCTGTGTGATCGAGGCGGCTTTCTGGCGGACAGACGTGCCTACGCAGTCGGAACCGGTGTCACCTCCTCCGATGACTACGACGTGTTTGTTCTCTGCAGTGATGCGTTCCTGTCTGGGGATTTCCACTCCTCTCACCAGCCTGTTCTGTTGTTGCAGCAGTTGAAGGGCAAAGTATATCCCTTCCAGCTCGCGTCCTTCTACCGGCAGTTCGCGTGGTTTGCCCGCGCCTATGCAGAGGCAGATGGCGTCGAAAGCTGCCAACAGTTCGCCGGCGGAGAGGTTTTTCCCTGCTTCGGTATTGTTTTTAAATTCGATACCTTCGGCTTCAAGCAGTTTCAGCCTGCGGTCGATAATTTTTTTATTCAGTTTGAAGTCGGGAATGCCTAAGCGCAGCAGTCCTCCCGGCAATTCGTCTTTTTCAAAGACGGTGACGCGATGTCCTTTGCGGTTCAGCATATCCGCAGCCGCCAATCCAGCCGGTCCGGAACCGACGACAGCTACCTTTCTGCCGCTACGCTTCCGAGGGGGATTGGGTTTGATATACCCTTCCTGAAAAGCATGTTCGACGACGGCCACTTCGTTTTCCCGGATCGTGACCGGTATATCCTGTAAGTTCAGCACACAGCTTTTTTCGCACAGGGCGGGGCATACCCTTCCGGTAAATTCGGGGAAATTATTGGTGCCCGCTAATATCTCGTTTGCTTCCTGCCATTTACCTTTGTAAAGCGCATCCTGCCATTCCGGCATCCGGTTGGAGACGGGGCATGCCCAGTGACAGAACGGGACGCCGCAGTCCATGCAGCGGGAGGCCTGTTCCATCCGGTCTTCCGTATTCAATGTCTGCTCTACTTCTCCGAAATCTTCAATACGTTCCAGTACAGGCCTGTAGCCTGCTTCTTTTCTGTTGATTGTTAAGAATGCTTTTGGATTACCCATAATCGTTGGTGTTTAATAATCATGCTCAATCTGAGCTATTTTCTTATTGATGGCTTCCATCTTCTGTTCTTGCAGTATCTTTTTGTATTCAAAAGGAGTTACTTTGATGAAGCGTCTGATGTAGTCGTCCCAGTTTTTCAGGATGTGTCTGGCCAGCGGGCTATGCGTGTATTGTGCATGAGCCGCGATAAGCTGGCGGAGTTCCGTCTGGTCGGCGTGGTCTTCTACCAGCGACAATTCGACCATTTCCATATTACAGAAATAGTCGAACGTCTCGTTCTCATTCAATACATATGCAATTCCCCCGCTCATACCGGCGGCAAAGTTTTTACCCGTAGAGCCCAGCACGACGGTGCGTCCTCCTGTCATGTATTCACAACAATGGTCGCCCACTCCTTCGACCACGGCGATTGCTCCGCTATTGCGTACGCAGAATCGTTCGCCTGCCCGTCCGTTGATATAGACTTCTCCGGCGGTTGCTCCATAGAGGAGGGTATTGCCCACGATGATATTATTTTCGGGAGCGAAGGTGCTTTTCTGTGGTGGGGCAACAACGATGCGTCCTCCCGAAAGTCCTTTGCCCAGGTAGTCGTTGGCTTCGCCTTCCAGACGCAGGGAGATACCCGCAGCGAGGAAAGCCCCGAAGCTCTGTCCGGCAGAGCCTTTGGCGCGTATCCGGATGGTATTATCCGGCAGGCCTTTATTACCGTAGCGTTTAGCCACTTCGCCCGAGAGCATGGCCCCCATGGTCCGGTCGGTATTTGTGATGTTCACACTTATTTCTACGGGGAGTTTATTCTCCAGCGCCTGGGCCGTTTTACGGATTAAATCCCTGTCTAATACCTGCTCTGTCTTATGTTCCTGTTCTTTTTTCCACGACAGTGCATTTTCTGTCCGGGGGAAGAAGAGTAATCTGGAGAAATCCACTTTGGCGGCTTTGGGATGCACAGCGGTATGCTGTACTTCCAGTAAGTCGCTTCGTCCGACCACCTCGTCGATGCTCCGGAATCCCATAGCTGCCAGATGTTCGCGCACTTCCTCGGCCAGAAAGCGGAAGTAGTTCAGCAGGTATTCGTGCTTCCCTGTGAATCGTTTCCTCAGCCCGGCATTCTGTGTCGCTACTCCCACGGGGCAGGTATTGAGATGGCATTTACGCATCATAACGCATCCCAGCACGATCAGGGCGCTGGTGGCGAAGCCGTATTCTTCGGCGCCCAGCAGGGTTGAGATGATGATGTCTTTCCCCGTCTTCAGCTGTCCGTCGGTTTGCAGCCTGACCAATCCGCGCAGGTTGTTCATGACTAAGGTCTGCTGTGTTTCGGCTAATCCCAGTTCGCCCGATAAGCCGGCATGTCTGATGGAGCTGACCGGACTGGCTCCGGTTCCTCCTTCCGAGCCGCTGATCACGATAGCATCGGCTTTGGCCTTGGCTACTCCGGCAGCGATGGTACCCACGCCGCTCTCGGCCACTAATTTCACACTGATACGCGCCTGGGGATTGACGTTCTTCAGGTCGAAGATCAGCTGGGCCAGGTCTTCAATGGAATAGATATCGTGGTGCGGAGGCGGCGATATAAGGGTGATACCCGGTATGGAGTGCCGCGTAGCAGCGATAATCCTGTCAACCTTGAAGCCCGGCAGTTGTCCGCCTTCTCCCGGTTTGGCTCCCTGGGCAATTTTTATCTGCAGCTCGTCGGCATTCACTAAGTATTCCGTGGTGACGCCAAAGCGTCCCGAAGCAATTTGTTTGATGGCGCTCCGGCGGTTCAGTCCATCCTCTCCTGTCCGGAAGCGGGCAGGGTCTTCTCCTCCCTCCCCGGTATTGCTTTTTCCATTCAGTATATTCAGAGCGACAGCCATTGCCTCATGCGCTTCCTTACTGATAGAGCCGAACGACATGGCTCCCGTGACAAAGCGGCGTGTAATGCTTTCAACCGGTTCCACTTCCGACAGATCAATGGGGTTTTTCCTGTATGTGAGGAAATCCCTTAAAAAGACAGGCGTTGTTTTATTGTCAACAATGTCTGTATATTCCTTAAACTTCGTATAATCGCCCGATCGGGTTGCAATCTGTAATTTCGAGATGGTTTCCGGGTTCCAGGCATGGTATTCACCGTCTTTGCGGTATGCGTAAATGCCCCGGTTCTCTAATTGAGGTGCTTGGCTGCTATGAAATCCTTCCCTGTGCATCCGCAGGATGTCGTTTGCGATATCGTCGAGGCCGATGCCCCCTATGGTAGCGTGCATACCGCGGAAGTAGCGGTTGAGTACGTCTTCTCCGATGCCTACGGCTTCGAATATCTGCGCCCCGCGATAACTGCTCAGTGTCGAGATACCCATCTTGGATATGACCTTCAGCAGTCCTTTGCTGACCGCCTTGATATAGTTTTTTTCTGCCGTGTGATAATCTAATTGTACCTCATGCTGCTTCACCAGGTCGTCGAGGATAGCGTATGCCATATAAGGATTGACGGCGCTGGCCCCAAAGCCGAAAAGCAGGGCAAAGTGCATGACTTCGCAGGCTTCTGCCGTTTCAATCACGATGGCTGTCTGCATACGTTTTCGCTTATCGATCAGGTGGTGATGTATGGCCGAGAGGGAGAGCAGCGAAGGGATGGGAGCCTGTTCTGCATTCACGCCCCGGTCGCTGAGGATGATGTAGTTGTAGCCTTCGTCCACCGCCTGTTCGGCCTGTTGGCAGAGGCTGTCGATTGCCTTTTCGAGTCCCTCTGTCCCACCGGCAACGGCGAAGAGCATCGGGATGGTGATGGTTCGGAACCCTTTGTATCCCAGATGCGTCAGGATGTCCAGGTCTTCATTCGTAATGACGGGGCATTGCAGTCTCACCATTTTGCATTGTTCGGGCGAAGGCTCAAACATATTGGCTTCCTGGCAGCCGATATAGAGATACAGCGACATGACTAACTCTTCGCGGATGGGGTCGATAGGGGGATTAGTCACCTGCGCAAAAAGCTGTCTGAAATAATTAAACAGCCGCTGAGGTTTCGACGACAATACCGCCAGCGGCGTATCATTCCCCATGGACCCGGTCGGTTCTTTCCCTTCGGCGACCATGGGAGTGATTATCTTCTGAATATCCTCCCTGGAATAGCCGAAAGTCTTTTGCAGTTCGGCGTATGCATCGACGCTATGCTTGACCGTCCGTCCGGAATGGATATCTGATAGGATGATGCGGTTTTTGGCCAGCCATTCCTTGTATGGGAAGGCCGAAGCCAGTTCTTCCTTCAGTTCTTTATCGTACCAGACCCTGCCTTTCTGCGTATCAATGAGCAGGAGTTTACCCGGTTGGAGGCGTCCTTTTTCTTTTATCTGGGATGCGTCGAAAGATAAGACGCCCGCCTCGGAGGCAATCACCATCATATCGTTATGGGTGATGAGGTAGCGGGCGGGTCGCAGGCCGTTGCGGTCGAGCATTCCTCCGGCGTATCTCCCGTCGGAGAACAGGAGGGTGGCAGGCCCGTCCCAGGGTTCCATCAAGATGCTGTGATACTCATAGAATGCTTTCAGTTGAGACGAGATAGGGTTCTTATCGTTCCAGCTTTCAGGGATCAGCATCGCCAGTGCGTGTGGGAGGCTCATGCCGGCCATGACAAGGTATTCCAGCACATTGTCGAGCGAAGCGCTGTCGCTCATCTCCGCCTGCAGGATAGGGAAGAGCGCCTCGGGAGCGCCCGGCAGCGGGGGCCTCAGTACGGTTTCGCGCGCTTCCAGCCAGTAGCGGTTGCCGCGGATGGTATTTATCTCGCCGTTATGTCCCAGCAGACGGAAGGGCTGAGCCAAGTCCCAGGTAGGGAACGTATTCGTACTGAAGCGCGAATGTACAAGCGCCAGTCCACTGGTATAATACGGGTTACTGAGGTCGGGGAAGTAATCTCTCAGCTGGGTCGATGAAAGCATTCCCTTGTAAATGATCCGTTGCGAGGAAAGGCTGACGACATAGAAGCTGCGTTTTTTTTCCAGCGGTGACGTTTTTACTTTTTTTTCCAGCTTTTTCCGTGCGATGTATAGTTTTTGCTCAATCTGTCCGGAAGTTTCGTTTTCGACGACAAAAAGTTGTCTGATATCCGGTTCGTTTGCCCGGGATATCTCGCCCAGGATTTCGCTGTTCACGGGGATTGTGCGTGTGGCAAATAAGCTGAGTCCTTCCTGGCCGAGCGATTCTTCCACGAGTGTCATATAGCTTTCCGCCAGCTCTTTGTCTTTCGGCAAGAAAACCAGGCCTGTCCCGTATTTGCCTTTTTCGGGGACAGGGATACCCTGTAACAAGATAAATTCGTGCGGTATCTGTGTCATGATACCCGCTCCGTCTCCTGTTTTATTGTCGGCGCTTTCTGCTCCGCGGTGCAGCATATTTTCGAGCACCTGCAGGCCTTTTTCTACAATCTCATGAGATTTATTGCCATGTATATTGACTAAAAGCCCGACTCCGCAAGCGTCGTGTTCATATTCTGTTCTGTATAATTGTTGTTTCATATATACGGATTTCTATCTTATAAATAATAGCTCCCTGTATTTGGGGAGTGTCCACATTTCGTCGTCCACCGTCCATTCCAGTTTGTCGATGTGGTAACGGATTTCATCCAGGTAGGGGACTATTTTTTCGCAATAGGCCAGTGCTTTTTCCCGTTCGTTTTCAATTTTATTGGCTTCTTTACGGGCTTCCACCATTTCGTCCACCTGTTGCTTGATAATGTTGAGATGTTTCGTTATATCATCGATGATCTCCTTGTCCTGGGCGGCTACTTCGGAGGCTTTGGCCTCGTCGTACAGGATTTTTGTTTTCGACACATTATCCAGCAGCATGCCTTTGTATCGGATGCCTACGGGTATGATATGGTTCATGGCAAGGTCGCCCAGCACCCGCGCTTCGATTTGCACTTTTTTGGTGTATTGTTCCCATTTCACCTCGTTGCGTGCCTGGAGTTCCACTTCGTTCAGTACGTTTGTCCGTGCGAAGATGCCGATGCTTTGCCGGCTCAGGTACGAGTCAAAGATCAGGGGTACGCGGGTTTCGCAGTCCAGGCCTCGTCGGGCGGCTTCTGCTTTCCATTCGTCGCTGTATCCGTTGCCGTCGAAGCGTATGGCTTTTGATTCCCTGATATTCCTGCGGACTACCTCGAAAAGAGCTTCGTTAGCGCTCCTGCCTTCAGCGATGAGGCTGTCGGTCTCTTCTTTGAAAGCGATCAGCTGGGCGGCCACAGCCGTATTGAGCGCCAGCATAGCCGCGGCGCAATTGGCCGACGAACCGACGGCGCGAAACTCGAACCGGTTACCGGTAAAAGCAAAAGGAGAGGTACGGTTGCGGTCGGTATTATCCACCAATATCTCAGGGATATAGTTCAGCGACAGGCGGGTACCTTTTTTCTCCTCCATTTCTATCTCATGTATGCCTTTGCTATCCTCCAGTTTATCCAGCAGGGCGGATATCTGCGTTCCCATGAATACCGATATGATAGCGGGAGGCGCTTCGTTGGCGCCCAGGCGGTGTGCGTTGGTAGCCGACGAGATACTGGCTTTCAGCAGGGCATTGTTCTTATATACAGCCATCAGGACATTAGACACGAAGGTGATAAACTGGAAGTTTTCCGTTGCATTTTTCCCGGGGCCTAAGAGATTGACTCCGGTGTCCGTCCCCAGCGACCAGTTGTTGTGTTTACCCGAACCGTTAATTCCCTTGAAAGGCTTTTCGTGCAGCAGCACCCTGAAATGGTGGCGTTCGGCCACTTCCTTCATCACCGACATCAGCAGGAGGTTATGGTCAACCGCCAGGTTGCACTCCTCGTAGATCGGAGCCAGCTCGAACTGATTGGGAGCGACCTCGTTGTGACGGGTCTTCACCGGTATGCTCAGTTTGTAACATTCGTACTCCAGGTCTTTCATGAAAGCCGATACGCGCGAGGGGATCGCACCGAAGTAATGGTCGTCTAACTGCTGGTTTTTTGCGCTCTCATGCCCCATCAGGGTACGTCCGGTCAGCATCAGGTCCGGGCGGGCGAAATAGAGCGATTCGTCCACGAGGAAATACTCCTGTTCCCAGCCCAGATACGAATAGACTTTCCGCACATTGGCATCGAAATAGCGGCATACCTCAACCGCTGCCTTATCAATCGCATAGATCGATTTCAGGAGCGGGGTTTTATAATCCAGCGCTTCCCCTGTGTATGAGATAAAAATAGTCGGAATACATAAGGTATTATTCAGTATAAAGGCCGGCGAGGAAGCGTCCCATGCCGTGTATCCCCTTGCTTCGAAGGTATTGCGGATGCCTCCGCTTGGGAAGCTGGAGGCGTCGGGTTCTTGTTGCGCCAGCAGTTTACCGGAGAAATCTTCTATCATGCCTCCGTTGCTGTCAAACTCCACGAAGGCATCATGTTTTTCTGCTGTTCCATCCGTCAGCGGATGAAACCAGTGTGTATAATGCGTGGCGCCCATTTCCATAGCCCACATACGCATTCCCGCCGCGACGTGGTCGGCCACTTTTCTTTCCAGCGCTTCTCCTCTGTCGATAGCGTTCAATACTAATTTCAGTGTCTCTTTGGAGAGATACTTACGCATATTATTTCTGTCGAACACGTAGTTGCCGAAATAATCCGAGGTTTTACCCGCCGGAGCTTCTACTTTTACTGCTTTCCGGTTGAAAGCTTGTTTTACCGCATCAAATCTTAAAACTGCCATTGTTGTTGTTTTATTGTTTTGTTGTTTTGTAACTCATTCAATAACTATCCTGGTGTACCCCTTTGATAGCGCGTCCGCTGGGTTCGTTCATCTCCGAGAACGCTTTATCCCAGGCCAGGGCCTCGGCTGTCGAGCAGGCTACACTCGGAACAGACGGAACACTTCTTGCAGCGCTGTCGCTTGGGAAGTGTTCTTCAAAGATAGAGCGGTAATAGTACTCTTCTTTATTCTGGGGTGTATTGATGGGGAATCGCTGGACGGCCTCCGCCATCTGCTCGTCGCTGACCTGTTCGGCAGTGAGCTGCTTCAGGGTGTCGATCCAGCTGTAGCCTACGCCGTCGGAAAATTGCTCCTTCTGTCGCCAGGCGATATCTTCGGGCAGGATGGAAGAGAAAGCTTCCCGGAGTATCTTTTTTTCGATTACTTTCCCCGGGGCCATTTTCACTTCGGGATTCAGGCGCATGGCCACATCCAGAAATTCCTTGTCGAGGAAAGGGACACGCCCTTCCACTCCCCAGGCGCTGAGGCTTTTATTGGCCCGCAGGCAATCATACAGGTAGAGTTTACTTAGCTTGCGGAGTGTCTCTTCATGGAAGGCTTTGGCGTGAGGGGCTTTGTGGAAATAGAGGTAGCCTCCGAAGACTTCGTCGGCTCCTTCGCCACTCAGAACCATCTTGATTCCCATGCTTCTGATGACACGCGACATGAGGTACATCGGCGTAGAGGCGCGGACGGTAGTCACGTCGTAGGTCTCGATATAATAGATCACATCCCGTATGGCATCCAGGCCTTCCTGGATAGTGTAATGTATCTCATGGTGAACGGTGCCGATGTAATCGGCTGCCCGCCGGGCTGCTTTCAGGTCGGGAGAATCTTTCAGCCCCACAGCAAAAGAATGTAGCTGGGGCCACCAGGCGTCGGAGGCGCCGTTGGTCTCGATGCGTTTACCTGCATATTGTTTGGCAACCGCCGACGTAATAGATGAATCCAGCCCTCCCGACAGCAAGACGCCATAGGGTACATCGCTCATCAGTTGCCGCCTGACGGCAGCCTCCAGGGCGTCGTGCAGCTCGTGTATGTCGGCCGGATTATCTTTTACGTTCTCATAGTCCATCCAGTCGCGTTCGTACCATTTTGTCAGCGTTTTGTCTCCGCTGTAATAATAATGTCCCGGCAGAAAAGGCTCATAATCCGAAGCAAAGCCTTCCAGTCCCTTCAGTTCGGAAGAGACCAGCACGTGACCGTCGGCGTCGTAGCCTATATACAGAGGGATAACTCCTATAGGGTCGCGGGCGATGAGATAGCTGTCCGTATCTTCATCGTACAAGGCAAAAGCAAAGATACCATTCAGGTCTTCAATGCAGTGGATGCCTTTTTCCCGGTAAAGGGCCAGGATGACTTCACAATCCGAGCCCGTCTGAAATTCATACTGATCCTTTAGCCGTTCGCGTATCTCGCGATGGTTATAGATTTCTCCGTTCACGGTCAGGATCAGCTTGCCGTCTTTGCTTTTCAGCGGCTGTCCTCCCGAAGCCGGATCGACGATGGAAAGGCGTTCATGAACGAGTATAGCGCTTTTACCGGTATAAATACCGCTCCAGTCGGGCCCCCGATGGCGGATGCGTTTGCTCATGACCAATGCCTGTTTCCGCAGAGGCTCAATCCCTTTCCGTATATTGAATATTGCTGTTATACCACACATAAAATGAATTTTAATGATTAATTACAATGCTTGCATACTAAATACATAAGAGTTGACAAAGGTATAAAAAGATTCAGATATACCGTCTGAATCTTCTTTGTGAGATTGAATACCTCCTCTTCCCTGAAAAAAGAAAAAAGGGAGAGGGAGCACATTCTTTCGTTGCCCTCTCCCTGCAAACACAAAACAATCAACAAAACTGGTTACTATTATCGGATGAACAAAAGCTCTCTGTATTTGGGCAGTGTCCATAATTCATCGTCAACGACCAATTCTAATTTATCAATGTGGTAACGGATTTCATCCAGCATCGGGAATACCGTATCGTGATAGGCGATCGCTTTTTCCCGTTCGGATTCAATTTTGTTTGCCACCTTGCGGGCTTCCACCATTTCATCGACCTTTTGTTTGATGAAACGGATATGATTACTGATGTCTTCTATAATCTCTAAATTATGGACCGACATGCCGGCTGCTTTTTCGGCAGGGAAGAGGTCGCGGAGCTTATACACATTGTCAATCAGCGACGACTGGTAGCGTGTGGCGATGGGGATGATGTGATTCATCGTGAGATCGCCCAGTACGCGGGCCTCGATTTGTATTTTCTTGGTGTATGTCTCCCATTTCACTTCGTTGCGGGCTTCCAGCTCCTTATGCGTCATGACCCCGGTCGATTCAAACATTTTCACAGAGCTTTCCCAGAGGTAAGCGTCGATAATCAGCGGTACGCTGGTCTCGCAGTCCAGTCCACGTTTGGCCGCTTCGGCTTTCCATTCATCGGAATAGCCGTTGCCGTCGAAGTGAATCGCCTTACATTCCTTACTATCTTTACGGAGCACTTCGATGATTGCATCATACTTCTCTTTGCCTGCGGCTATCCGGGCATCCACTTCGGCCTTGAAGAGCCTGAGCTGTTCGGCCACAGCCGCATTCAGCACCAGCATGGAGGCGGCGCAGTTGGCTTCCGAGCCGACGGCCCTGAACTCGAAGCGGTTGCCTGTGAAAGCGAAAGGCGAGGTACGGTTGCGATCGGTATTATCGAGCAGCAGTTCGGGGATGCGTGCGATATCCAGTTTCAATCCCTGTTTACCGGCTACGGTGACCTCGTTTGTCTCCGTATTTTCCAGTTTATCCAATACCTGCGACACTTGGGCGCCGAGGAAGCTGGAAATGATGGCGGGGGGAGCCTCGTTGGCGCCCAGGCGGTGGGCATTGCTCGCCGAAGCGATACTGGCCTTCAGCAGGGCGTTGTGCTTGTAAACCGCCTTGAGTACGTTGACAACAAACGTGATGAAACGGAGATTGTCTTCCGGCGTCTTTCCGGGAGCCATCAGCAGAATGCCTGTATCCGTTCCCAGCGACCAGTTGTTATGCTTACCCGAACCATTGATACCCTTGAACGGTTTTTCGTGCAGCAGTACCCGGAAACCATGCGTGCGTGCCAGATTGCGCATCAGAGCCATGACCAGCAGGTTGTGATCGTTCGACAGATTACATTCCTCGAAGATGGGCGCTACTTCAAACTGGTTCGGAGCCACTTCGTTATGACGGGTCTTCAGCGGGATACCCAGTTTGAGGGCTTCGATTTCGAGCTCTTTGAGGAACCCTAATACCCGGATCGGTATCGCCCCGAAATAATGGTCTTCCAGCTGCTGGTTCTTGCTGCTCTCATGTCCCATGAGGGTACGTCCGGTCAGTAAGAGGTCAGGACGGGCGGCGTACAGGCCTTCATCCACGAGGAAATATTCCTGTTCCCACCCCAGATAAGCATAGACTTTCTTTACATCAGGATTGAAATAGTGGCATACATCGACAGCCGCTTTGTTGACCGATTCGAGCGCTTTCAGCAGGGGAACCTTATAGTCGAGGGATTCGCCGGTATAAGAGATAAAGATAGTAGGAATACATAAGGTGTCGCCTACAATGAACGCCGGCGACGAAGGATCCCAGGCCGTGTACCCGCGGGCTTCGAAGGTATTGCGGATACCGCCGCTTGGAAAACTGGAAGCATCCGGCTCCTGCTGGATAAGGAGTTTGCCGGAGAACGTCTCTATCAGGCCTCCTTTGCCGTCGGGATCGAGAAAGGTATCGTGTTTTTCGGCCGTTCCTTCCGTCAGCGGATGAAACCAATGCGTATAATGGGTAGCGCCGTTTTCGAGCGCCCATTGCTTCATCCCCTCAGCGATGGCATCGGCTGTTTTCATATCAAGGGGCGTACCCTTCTCTATCGATTCGTCCACCTTGACAAAGGCTTTATCGGGCAGATACCTGAACATTTTTTCGCGGTTAAATACTTTGGATGCGAAAAAATCCGATTGCCTGCCTGCCGGCAGCTTCACCTCGACCGCTTTTTTCTGGAAGGCCGTTTCCACTACTCTAAATCTTAATGTACTCATGTTTGTTTTGTTTTGTTTGTTGATGATTTGTATAGATTATTATTAATTTTCCTTCATTCTGTTAGTTATTGTACGCCGTTTCTCCGTGTTCGTAGATATCAAGCCCTTCTTCTTCCACACGTCTGGAAACGCGCAGACCATAGATGAGGTCTAAGCCTTTGAACAATACGAATCCTGCGCCGGCCGCCCAGCAGCCAATGGTGAGTGCGCCGAATAACTGGGCAAGGAAGAATCCGGGGCCACCCCCGAAGAACCATCCGCCTTCAGTGGCCAGCAGCCCGGTCAGGATTGTCCCCAGAAATCCGCAGACGCCATGAACAGCTGAAGCGCCCACCGGATCGTCTATCTTCAATACCAGGTCGATAAAGGAAACGGCATACACCATGGCCACCCCGCATATAGCGCCAATGAGTACCGCAGCCGCCGGACTTACGATGTCGCAACCGGCCGTTATCCCTACCAGACCGGCCAGAGCGCCGTTCAGGGTGAGCGATAACGAAGGCTTCTTGTATTTAAACCAGGAGGTAAACAGCGAGAATACAGCCCCCGCGGCAGCCGATAAATTCGTCGTAAGAAATACGTGCGAGATAGCTAAGCGGTTCGCTTCGCCCGAAGCGGCAAGCTGCGACCCGGGGTTAAACCCGAACCAGCCGAACCAGAGAATAAAGACTCCCAGACAGGCAACCGTCAGATTATGACCCGGTATGGCGCGCGACTTACCGTCTTTTCCGTATTTACCCAAACGGGCGCCCAGGACTGCGGCACCCACCAAAGCGACCCAGCCTCCTACGGAGTGGACGATGGTCGAACCGGCAAAATCGTGAAAAGTAGTGCCAAACGTGCTCATCATAAAACTACCTTCTTCTCCGTTCATCAGCCAGCCGCCACCCCATGTCCAATGACCGGAAATCGGATAGATCAGTACGCTGATAAAGACCGTATAAATCGCATAGACGGAGAATTTGGTGCGTTCGGCCATAGCCCCCGAAACGATCGTAGCCGCTGTGGCACAGAAAACCGTCTGGAAAATCAGAAAACCGGCCTTCGGCAATTCCATATCGATAAAATCAAAGCTGAACAAGTGGGGGGTCCCGATAAAACTGCCGGCCCCGAACATGAACCCGAAACCGATCGCCCAGAAGAGTAAAGAGCCAAACGAGAAGTCAACCATATTCTTCATCAGAATATTGGCCGTGTTCTTCGTCCTTGTAAATCCGGCTTCCACCATGGCAAATCCCGGTTGCATGAAGAAAACGAGCATGGCTGCCAGCAGCATCCATACGGTATCAAGTGATAAAGCCAGGTCGGTAATTGTATCTATAGTTTCCATATATGTATGTCTTAATTAAGTGAGATTTATTTTTCTAATTCTGCATTGTAAAGGGCGATATCGCCCCGTTCTCCGGTGCGGATGCGTATGGCATCCTGGATAGGGATAACGAAAATGCGTCCATCGCCGATCTCTCCTGTCTGAGCGGCTTTGAGGATAGCATCAATCGTCTTTTCTACATTTTTGTCGCGTACGACAACCGATATCAGAATACGTTCAATACTGCTTGTATCATAAACGACCCCCCGGTAAATACGTCCCTGGCGGCTTTTGCCGATGCCTCTGACGTCGTAATACGAGAACCATTCGATGTCGGCGGCGAGGAGCGCTTCTTTCACATCTTCAAATTTGATTCTCCGTATAATTGCTTCAATTTTTTTCATTTTCTTATTATTGTTATTATTTTTGCATTTTTTTCTGGAAAAGGAGGTATAGAGGAGCTGCTCTTTTGTTAAGTCCTGGTTTGCGGTATAACATTCTAAAATATCAATAAACAAGCAGCTCCCTATACATTTCCTTTTCGTCTGATAACCAAAACATTACTTATTGCATTTGCATAAAACACATTCATCACAAGCTTATACCGAACACCAGGAATACATTATCCTGATTAGGAGCCAGGATGGCCTCCGCAAAAACCGGCAACACAAACGAGTCGCTTATTTTGATCTCTTTGGTTGCTTTCAGCGAGATAACCGATAAAGCAAAGCCTTCTGTATCTGCTTTATGATAAATCCCAGTCCAGGGCGCAAGGCCAATACTTGCGGTCAGCGCCACCTCTTTCACATTAAAATCGTATCCCGCGCTCACATAAGTAGAGTATTGCTGATTTCCCTCAGCATTTTTATCGCTGTCTAGCCCCAGCATGGTATTCCATGAAAGGCTGAGCGGGAAAGCTTCTCCGAAACTATACCCTATCGACCCTTCGAAATAATGCGAAGCCTTGTAGTGGCCATACGAACTACCTTCGCCTGCCCACCAATAATCGGTGAAGGCAATGCTGAATCCACCCGCCTCATAACCGATGGTAAAATCCACTTCCTTGCCCTGGAAAGCGAAGTCGGTAGAGCCCCATGCACCGACCGAAAAACCGCCGTAAGAGAGGGTAAGCCCCGGCTGCACAGCCGTTGCCGTCTGATAAGCCCCCCGCCATACATAACTGCTGACCAAATCAGCCGAGGGCGTAATTTCCAACTTCGTTTCCTCCTGCGCCATCGCAGAGGAACCCATAAACAAAGCCATTGCAAGCATAACTTTCTGCACTTTAAACCTACATCTTTTTGCCATTTTGTCTCGCTTTTGTTTGTTATTCTATTATTATGTCTTATATCGCTGCAAATATATATCTTTTTGATATACAAACACAAAATTTACTATCTTTTTGATTATTTATATGGAGAACTATCATTTTGTTTGATTATCTGATAAATTAATTTCAATATGAAACCTAATAACCCATTTTTAGTTTCTATTCGTAAGATACTATGGCGTTGTCAGGAAATAAACATTACATTTCCCGACAACGCCTCAGCAGAAAAAAGGCTGTAGTGGCAGAAAACTACCGCCGGCCCCTGTTTGTTAATTATCTGTTGATTGACTACGTCGATTTCCAATTCAGCTTGTCGGGCCGGCAATGCGAGGTACGAAGCAATCCAGGGTGCCCCGCTCTGGATTGCTTCGTGCCTCGCAATGACGGTGGAAATGGATTGCTTCGTGCCTCGCAATGACGGCCCGACAAGCTGAATTGAAAATCGACGGAATCAAATGCACCCATGAATATTCGCAATTATTCCGGGAGATCATTGGGCTCTGTGTCGTTTTGTGTAGGTAATCGAAATAAAGCGTTCGCTTTGCGGAATGAATAGTAGTGAAATATCCGGAAATCATCAGACTGTTTCCGGTATTTGTTTTTGTGTAAACCCTCTGCGGCCTTCTGATGCACTAAAATCTGTTACGCTTATAATTAGAGGAAGAAGTTCCCGCAGAGGAATATACCGGCAGCTTGCCTCTGAAGCTTTTATTTGTCCGACCCGGGTCAAACAGCTGTCCGACCTGGGTCGAACACGTGTCTGACCTGGGTCGGACAGCTGTTTGACCCAGGTCGGACACCTATCTGACCCGGGTCGGACAAATAAAAGTATCCGATACCGGAAAAAGATTTACTTCCTCAG
>JAISZA010000077.1 GCA_031269535.1 Tannerellaceae bacterium
TTCAACACGGTAGGTCTGGCGTTGCATCTGGCTCCAAACAAAGGAGTGCATTTCTTTATAGCAAGCGACTACCTGATTCCGAAGGTCAGTAAAGACTTTCTGCCCACCAGCAGCAAGGCCGCCAACATCCAGTTTGGTTTATCGATTCCTATAGGCAGAGTTGTTAATTAAAAGGGTCCGGGGAGGAGGGCTGTTCTTTTTGAGACAGCTCAGTAAAAGCGAAAGTCCCGCTATATTTCAATATAGCGGGACTTTCCGTGTTTTGTAATTTCGTTTTCAGGCTCCGAAATCGTCGAACAACAACATTTCGGGGGGTACGCCCAGGTTGTCTAACATCACTTTAACGGCATTCGACATCGGGCCGGGGCCGCACATATAGTATTCGATATCTTCCGGTGCCTCGTGCTCCCGGAGGTAGTTGTCGAGGATCACCTGGTGGATAAAGCCTGTGTAACCTGTCCACTTATCTTCCGGACGCGGCTCGGAAAGGGCGATGTGGAACCTGAAGTTCGGGAATTCCTTTTCGATGGCGCGGAAGTCTTCTTCGTAGAAGATTTCGTTTTTCGAACGTGCGCCATACCAGTAAGACACCTTGCGGTTGGTTGTCTTCAGGGTCTTGAACAGGTGCAGCAGATGGGCGCGCAGGGGCGCCATGCCGGCTCCACCGCCGATGTAGAGCATTTCGCGTGAGGTATCCTGGATATGGAAATCACCGTAGGGGCCTGACATTTTCACCTTATCACCCGGCTTGAGGGTAAAGATGAACGAGGAGGCGATACCCGGTTTGACGCCGGCCTTCCATGTTCCGGCAGCCCGGTCGAAGGGTGGCGTAGCGATACGGACGTTCAGGGTAATGATATTCCCTTCCGCGGGGTAGTTTGCCATCGAATAGGCGCGAATCGTTTCTTCTTCGTTCCGGCAGGCCAGGTTCCACATCCTGAACTTATCCCATTCGTCTCTGAAACGGTCGTCCACGTCTATCTCCTTGTACGACATCTCGTATTTGGGAATCACGATCTGCGAATAACTGCCCGGCTGGAAGTTCATCACCTCGCCCTCCGGCAGCTTCACGGTAAATTCTTTGATAAAAGAGGCCACATTGTGGTTCGATACCACGGTACACTCCCACTCTTTCACGCCAAAGACCGATTCGGGTACAATGATCCGGATGTTTTCTTTCACCTTGGTCTGGCACCCCAGGCGCCAGTTATCCTTTATTTGTTTGCGCGAGAAGAAGCCCGTTTCGGTAGGCAGGATATTCCCGCCGCCTTCGGGTATCCGGCAGCGGCATTGCCCGCAACTTCCGCTTCCGCCGCAGGCAGAAGACAGGAAGATGCCCTTACTCTGTAAGGTACCGAGCACCGTGCCTCCCAGTGGAACCTCAAATTTCTTTTCGCCGTTGACTACCATATTCACCTGGCCTGAAGGGATCAGTTTGGCTTTGGCATACAATAATGCACCGACTAAAATAAGCGTGATCAGCAAAAAAACAACCGCTCCCGCTGCAATGGTAAGCCCGCCTGACATTAATAGAATCATCTCTGTATATTTCGTTAATGCGTTAATACTAAATTTTAAGACCGGAGAAGCACATGAATCCAATACCCATCAAACCGGTGATGATAAACGTAATCCCCAGTCCTTTCAACGGTTTGGGAATATTCGAATACGTCAGTTTCTCGCGAATGGCTGCCATCCCTACGATGGCAAGCAACCATCCCAGGCCGGAACCTAAACCGTAAACCGTGGCTACGCCTACATGAGCGAATGCCTTCTGCTGCATAAAGAGCGAACCGCCCAGAATGGCGCAGTTGACGGCAATCAGCGGCAAAAAGATGCCCAAAGAGGCATACAAGGCAGGAGCAAAGCGCTCTACGACCATCTCGACCAATTGCGTGAAGGAGGCTATGACGGCTATGAAGATCAGAAAGGAGAGGAAACTGAGGTTCACTTCGGCATATCCGGCTCCCAGCCAGCTCAGAGCACCTTCTTTCAAGACATAATTCTCAAGCATATAATTGATGGGCAACGTACATACGAGGATGAACGTCACGGCGATACCTAATCCCAAAGCCGTCTTTACATTCTTGGAAACTGCCAGGAAAGAGCACATACCCAGATAGTATGCAAATATCATGTTGTCAACAAAAACGGCTCGCACGAATGTGCTTAATAATTCTTCCATTATATTTTGTTATTAGTAAAATCAACAATTAATTTTCCTGAAGGTCTTTGTTCCTCGAACGGTGTACCCAGATAATGACGGCCACGACGATAAGCGCCATCGGAGGCAGTATCATCAGGCCGTTGTTTACATAACCCCATTGGTAAAATACCTCGGGGATGACCGGATATCCCAGCAAAGTGCCCGATCCGAAGAGTTCGCGGAAAAAGCCGATAACCACCAGGATAAGCCCATATCCCAGGCCGTTGCCCAGTCCGTCGAGGAAGGACTCCCAAGGGCCGTTGCCCAATGCGAATGCCTCTAAGCGTCCCATCAAGATACAGTTGGTGACAATCAGCCCGACAAAGACGGAAAGCTGTTTGTTGACGTCGAACGCAAAAGCTTTCAGCACCTCGCTTACGATCGTTACCAGCGCAGCGGCTACGACCAATTGCACGATGATACGGATGCGGTTCGGTATCGTATTTCGTAGCAGCGATATAATAACGTTGGCAAACGCCACGACCACCGTCACCGATATACCCATGACAATCGACGGCTCCAGCTTCGAGGTTACGGCCAGTGCGGAACAGATTCCCAGCATCTGGATAATGACAGGATTATTCTTGCTAAACGGCCCTGTCAGTATTTCTTTACTTTTATTTGATAGTCCCATCTTCTTACTGATTTTGTGAGGTTAAAAAACGAACATACCCCTGCAGGCTGTCGAATATCATTTTATTTACGCCCTGGCTGGTGATGGTACCGCCCGAGATACCATCCACATAATCCTGTCCGGTGGCGCTTTTGCCCGGTTTGACGATGGCAACCGACTTGTATTCGCCCTGCACGAAGATGTGTTTGCCGGCAAACTGCCGACTGAACGAAGGAAATACGATTTCGGCTCCCAGCCCCGGTGTTTCTCCCGCATGGCTGAAGTCGGCGCCATAGATGGTATTGCAGTCGTCGTTCACGGAAATATATCCCCAGAGCGGGCCCCATAGTCCGGCGCCCGACAGGGCCATGATATATTTGGTTTGTCCGTCTATGCGGGCTATAAATACCGGATACATCTGTTGTCCGAAGGCTTTTGCTACGTCGGCGGCAAAGGCATCGCCTTCGATCGGTTCTCCTTGTTCATTCACAAGGAACGACTTTTCTATCAGTTCGTTGTATTTCGCTTTTGCTTCATTGGCCTGGACTTGTACGTTGATCGAACGCAGTATCTGCTGGCGTTTGTCGTTCTCTTCGTTTTCCTTCTGAAAACTCCGTAACGACTGCGAGGTGAACGCTAATACCACAGCTACAAGCACCACCATGACGGAAGCATAAACTATCGTATATGTATTACTGTCTCTATTCATAATTTTTATCCTGGTGTTTTAGGGTTATTTGGTAACAGCTCTCTTCAGGCGGCGCTTGATATTGCTTTCCAGCACATAGTAGTCTATCAGCGGAGCGAATATGTTCATCAGTAGGATGGCGAGCATCATTCCTTCGGGATAGCCCGGATTCAGGGTGCGGATCACAATGGCCATGACGCCGATCAGGAATCCGAAGATGTATTTACCGGTCTCCGTGCGGGCCGATGTGACGGGGTCGGTAGCCATAAAGACAGCTCCGAAGGCGAAACCGCCCAGCAGCAGATGATCGACGGGCGAGAGGCTCATGGCCACCGTCGTACCGATCAGGTTGA
Source organism: Tannerellaceae bacterium (assembly GCA_031269535.1). Lineage (GTDB taxonomy): Bacteria > Bacteroidota > Bacteroidia > Bacteroidales > Tannerellaceae > DFXE01. The sequence continues at coordinate 3,861 of JAISZA010000077.1, forward strand.
AGATAGCAGCCGTGAAGGCGCCTCCTGCGAATACGGAGAGCATCGTCTTCCAGCTTGCCACGCCGGTAAAGAGCAGAACGGCCGCCCCGAGCAGGATAGCGAGCACCGAAGTCTCACCAATAGAGCCGGGGATCAATCCAAGGAACAAGTCCCAGGTAGTAAGTGGATGCCCCAGGGCATCTACCATCTGGAACGAACCAAGCGGGTCGCCTGATGCGACAGTTACCTGCCCCAGCGGAGTAGCGCCCGAGAATCCATCTACAATCGTTCCTTCGCCGATGCCGAACGTCGTGCCGGTACGGACAAACACCCGGTCGCCCGACATGGCCGAGGGATAGGCAAAAAACAGGAAAGCGCGTGTGACCAGCGCTACATTAAATATATTGTATCCCGTCCCGCCAAATACTTCCTTGGCGAAGATGACGGCAAAGGCCGTAGCTACGGCAATCATCCACAGCGGGGTATCTACCGGTACAATCAATGGGATCAATATACCGGAGACTAAGAAGCCTTCCTGTATCTCTTCCTTTTTCCACTGAGCAACGGTAAACTCAATACCCAATCCTACGATATAGGAAACGGCAACAACAGGCAATACCGCCAGAAATCCGTAAACGAACGTCATCCAGAAACCGGGGTTGGTACCGATGGCTAAGTAATGCTGATAGCCGGTATTATACATACCGAAAAGCAGGGCGGGAACCAGGGCGATGATGACAGCCGTCATGGTGCGTTTGGCATCTATGCTGTCGTGGATATGTACGCCTGATTTCGAGGTTTCGTTCGGAACGTACAGAAAGGTTTCCATCCCTTCGAACACAGAACGCAGCATCGCCAGTTTTCCCCCTTCCTCAAAGTTGGGTTTAATCTTGTCGAGATAATTCCTTAACGCTTTCAATGTATAGTCAGTTTTATTAGTTATTAATTCATTTCCTTATACAATAGATTTAAGCCGTCGCTCACAATCTTTTGTATTTCAATCTTTGATGTATCCACAAATTCGCATAGGGCGAAGTCTTCGGGAGCGATTTCGTATATTCCCAGATTTTCCATCTTTTCAATGTCGAAAGCCAGGATGGCCTTGAGCAGGAACTCCGGATAAATATCCAGGGGAAACACCTTATCGTATTCGTTCGACATAATCATGGCGCGTTTTCCTCCCCGGATACGGGCGTCCAGCACGTACTCTTTGTTTTTCCCCAGCAGCCAGGTGAGGAAGGTATGGCTCAGGCTGAACTTTCCTGTCCCCGGTGTTGCCCAGCCGAAGAACTCATGCGTCTGGTCGCCTTCCGGTATGACGGTGATTTGGTTGTCGTATGCATAGAGGTAATCGTCTTTGCTTACTTGCTTTCCGGTCAGTACATTCCCGCTGATGATGCGCAGGTGCTCTTTTCCTTCCAGCAGTTTCCCTTCCACAAGGCTCCGGATGGTGCATCCGGCAATGGCCCGGATATAACCTCTTTCGGTTGTTTCCGATCCGGTCAGTACCACTAAGCGGCTGAAGTCGGCAATGCCTTTCGTAAACAGGCGCCCGATGATGATTACATCATCCGGGTAGATTGTCCAGACGGTTTCGCCTTTGTTGATGGGTTTCGTATGATTGATCAGTACGCTTACATTGCCGGCGGGATGCGGGCCTTCTACTTCCACGATCTCCACGCCGCTCCATTTCTGTGCGGAGCCTTTCTTTACGCCTACAAACACTTTGCCCGGAGTGAGTCCGGCCAGTGCGTCGAGCCCTGCCTGAAAGTCGGCTTCCTGATTTTGTACGATAAACCCGAAGTCGGGGGCCAGAGGTGCGGAGTATAAGGTCGAGATAAAGATATCCCGCGGCGTATCTGCCGGAGAAGCCACCCGTTCGTAGGGGCGCTGCCTGATAAATGGCCACATCCCGGCATTCAGGAGCGTTTCCTTTGTCTCTTCGGGCGTTAAAGCCGAAGGGTCTTTCTTCCCGAAAGCCTCGTATTCGATGCTTGCGTCGGGCTTTACCACAATACTGAGTACCTTACGTTTCTCGCCGCGATTGACGGCTGTTACTTCACCGCTCACGGGTGAAACAAATTTGATTTCCGGGCGATTTTTATCTGTCATTAAGACAGAACCGGCTTTGACTTTATCACCTGTCCTGACTGAGACTTTAGGGACAATACCGTTGTAACTGTCGGGAACGATGGCGTAACTATCACTCTTCTTTGCCGTTAACAATACCTCGGAAGCCTTGCCTTTCAAATGAATGTCTAAACCTTTTTTTATCTTGATCACATTTGCCATGATACAACTAAGATTGTTTTTATGTAATTTTAGCGCAAAAATAAGCATTATTTTGATGCCTGAAAAATGCTCAACTGAAATAATAAAGAAAATATTCCATAATTATGAATAAACGAAAGACTTCCGGCTTCTGCTGTTTTTTCATTCTGTCCGGTTTCTGCGCTCTGGCTCAGCCTGCTCAGACCGGCACCAACAGTAGTATGATACAGACATTGCGCGTAAGTATAGCGGACGAACCGCTTTCAGACCCCCTCATTGAACTGGGTGGCAACAAACAGGTGGAAATTAACTTTGACGCCCTGGAACAGAACTTCAACCGCTTCGCCTATTCCATCGAACATTGTGAGGCCGACTGGAACCGCTCGTCGCTTGTCCCTGTCGAATACATGAATGGTTTTTCCGGTCTGACCATCGACGACTTTGCCAATGCGATTGCCACCACCACTCCTTACACCAATTACCGCCTGCTGCTACCCAATGAGGAGGTGCAATTCAAAATATCGGGCAATTACGCCGTCAGGATATACCGGGAAAACGAACCGGATAAGATACTTCTGACTGCCTGCTTCTCCGTGGTAGAACCTTTGCTTACGATCTCGGCCGAAGTAAGTGGCAATACCCTGAACGATTTCAATGGCGAACATCAGCAGCTGAACTTTTTCATCGATCATAAGAACCTGTCTGTCACCCATCCGCAGACGGACATTAAACTCTTTGTTTACCAGAACCGCCGAAGGGATAATGCCGTAACCGGTCTCAGGCCAAGCAGCATCCTGAACAACCGCCTGGTGTACGACCACAACCGCGATCTGATATTCGAGGCCGGGAACGAATACCGCCGCATTGAGTTCCTGAGCCACACATACAATGGCATAGGGGTTGAAAATATCCAATTCCACAATCCCTTCTATCATACCACCCTGCAAACCGACTTCCCCCGCGCCCGCCGTTCCTATCAATATGATGAAGACCAGAACGGGCGTTTCCTGATTCGTTGCAGCCGTTGCGCCGATCCCGATACGGAAGCTGATTACGACATTGTGCATTTCACGCTCCAAAGTGAGCCCTATCCCGATGGCGAAGTATATATCCAGAGTGATATATACAATAATGTATTGAACGAAAAAAGCCGGATGGAGTATAATTATGATACCGGCGCTTACGAAAAAGCCGTTCTTCTCAAGCAGGGAAACTACAACTACCAATATCTCTTCGTCCCTGATGGATCGACCTGTGGCGAGACCTCCCTGCTGGAAGGCAATTACTACCAGACAGAGAACGAGTACACCCTCTTCGTCTGGTACCGCCCCTTTGGTGCCCGTTACGACCGGCTGGTAGGGACAAGCATCGTAACAAAATAGGAAAGATAAATATATGATTCAAAAAAATGCGAAACCATTTTTAAAATGGGCGGGAGGTAAGACTCAGTTGATTTCTGAAATAGAGAAGAAGTTGTCGGAATCTCTTATTAGCAAAGATTTTATTTATATTGAGCCATTTGTTGGTAGCGGGGCAATTCTCTTTTGGTTGCTCAACAATTATCACAATGTGAAAAGGGCTGTAATAAATGATATAAATGAAGATTTAATTAATACATATCAAAGCATAAAAACAGCTCCGGAAGAGTTAATTTCTATCTTGGATATACTGCAGGAAGAATTCCATTCTTTAGACAATTCAGCAGAAAAGAAAAAAGAATATTATTATCAGAAAAGGGATTTATTTAATAAGCGAAAAGAAAGTCAGACAGAACATTCTGCATTATTTATTTTTCTGAACAGAACCTGTTTTAATGGATTGTATCGGGTAAACAGAAGAAATGAGTTTAATGTACCTATGGGCAGTTATAAGAAACCAACTATTTGCGACAAATCAAATTTACTCGCGGTTAACGAAGCCTTACAGAAGGTTGAGTTGCTTTGTGGAGATTTTGAACAAACAATTAACTATGCTGCTTCAGATACACTGTTTTATTTTGACCCTCCATATAAACCTCTGAGTGAAACGTCGAGTTTTAATTCGTATGCAAAAGACGAATTTGATGATGTGGAACAAATAAGACTGAAGATGTTTTGTGAAAAATTGAATTTATTGGGGCATCATTGGATGCTAAGTAATTCAGATGTCAGAGGGAAGAATCCAACGGATAACTTTTTTGATGATCTATATGCCAATTTCTCCATACAAAGAGTTGATGCAAAAAGAAGTATAAATGCTAATCCGGAGAAAAGAGGTTTTTTAAAAGAGTTGTTAATAACCAATCAACCCCATACAGAACATGTCAGAGCAATTTATTTAGCCGGTTTATGCCGGCAATGATAAGTTTTTTTTATCTTTGGGGACAAAAACAAACTATTAAAACAACGAACCATGGGAACAAAAAAGAAAGGCATGAAGAAAAATTTCATTCTGGATACCAACGTAATCCTTCACGATTATAAGTGCATTGAGAATTTTCAGGAGAACGACATCTTCCTCCCTATTGTCGTACTGGAAGAGCTGGATAAATTCAAACGGGGAAATGAACAGATCAATTACAACGCCCGTGAGTTCGTCCGTGAGCTTGACTCCCTTACCAGCAACGACCTCTTCCTCAAAGGGGCTTCCCTCGGCCCGGGCTTAGGGACGCTTTACGTCGTGACAGGCGATAAATACCAGGAGAAAATAGCGCTTTCTTTCCCCGAACGGACGCCCGACCACCGCATCCTCTCCTGTGCAACAAGCGTAGCAGAGAAATATCCTGCCATGCGTACGATCTTAGTGACCAAAGATATTAACCTCCGGATGAAAGCCCGCTCGCTCGGCATCGAAGTGGAAGACTATATTACGGATAAGGTCGTAAATATCGATATGTTTGATAAAGCCCAGGAAACGTATGAGGATATCGACCCGGATATCATCGACAAAATCTACACGCTTCCGGAAGGAACAGAACCCGGACTGCTGGGACTTAAAGCCATTCTCAAGCCGAACGATTGCTTTATATTGAAAAGCGTACGAAATTCTGTATTAGCTCGTTATAATCCGTTCACAAACAAAGTAAAGAAGGTGGAAAAAGGGACGAACTACGGCATCCAGCCCCGCAATGCCGAGCAGTCTTTTGCCTTCGAAGTGCTGAACGATCCCAACATCAAGCTGGTAGGGATCACGGGAAAAGCCGGAACAGGAAAAACCTTGCTGGCCCTGGCCTCGGCATTGAAACAAGTCGATATCTATAAGCAAATCCTGCTGGCGCGGCCCATTGTATCGTTGGCTAATAAGGATATCGGTTTTCTTCCGGGTGATGAAAAACAGAAGATAGCTCCTTATATGCAGCCACTCTTCGACAATCTGAATGTGATCAAGGCTCAGTTCCCCCCAAACAGCTCCGATGTCCGCCGGATTGATGAATGGCAGAAGAACAACCAATTGGTGATCGAAGCCCTGGCCTTCATCCGTGGCCGGAGCCTTTCGGAAACATTCTGCATCATCGACGAAGCCCAGAATCTCACCCCGCACGAAGTGAAAACAATTATTACCCGCGCCGGAGAAGGCGCCAAGATGGTCTTCACAGGCGACCTCCAGCAGATAGACTCGCCTTATCTTGATAGCCAAAGCAACGGCCTGGCTTATATGATCGATAAGATGAAAGGCCAGGAACTCTTTGCCCATATCAATCTGATCAAAGGCGAACGGAGCCTGCTGGCCGAATTAGCCTCCAATTTACTATAACAAACACATGGGACATTCCTGGAACAGACCCGGGATATGTCCCTGGTTTACTGAATACTTCGTTAAAAAGGAATAAAAAATAGAAATGCTTCCCGGTTATTTTCTGTTTTCATCTCACTATCTTAAACCGTACGAAGTATAAAAACATGATACCACTTGTCTGCGTCATATTTTTGCGTTGGTTTATTTGTCCGACCCGGGTCAAACAGCTGTCCGACCCGGGTCGGATACGTGTTCGACCCAGGTCGGCCAGCTGTTTGACCCGGGTCGGACAAATTTAAACTGCGCAAAGTATAACAACTACGGACTCAGGGACAAAGACTTCTTCCTCTTCCGTGTGGCCGGTTATTTTTCCTGATAGCACCTCAAAAAAAGAGTTAGCCCCATTATTTATGATTTTCTTTTTTGCAAAAGTCCCGGCTTTCTCAAACCGGGACTTTTTTCTTTCCCTGAGGGGGAGAGAAAGGTCATATAATTATTTAAGGTATTTATCAAACCATTGGGTGATCTCGTCTATACGTTTGATGCGGTTGACGGGTTTGCCCGAACGGGAGAGATTATGGTCTTCATCTTTGAAAATCACCATGCGGGTGGGCACTTCGAAGTACTGGAGGGCATAATACATCTGTAGTCCTTCGCTCAGGGGGCAGCGGTAGTCTTCCTCGCTGTGGATAAAGAGCGTAGGAGTTTTTACCTGGTCGGCATACTTGAGCGGCGAGCGTTCCCAGAGCAGGTCGGAGCCTTTCCATGGATCGGTGGTTAGGTTGGAGCTTGTAAAGGTGTACCCGATGTCAGCTGTAGTGAAGTAAGATATCCAGGAGGAGGCGCAGCGTTGCGAGGCGGCGGCCTTGAAGCGGTCGGTATGTCCGATGATCCAGTTGGTCATAAAGCCGCCATACGATCCGCCGGTCACGCCCAGGCGCGTCTCGTCGATGAAATCCGTTTGTTCCAGTACGGCGTCGGTAAAGCTCATCAGGTCGCGATAGTCGATCGTTCCGAATTTACCGCGCAGGTTGCCGAAATCGTATCCTCTGCCGGCGCTTCCTGTGGGATTGGTGAAGAAGACGGCATAGCCCTGATTGGCCCAGTATTGCATTTCGTGGAAGAAGATGATGCCGTAAGCCGAGCGGGGGCCTCCGTGGATGTCGAGTATGGCGGGATATTTCTTCCCTTTCTCATAGCCGACGGGGGGCAGGACGTAGCCGTTCAGCTTACGGCCTTCTTCGTTGGTGAAGCTGATCTCGATGGGATGGATAATCTGATGTTCGTCGAATACCCGGGTGTTGATGGAAGTCAGCGGACTAAGCTCGCCTTTTTTGTTGAGGAAATAAATCTCGCTTCCTCGCTGTCCGACTAAGGCTATGACTAAGAATCCCTCCTTATAGGGGAGATATTCCCGGATCGTTACTTTGTCTTTGCTGAGGAAGGTGACGTGAGCGTCTTTGAAGTCAACATGAATAAGGGGTGCATGGTCGGCATCGGTTGTGACGAAGCGGATGCCTGTCTTATCCCAGGTGATAGGCGAACCTCCTCCCCCGCCGATATCCGATCCGATGCTGTTGCCCAGATCGTATAGCAGCGGTTCGAACACTTTCGTTGCCTGTCCGGTTTTGAGCAGGAGGCGATAGACAGCCGCTCCCCGGTCGTCTCCGTTTTCATTCTCCTGTCCGGTGGGGCGCAGGGTGAGCAGTATCTCGTCGTTGGAGATGAATTGTACGCCTCCTCCGGAGGTTTTCTCCGGCAGGATGACATCGCTTTTCTGCAAGGTCTCTACATCGAGCGCCACCAGCCGGCTGCCTTCGCGCCGGGCTTTGCCATAGTAGGCTTCGCGCTCGGTGTAGATGAGCGTTTTCTTATCGGGACTCAGCACGAATCCCGAAGCCGTACCGAGCGTATCAGTCAGCAGGGTGCGTTGTCCTTTGTTGTAATAATACAGATGGGTGCGCGTCCCGCTGGTGAATCCCCTTCCGTTCGACCAGAAAGGCAGTTCGTCGAGGATATAGTAGTTCTTACCGGCATCGGCGGCATGATGATTATACGAAGAGGTATAAAAGAAATGTTCCTTGTCTATCCATTCTATTTGTCCCGCGGCAAAAGGCAGGCGTAGCCATTCGGAGGCTTCGGCATAGCCGTTGGGGCTTAGTTTCTGAAAGACGGTAGGACGTTCGCCTCCTTCGGTCCGGCGCGGGCCGGCTTCGTCTCTGTTTCCGCGGAAAACGATATCGTCTTCCCAAAAGAAATAATCGGAAATGTTCGACTGACTCAACCGGACGGCCTCTCCGTCGATCAATTGGTACAAATGCCGCGGATACGTATTGGTTTCCTTATCGGGCTTACTGAGGGTGAAAAAGATGTTTCCGTTTTTCTCTTTCAGGTTAGAGATACTATATACCTGAGTAAAGAAATCAATACCTACCGGTTTTTTCTCTCCGGCGGAAGCATTCTCCGGCTGCGCCTGCAGCGGGGAGAATGCAAAAAGACACAGGATAAGTCCTGCAGAAATGTTTTTGTAACGCATGTAATTTAGTGAATAGTGAATAGAATAGTGAATAGTAAAATAACTCATAGTGAATAACGAATAGTGAACGATGAATTACTATTCACTATTCACTATTCGTTATTCACTAATTAGACGGGTTGGGGTCGAGATACGGGTCTCTGTCCAGCTGGTTCAGCGGTATGGGGAAGAGATACGCTTCGTCTTCTCCCAGTACGGCGCCGAGGCGGTTGGTTCTTCTCAGGTCGAAGAAGCGGTGATTCTCTACGGCAAACTCTATCCGGCGTTCGTCCTCGATCGCCTGCAGGGCTTTATCTAATGTGTTGTAGCGGCTGTTGCCGAGAGGAGGTACGTCGGCGCGTTCTCTTACCGTATTCAGGTCTTCGAGACTTCCGGAGAGGTTATTCCGGTGGGCGCGGACTTCGGCGCGTATGAGGTATTGTTCGGCAATGCGGAAGATGTATTCCGGATCATCCCGTTGTCCTCTCCAGTAGAAGCCATTGTATATCTCCTTTCGTCTTTCCGATTCGAGCACCAGTTCGCCCCGGTTGCCTCCCGTTTCGGGGTCTTTCAGCAATCCGGTAATTACGTCGTTGAGCGAGGCCTCATAGCGTCCGCCCAGTTCGGAAGGCCGCCACCAGTTGCTGCTCGGATTGGATTCGGAGACGGTAAATTCCAGTTCGAAGATCGACTCGGTGGATGCCTTGGTGGTATAAAAGACGGAGTAAGGTTTCACCAATGCATATTTATCGTTCGATATCAGACGGGTGGCGTAGGTTTCCGCTTTCTCCCATTCCTGCCGGTAGAGGGATATCCGGGCGATGAGTGCCTGTACGGCCCCCAGATCGGCAAAGATACGCGAGGGTTTGGCAGTGAGCCTCGACTCGGCTTCGCTGAGGTCGGCCAGTATCTGTGTATAGGTCTCTTCCAGGGTGCTCCGTTTGATTCCCTCCACGTCGCTGGGGCTGGTGGTTGGTTTGAGTACCAACTGCACGCCTCCCCAGAAGCGCGTCAGATCGAAATAACTCAAGGCCCGTATGAAATAAGCCTGCCCGAGGATATCGTCGCGCTCTTCCCGGGTGAAATTAGGGTCGTCCACCAGAGGTACTTTCTCGATCAGGTGATTGGCATTGTTGATTGTCCGGTAGATGCCCGACCAGACACCGGCCAGGGCGCTGTTGTCCGACTGGAGACTGGTCTTTCCGTATCCGTTCTGGCGGACAAATATTTTATAATACGTCTGGATACCTACGAATTTCACGTTATCGGCAAAGAGATAGGTGATAAAATTAAAGTCTAATCCGTAGTAGCCACTTGCTTTCAAAGAATTATAGGCGCCGTTGAGGGCGGCATTAGCGCTCTTTTCATCGTAGATGGAACGCTTATCGCTTACCCCTGTGGTAGGCTCCGGCTGCAGGAGGTCGTCGCACGAAAGCGCAAGGACAAACAGGAGGAAAGAAGCGAGGTGCAGGAATGATCTGCTTACTGTTATTGTTTTCATACAGGATAATTAAAGGGTTAGATTGACACCAAATAAGAAAGAACGGGGGGATGGGGCAGTCGCAAAATCTATTCCCAATGTATTTTCATCGTTTCCGGCTACATTGATTTCCGGATCGGTGCCCGAATAATTGGTGAGGATGAATAGATTCGTGCCTGTGGCAAACAGTCTCAGGGCGTTTATGTTGAAGCGGCTGATGAGTTCCCTGGGGAAATTGTATCCCAGAGTGATTGACCGGGCTTTCAGAAACGAGCCATCTTCGAGGAAACGGTCCGTCCTGAGGGCATAATTAAGCCCTTTGGTAGTCATACGGGGAACATCCGTTATGTCGCCGGGCTTCTGCCAGCGTTCGAGTTGGCCCGTCGTATAACCCCAGGCCGGCCGCGTGCCTCCATGCTGAAGCATATACTGAAACATATAAAGGACATCGTTTCCTATGGAATAAGTAAGGAAGAGATTCAGGTCGAAATTTCTGTATCTGAACGTATTATCCAATCCTCCGTTGACGATCGGCAGGGCATTGCCTACGTACTGGCGGTCGTCGGCGTTGATCTGTCCGTCCTTGTTGTAATCGTCAATCACGGCGTCTCCCGTCTGCGGATCAACGTAGAGCTGCTTGTAGGTATAGAAAGTAAACATGGATTGCCCCTGTTCCATACGAATCCAACTGTATTGATCGATGGTGTTTTCCAGTTTCTCTATCTTATTCTTATTGTGGGCGATATTGAAGGAAGTTGTCCAGGTAAAGTTTTTGTTCCGTACATTGGTGGAATTGATGGCCAGTTCTACACCCCGGTTGCTAATCTCCCCGTCGTTTCTGGTGATACTGGAGAATCCGGAGATGGCCGGGATGGGTGAATTGACCAGCAAATCCCGCGTATATTTATCGTAATAGTTTAATTCCACTTCTAAGCGATTATCGAAGAAGTGCGAATCGACGCCTATGTTGAACTGCGAGGTCGTTTCCCATTTCAATTCCGGATTGGCTAATTGCGAGGAGCGCAGGCCGGACTTATCATTATAGTTGGCTCCTCCCGACCACAAGCCGTAGGAAGTATAATTCCCTATCCCGTTCTGATTACCTGTAATCCCATAGCTGGCTCTGAGTTTGAGACCATCGACCCAGGAAGCCTTAAACCATTCTTCTTCCGTCAGGTTCCAGGCGAGGCCGGCCGAAGGGAAGGTACCCCATTTATTGTTTGTCCCGAATTTGGAAGAGCCGTCGATACGGACATTCAGGTCGGCGATATATTTATTCTTGTAGTCGTATGCTGCCCGGCCGAAGAAAGAAATGAGCGCGTTTTCCGAGCTGCTACCGTTGGCCGTCTGTATAGCGGAGGAGGTAATTTCCCTGAAGTCGTCGCTGGGGAATCCCGTGGCCGTGATGGAGCGGGAAGAGGTATTGTTTTTCTGGATGGTATTCCCTATCAGGAAGGAGAGCGTGTGCAACTTGTCCAGCTGGGTGTTGTAGCGCAGGGTCTGCTCGTTAATCAGCGTTTGCCGTTTGGTATAGGCCGAGGTGTTCCGTCCGTTGACTGAGACGGCGTTGGCCGTGACGGTCGGATAGTATATATTTTCATCCACCGTATTGTAATCAATATTCCAGTTGGTACGGAACACCAAATTGTCGATGATGGTATATTCTCCATAAAGGGAGCCTATCAGACGGTTACTGGATGAGCGGTTGTCCAGGTCGTTTATCATGGCTAAGTAACTATCGTGTATGCCCCAGACCACATAACTTCCGTCTTCATACCGGGAGGGCACATTGGCCGGTGGATGGATAGCCGATGGAATCGGCGCCGCCGTATTATTCCCCGTCAGGGCAATCTTGCGATCCACACGCGACAGCGAGGTGCTTGTGCCTATCCTGAATTTATCGGATACTTTATGATCGAGGTTGATGCGCAGGCTGTATCGCTTCAGGTCGTCCGGTTTGTTGGTACCGACCTGTTCGTTGAAGTCTAATCCCAGATAGAACGTCGTCCGGGCATCCCCTCCCGAAAAGTTCACGAAATAGTTCTGCTGCAGGCCCGTCCGGAAGATATCGTCTAATTTCTGCTCGATGTATGAAGGTTCGCTTACGGGATTCGGATAAGGTATTTTTGCCGGGTCTCCCCCGTCGTTCAGATAGACCTCGTTGGCCAGCGTGGCATATTCCGGTCCGTTGACCATATCCCATAATTTCCTGACTTTGGATAATCCCAGACGTGCGCCGAAGGAGATATTCGTCTTTGCATTATACTTTCCCCGTTTGGTGGTGATCAGGATGACGCCGTTCGCTCCGCGCGATCCGTAAATCGACGTCGCATTGGCGTCTTTGAGCACTTCTATCTTTTCGATATCGTTCGGGTTGAGGTCGGCCAGCGAATTGACCACCTGTCCCCCGTTACCGATTTGCTGGATGGCGCCACTGTTGACAAAGACCCCATCCACAACGTATAAGGGACTATTCCCTGCATTGATAGACGTCGTCCCCCGGATACGCAGTGCGACGCTTGTGCCGGGAGTTCCCGAATTGCTGGAAATAACGACTCCGGGAATCCGGCCTTCCAGTTTCTGATCGAAACTGGCAGCATGAATATCGGTGATTTCTTCCGATTTCACGTCGAAAACAGAGGCTGTGATAACGCCTCTTTTTTGTTGCACATAACCGGTGACCACTACTTCATCCAGCAGATTGAGGTCTTCTCTCAATAGAATGCGTATGATTTCACCGGCGTCATATACTTCTACTTCCTGGGCGCGATAACCCACCAGACGGATAACCAGCGTTACGGGAAAGGAGCCTTGCACCTGGAGTTCGAAAGCCCCGTCGGCGCCGGTAGCAACGCCGTGGGTAGTAGATTTCTGCAAAACAGTAGCGCCGATAATCGCCTCGCCTGTTTTCTCGTCGATAACGGTACCCTTCAGTATCGTTTGCCCGTACGAAAAAGCAGAAAAAGATAGCATCACAGCCAGGAGAAAGATATACGCCTTCACCCTGCGAAGCCTGTATTGGCCTCTGCAAAAAATTAAATGTGTCATATTATGATTTAAAAAGAAGTTGAGTAAAATTTGTTGTTTGTGAGAAATAGAAAGAAAAGAAAAGAATGAGGAAAGAATCAACAACAGCACATTCGGGTGTGGATGCAGTTGTTTACGGGCCGGATAAACCGGCAACAAAAGCAGACAAGGAATCTTGTCGTGCCGACGAACCTGTGCAGGCTCTCTTTCTGATCAAATAAGTAGTCCATAATTTTATATGTTTAAAGGGTACACAAATAATGATATTAGCACGACACAAAGTTAAAGGGCTTTTTATTCATGAAAATACCGTTAATGCGGTATTTTATCCCCTGCACCGGAGGACTCAGATTCATAGGGTGTATTTCAAATTGTCGCATCCTATAGGGCGATTCATAGATAAAATCGGGCGGTTCGTTGATTTTATTTGGGAATGCAGGCGGAGGTTTGCATTTTTGCTCTCACAAATGCTTATTTTATGATGAGAAGATTAGTATGGGCTTTCCTGTTTGCGGCTGCGGTAGCCTTTCAGGGATGGTCGCAGGAGAGCGATAGCATTACAGTGAGAGAGAATTATTTCGGCACACCGCTGCTGAAAGTGTTGAAAGACTTTGAAACGAAATACGGGATACCCCTGAAGTACGATTCTGCCTTAGTCGCCGTCTATAAGTATGATTATCTCTATACGGGGACGCCGCGCAGACAGGCTTTCGATATTATTTTCCGCGACCATAAAGACTTATCGTATTATGTGGACGAAGCGGGTATCTATTGCATCGTTCTGACAAAGAACCTGCCCAAGAACCGGACCGGGCTTGAAAACAAACGCTATGAAGGCAAGGCCTTGAAGCGCAACCTGACCCTCACCGGACGCATCAAAGACCAGACCAATGGCGAGGCACTGCCCTTTGCCTCGGTCTATGTCGAAGGATATGGCATCGGAACAACGACCAATACGGATGGCTATTTCACCCTGTATAATGTACCTTCGGATACAGAGGTACTGGTATTCAAATACCTGGGATATGAGACGCAGTATTTCTACCTCTCGCCCGACGTGAATCCGGAGAACCTGTTTGTGGAATTACAGCCGGCCAGTAATATATTAGACGAGGTAATTGTAGTAAAGGAACGGGAAGATGTACTGAAAATCCCGGAGTTCTCGATAGGTATCATCCAGACGACAACGGCCAAGATAGCCGACCTGCCGGCTCTGGGCGAGAAAGACTTGTTTCGTACCTTTCAGCTGATGCCGGGCATATCGGGGAGTAATGAATCCTCGGCCGGTATGTATGTGAGGGGAGGTACGCCCGATCAGAACTTAGTCTTGTACGATGGGTTTACGATCTACCACCAGGAGCATCTGATGGGAGTATTCAGCGCCTTCAATACCAATGCAGTAAAAGATGTGCAGCTCCATAAGGGAGGTTTTGATGCAAAGCATGGCGGGCGTCTGTCGAGTGTGATGGAGATTGTGGGAAAGACAGGCAATGACAAAGAGTTTAATCTCGGAGGCGATGCCGGTTTCCTGGGCTTTAACGCTTTCATGGAAATCCCCTTCCGGGAGAAAGGCTCCTTTTTCATTGCCGGCAGGCGCTCGTTCCAGAGCTTTATGTACGATAAATTTACCGGTGTCTATTCTGAAAACGGACAATCGGGAGGCGGTGGAGGCGGCGGACGATTCAATATGCGCAACCAGCAGAAACCCGCTTCTTACTTCTACGACCTGAATGCCAAGCTGACTTACAACCCGGGCAAACGCGATATCCTCTCACTCAGCTTCTTTAACGGGGAAGACGACCTGGATAATTCGCGCAGCAGCTTCGGCAGCAGCTTTACCGGCGGAAGCATTACCGATCAGACCAGCTGGGGGAATATCGGAGCAAGCCTGAAATGGTCGCGCAACTGGGACAACCGCTTTTATTCCAATCTGCTGGTCTCGTTCTCAAACTATTACAGCCTGCGCGACCGGCAAAACTCAACCACTACCGAAGGCCAGGGAGGAGGCGCAGGCATCCTGTTCGATATGAACACCAACGAGAACAATACCCTCTGGGATTATTCCCTGAAGATGGACAATGAATTTAAACTTAACGGGATGAATAAGCTGGAATTTGGTCTCGCTTACTCTGACTATCAAATCCGTTACCGCTATTCGCGGAACGATACGGCCGATATTCTGAATATGCACAACGCGGGACGGCTCTTATCGGTCTATGCACAGGACCGGTGGACGCTGAACAGCCGTCTCACCTTGCTTCCCGGTTTGCGGCTTTCGTTCTACGACGTCACTTCACGCTTTTATGCCGAACCACGTTTCCAGGCGTTTTATAAGCTGAACGACCGGATCAGCCTCAAGGCTTCGGGTGGGTCTTATTATCAGTTTGTCAACCGCATTGTACGCGAAGACGTCTCTGCCGGAAGCCGGGACATCTGGCTGTTGTCGGACAAGGAGGGCATACCGGTCAGTAGTTCCCTCCATTGGGTGGCAGGCGGAAGTTATGAGACGAAAGATTACCTGTTCGACGTTGAAGGATATTATAAGAAGCTGAACCACCTGAGCGAATATACCCTGCGCTTCGCCCCTTCGTTTATCGACCAGGCTGAATACCAGCAGTTCTTTTATAAAGGCGAAGGTTATTCACGCGGGATTGATTTTCTCCTGCAGAAGAAATACGGCAAACTAACCGGCTGGATAGGCTATACGCTGGCCGAGACACGCTATCATTTTCCTGTGTATGGCGATGGATACTTCGCTGCTAACCAGGATGTGACGCATGAATTTAAGATCGTTGCCACCTATAAACCGGTCAGAGACTTTACGCTTTCCGCTACCTGGATTTATGCCACCGGTAAACCTTTTACCGAACCTATCGGCGCCTATACGCTCAATACGCCCAACAATGGGAATATGAATTTCATTGTGGTAGGCGAAAAAAACAACGCCCGTTATCCGGATTACCATCGCTTAGACCTGCTGGCCAAATACGATCTGTCTTTTATCAAAGCGTTCAAATCCAGCCTGAGCCTGTCGTTGTTTAATGTCTATGACCGGGCCAACGTATGGTATAAAGAATACGCTTACGACACTTCGCTGGGCGTAACGGAAACCAATATCAACCTGCTGGGCTTTACACCGAATATCACCCTGAGTATTCAACTGAAATAAAAAGGATAAGATGAAAAGAAGAAAATACACCTATGCCCTCCTGTCGCCTGTGGCCTGTCTCATATTCGTTACCGGCTGTGGGGAAGAACTGGCCACCTCGGGCATTGATATCATTACTCCCATCGTAGAAAGCTACCTGGAAGAGGGCAAAAAAACGCTGAGTGTCAAACTATATAGTATGGAGGTCTATCTGGGAGAAGATTATATCTTTTCCAAACCCATCACCGGCTTACACCTGCAAGTGAATGGCGGGGAATTACACGAAACGGCAAACGGCACGTATTCCTTAGATATGGGCACCGATACCATCCGCGGCCTTCAGGAATACAAACTGCAGTTCGAATATCAGGGAAAGACAATCCAGGCATCCACCTCTGTCCCCCAACCTATCCATAATCTGACAATCGAACCCTCGTCCATCACCCAGACATATTCTTCCTACTATTGGGGCGAAGCAGATGACTCGACGGAGATTGTCTTGTCGTGGGACGACCCCGACCGGAGTTTCTATCAGGTATATGTCGTAAGTCCTTCAAGCGCTACGGTAAATACTCCTTCCGGCCCCGTTTTCGGGCGGCGCATGATGCAACCTTTCCAGGGCAACCGCCATGTCATGCGTCCGATGGACTTTCCCGCTACGGGATACTATACCATTTATTTATACCGCGTCAATAAGGATTATGCCGACCTCTACGAACGCATCAGCTCGACCGACCTGGCCAACCCAGTCAGCTCCATCGACAACGCCTTAGGTATCTTCACCTCCCTGAGCGTAGCCGCCGTCGGATTCAGTGTAGAATAGAGTTACTAAATAGAATTTGAATTGTACCCATTAAAATCCGGGAATAAACCGGACGGGAGTGAAACAGATACAGGTTCCGGGGGGAAGGTTCTGAAGCGAAAATCTATAGGATACTAACTTGTAACTCGTAACTTGTAACTCGTAACTCGTAACTCGTAACTTGTAACTCGTAACTCGTAACTCGCAACTTGTAACTCGTAACTTGTAACTCGCAACAAGATATTTTTAAAAAAAAACGGCATGAATATGGAGTTTACTTCATATTTATTTCATACTTTTGCACCATATTATCCATTGGTGGTATAATTTGAAGTAAAAACTGTGTGTAAAAATTAAATATAATAACAAACGATTCAATTTATTATTATGAAGTACTTAGTTTCAGTCCTGAAAGTTTTGTTTATCCTTTTGTTCATAGCCTATCCCGGTGGATTGTATGCGCAAATGTCGATAGGCTCAGGAACTAAACCTGCGGAAGCTGCTCTTTTGCAGCTCAAGGACAAAGAATCAACCCCAGGCACAGCCGGGGCAACAGCAACGACCGGCGGCTTACTTCTTCCCCGGGTAGAACTTACGGCCCTCGGCACCTTTTTAGACGCAAGCCTGAGCGCAGATAAAAAGAAAGACCATACCGGCCTGCTGGTCTACAATGTAAAAGTAAATCCATCCCTACAGCTCGAAAAAGGAATCTACCAATGGAACGGAACGGAATGGGAAATGCTGAAAAAGATTACGAAAAAAGAAGGCGCCTCCATAAAGAAAGAGATCTACCAGAGCGGGTCTCCGCTTGATAGCCGTACTGTTTCGCTGGGAATATTTGAGTTCAGGATATCGAGCGGTTGGTACCCTCAATTACGCTTAGCCCCGGGACACACCAACAGCCAAACGTATTATTGGCATATAAACAAATACTGGGCTTTAGAAAACGTGGACGGGAAGAACTGGGCGGAGTCCGGTTATTCTTTCAAACTTATGAGTGCCTCTCTGAATTCTACTTCCCCCTGGACCGACTGCGGCACCCAAATGAAAGACCATGAACGAGATGAAATATGGCTGGCAGATGTGCCCAATGCGAGTATCTACCATGTCCAGTTTCTGACCCTGTTTGCTGGTGGTCTAAAGACCTACGTGATAATTGTGCAGAAATATTAATAACTCTACGAATTTTAAAATGAAAGCATATATAAAAAAAACAACCTTGTGGCTTCTTTTTGCACTGCCTTTGGCCGCAGGAGTGCAGGCACAGGTATCCGTCGGCTCTTTGTCGCCTTCCGAACCGGCCGCCTTATTGCAAATCAAAGAATACGACGCTCCGACAGGGACAGGCGGCGTAACCGCCAACAAAGGGGGATTCCTGCTTCCCCGCGTAGCATTAAACAGCGTGTCGGATGTAACGGTTATCCCGGGAGCAACTCCGAATCATAAATCAGACATTACCGGCCTGCTGGTTTATAACGTGAGTACATCGGGAGAAATGGAAGAAGGTATCTATGAATGGGATGGCACGATGTGGGCGCAGCTGGAAACTACATCCAAAACCTCCGGTTCTTCCACACTGAAATCGGTGAAACGATCGGTTGCCGGACTGAGTGATGGCGATGCACCTGTAGAGATGGGGATATTTGAATTTAGAATTGATCCCCTCACGAAACAACCTCAATACAAGTTCCAGAGTCAGGGGACATTGATCACGTATCAAATCGCCTGTTTTTGGGATTACAATACGGCGGGAGATGCGAACACCACTAATTCGTATAATGTAAATGCGACTATGCCAGCAGTAGGATACACGTATAATTCCCAGTATGCAACAGGTAATGATACCTGGCAACAGTTCTACAATCTAAATGCGCCGAAAGCCGACCAGCGGTTCGAAGTCTGGATAGCGGATCCTGCCAACAACTACGTGTATAATGTGCATTTTATCTATGCCCAACATGGATTCACCAATCCGGTCTATGCGGTATTAGTAACGCAATATTAATTGATCAATACAAGCAAAAATGAAGACAAATACGAAAATAATGCTGGTGTTTTTATGCCTGAGTATGTTCCCTGCGTTGTATGCCCAAGTCACTATCGGAGTAGCCGAAGCGCCTGTGGCAGGCGCTTTGCTGCAGCTGAAAGACATTGCTGCTGCTGCCCAAGGGGGGAAAAATGCAACCAAGGGGCTGTTGATGCCTCGCGTAAACCTGGTGAGCGATACGGAGCTGAAGCCCATGATAGAAGATGCTACGCTTGGGCAAAAAGAAGAACATACCGGTCTGGTCGTGTATAATCTGACTAACAACGGATTCCTGAAAAAAGGCATCATGGTGTGGAACGGACAGGAGTGGAATCATCTCAAAAACAAAGAGGAAACAACCGTAGATGTGGGTATAAAGAAAGACCTCTATCAAGCCCAGATCCCCAACTCATCCAGTACCGTTTTTCTCGATTCGTTAGAAATTTCGATGACCACCGGCGTGTATGGAACAGCCTACGAATACTATGCTACCCCCCGGGTCAGACGAAACCCCTCCGTCTCTGCACAAAAAATGTATAGCTACCAGGTAGCCCAGTACTGGCATGACGGAGGATATAGCAATGACGTAGTGAAGGTAAATCTGGGAAACAACAATACTACGGCGCTGCCGTTTATGAGCGGTGATATGTCAACCATGGAACGAAATGAAGTGTGGATGATAGACGATAATACCAACACGATATACCATATTCACTTCTTTGTATTAGGACCAGCACAGAAAGACCCCGACAAGATATACGCCATCCTGGGCGAACGTTTTTAAGCTGTCGTCCTTGCGAGGTACGAAGCAATCCAGGGTGCCCGGTCTGGATTGCTTCGTACCTCGCAAGGCACCCAAAGTCACAGCCTCAGTTGTTTTTCATTTTTCAGCCTGCATTTCAACCTGCAGATTGTACATGATAAAGGCGAATATGTCGGCATATTCGTCTAATATTTTGCTGATAGGTTTGCCTGAGCCGTGACCGGCTTTGGTTTCGATGCGTATCAGTTTGGGGGCACTGCCGGTTTGGGCGGCCTGCAGGGTGGCGGCATATTTGAAGGAATGGGCGGGCACGACGCGGTCGTCGTGGTCGGCGGTAGTGATAAGGACGGCAGGGTAGGGGGTACCGTCGTTTCTGATATTATGCAGGGGGGAATAGGCATAGAGGTAGTCGAACATCCCGCGGCTGTCGTCGCTGGTTCCGTAATCGCTTGCCCAGTTCCATCCGATAGTGAAGGTGTGATAGCGCAGCATATCCATTACTCCCACCTGGGGTACGGCTACTTTGAACAGCTCCGGGCGTTGGTTGACGACGGCGCCCACCAGCAGTCCTCCGTTCGATCCTCCGTTGATGGCGAGTTTCTCCCGGCTGGTGTATTGTTCGCTTATCAGGTATTCGGCGGCGGCGATAAAGTCGTCGAATACGTTTTGTTTATTCAGTTTGGTTCCAGCCTGATGCCATTCTTCGCCGTATTCAGCGCCTCCGCGCAGGTTGGCTTGTGCGTATATACCGCCATTTTCGAGGAAGACCAGGCGGTTGACGGAGAAGCTTGGCGACAGGCTGATGTTGAATCCGCCATATCCGTAGAGCAGGGTGGGATTGGCCCCATTCTTTTGCAATCCTTTCTTATAGGTGAGGAACATCGGTATCTTCGTCCCGTCCTTACTGGGGTAGAACACTTGTTCGGTGGTGTATTCTTCGGGTCTGAAGGCTACTTTCGGCGCCAGGTAGAGTCCGGATAGGTTGGTATCCATATCGTATGTAAAAATGGTGGGCGGATAAGTAAAGGAAGTAAAGACATAGAAGGTCTCCTTATCGTCTTTATTCCCGCTGAAGCTGACGGAGCCTAACGTAGGCAGGCTTATTTCGTGCTCCTGCTTTCCGTCGGGAGTATAGACATAGGCATGGTGCGAGGCATCTTTTTCGTAAGTAAGGATGAGCTTGCCTCCGATCACTTGGGCATTGGCGAGGACAGCTTCCGATTCGGGGATCAGTTCTTTCCAGTCTTTCAGCCGGGGAGAGGCTATGTCGGCCGTCATGATGTGATATTTCGGTGCTCCGTAATTAGTCAGCAGGTATATCTTATCGCCTATCACCTCGATGGGGGTATAGGTATATTCCATATCTTCCGTCAGGGCCGTCACCGGTGCGCCGGGTTTCGTCAGGTCTTTGAGAAACAGATTATTCCCGCTTCCTGCGCCGGATTCGTAGATGAACATGAGCCGTTCGTCTTCGCTCACGTCGGCGGTATAGAAGCGTTTGGGCTCTTCAGGGTTCGAATAGCTCAGCCGGTCGTCTGTCTGGGGCGTTCCTAATTTGTGGTAGTATATTTTATGGTTTTCGTTCACGTTTGAAAACTCTTTTCCGGCATCGGGAGCGTCGTAGGCGCTGTAATAGAAGCCTTCTCCCTCCCATGCGGCTCCGCTGAACTTAGCCCAGAGGATGTGGTCGTCGAGGTGTTGGCCGGTAGCGAGGTCTATCACCAAGAGTTCCCTCCAGTCTGATCCGCTTCTTGAGATGCTGTATGCCAGATACTTTCCGTCGTTGGAGAACGAGACGCCGCTCAGCGCCACGGTGCCGTCGTCGGAAAGCGTATTCGGGTCGAGCAATACGCTCGCTTCGCCGTCTAAAGATTCTTTTACATAAAAGACACTTTGGTTCTGAAGTCCATTGTTTTTAAAGAAGTAGTATTTTCCTTTCTTTTTGTAGGGAGAACCTATCTTCTCATAATCGGTCAGCTCTGTCAGACGTTGTTTCAATTGGTCGCGGAAAGGGATTTGTGCGAGATATTCCGCGCTTACTTTATTTTCGGCCTCTACCCAGGCCGCTGTAGCCTGAGAGGTATCGTTTTCCAGCCAACGATACGGATCGGGCACTTCCGTCCCGAAGTAGGAATCCACTGTATTCCCTTTTTCTGCCACCGGATAGACAATCTTTGTCCCGGGCCGACATGCGGATAAAACAATCATGCTGCTCAAAAAAATTACGTGTTTCGTTTTCATTCTGTTTGTATATTATTCATTAAATTTCCGCAAATATACAGATAGTATTAAAAAAAGAAGAGATAATTTTGCCGGGCCGACGAAATATATTTACTTTCGGGCAATGAAACAGAAAGCGATATGAAACGAGCATGTGCACACTGTTAAAAATTTTTATTTATATGAAAATAGTACATCTTGGAGAATCCGACAGTATATTGAATCGGTTTGTAGCCGAATTAAGAGACGTTCAGTTACAGAAAGACCGCCTGCGTTTCCGCAGGAATATTGAGCGTATTGGCGAAATTATGGCCTACGAAATCAGCCGGAGTTTTTCATACACCCGGAAAAGCGTTACCACGCCTTTAGGCACCGCCTGGGTGAATACGCCTTGCGATCGGGTGGTAGTCAGTACCATCCTGCGTGCCGGGCTTCCTTACCATCAGGGCTTCCTCAGTTATTTAGACGATACGGAGAATGCTTTTGTTTCTGCCTATCGCAAGTATAAAGACCGCCTGAATTTTGATATCCATATCGAGTACATTGCTTCGCCGGGGCTGAACGGCAAAGTGCTTATCATCACCGACCCCATGCTGGCAACAGGAAGCTCGATGGAGCTGGCCTACAAGGCCTTGCTGACAAAGGGAGAGCCTACGCAGATACACCTTGCCTCGATTATTGCCAGCCGGCAGGCGGTAGAATACATCCGCGGGGTCATGCCACACGATCGCACGACGCTCTGGCTGGCCGCTATCGACAATGAGCTCGACGAACATTCGTATATCGTCCCCGGATTAGGGGATGCCGGCGATCTGGCCTATGGAGAAAAAGAGGATTAAGGCGTTGTCAGGAAATAAACGTCACAAAAACCTGGATTGCTTCGCTCCGCTCGCAATGACGATCCTCCCATCATTGCTTCGCTTCACTCTCAATGACGATCCTCCCATCATTGCTTCGCTTCACTCACAATGACAATATCCTCCCATCATTGCTTCGCTTCACTCGCAATGACGATCCTCGCGTCATTGCTTCGCTTCACTCACAATGACAATATCCTCGCGTCATTGCTTCGCTTCACTCACAATGACAATATCCTCCCGTCATTGCGAGCGGAGCGAAGCAATCCAGAATGCCGGTAATGAAAAAATGTAACACTTATTTCCTGACAACACCTACGATTAATTGCTGTTGTTTTTGTCGTTGAGGTATTCCTTTGTCAGATCTTCGGGAGGGACATATCTGCTCTGATTCTGAAAGGAGAGTT
>JAISZA010000146.1 GCA_031269535.1 Tannerellaceae bacterium
GACCCAGGTCAGACACGTGTTCGACCCAGGTCGGACAGCTGTTTGACCCGGGTCGGACAAATAAAAGCTTCAGAGGCAGGCTGCCGGTATATTCCTCTGCGGGAACTTCTTCCTCTGATTATAAGCGTAACAGATGATTTCCGGATATTTCACTACTGTTCATTCCGCAGGGCGAACGCTTTATTTTCGATTACCTACACAAAACGACACAGAGTCCAATGATCTCCCGGAATAATAGTGAATATTCATGGGTGCATTTGACTACGTCGATTTTCAATTCAAATTGCCGCAGATTCCCGTCATTGCGAGGTACGAAGCAATCCATTCCCACCGTCATTGCGAGGTACGAAGCAATCCAGGGTGCCCCGCTCTGGATTGCTTTACCCTCCGGGCTCGCAATGACGAGGCGACAAGCTGAATTGAAAATCGACGTAGTCAAATGCACCCATTTTAATATCCCTGGCCTGATTTTTAAAAGAAAAAATATATCTTTGCCCGGTAATTGGATAAATCGTGGTTATAAAAGTATATTGAATATGCAGAAAAATCTTGTGATTGTGGAGTCTCCGGCTAAAGCAAAGACGATTGAAAAGTTTCTGGGAAAAGAATTTAAAGTAATGTCGAGCTATGGACACATCCGTGATTTAAAGAAAAAAGAGTTTAGCATTGATTTCGAACAGAACTATACGCCCCAGTACGTCGTACCTGAAGATAAGAAGAAAATAGTATCCGAACTGAAGGCTGAGGCAAAAAACGCGGAAACGGTATGGCTGGCTTCCGATGAAGACCGCGAAGGAGAAGCTATCTCCTGGCACTTAGCCGAGGTACTGAATCTGAAACCTGAGAAAACGAGGCGTATTGTTTTTCATGAGATCACCAAAAATGCCATCTTACAGGCTATTGAACATCCGAGAAGCATCGATATCCATTTGGTGGATGCGCAACAGGCACGCCGGGTGTTAGACCGCATTGTCGGCTTTGAACTCTCGCCCATCTTATGGCGAAAAGTAAAACCTGCCCTGTCTGCCGGACGGGTGCAGTCCGTGGCCGTCCGTTTAATTGCCGAACGGGAGCGCGAAATCAACCACTTCGTCGCGGAAGCCTCCTTCCGCATCGTCGCCCATTTTATCTTGCCCGACGGGACAAACATCCTGAAGGCGGAACTCAATAAACGCTTAAAGACGAAGGAAGAAGTAAACGCATTCTTAGAATCCTGCCGGAAGGCTTCGTTCCGGATAGAAGATATCACCACGAGACCGGTAAAAAAATCGCCGGCGCCTCCTTTCACAACTTCTACCCTGCAACAGGAAGCGGCACGCAAATTAAGCTATTCCGTCTCGCAAACAATGATGATCGCCCAGCGGCTTTATGAATCCGGACTGATCACCTATATGCGTACCGACTCGGTCAATCTGAGTGATCTGGCTTTGGGTACTACGAAAGAGACCATCATCGGTACGTACGGGGAAAAATATTATAAATTCCGCAAATACACCACCAAGAGCAAAGGAGCTCAGGAAGCGCACGAGGCCATCCGCCCTACCTATATCAGCCAGGAAGCAATCAACGGAACGGCCCAGGAAAAAAAACTATACGAACTGATACGCAAACGCACCATGGCCTGCCAGATGGCCGATGCCGAACTGGAACGCACCTCTATATCGGTGGAAATAAGCGGGCTGAAGGAAAAATTCATCGCTACAGGCGAAGTGATTGTTTTCGACGGCTTCCTGCAGGTCTATAATGAAAGCTCGGACGACGAAAACGAGAAAGAACAGGAAAACGGACTGCTCCCTGCCGTGAAACAAAACGACGCCCTGAGCATGAAAGAGATAGTCGCTACCGAACGCTTCACACAGCGTCCGCCACGCTATACGGAAGCCAGCCTGGTACGGCGCCTGGAAGAGCTGGGGATCGGACGCCCTTCGACCTACGCACCGACTATCCAGACGATACAGAACCGCGGGTATGTGATCAAAAGCGATAAAGAAGGACAGGAACGCCTTTATCGCATCATCACATTGAGTCACAACAAGATAACGGAAAAAGAGAAAAAAGAAACGGCAGGAGCCGACCGGAACAAACTAATGCCTACCGATATTGGGTTCGTAGTCAACGACTTCCTGATGGCATACTTCCCGGATGTGCTGGATTATAATTTTACCGCCAGTGTGGAGAAAGAATTTGACAGCATAGCGGAAGGAGAAATGGACTGGAGAGAGTCGATCGACCGTTTCTATAAAGTGTTTCACCCCATTGTAGAGCAAACAGCCGCTGTCAAAACCGAACATAAAGTAGGGGAGCGCGAAATAGGTACCGACCCGAAGAGCGGTCTCCCCGTCTTTGTCAAGATCGGGCGTTTCGGCCCTGTCGTCCAGCTGGGAGCAGCGAATCCGGATGATAAAGAAGCGGCTAAACCCCAGTTTGCCTCGCTGATGAAAGGCCAGTCGATCGAGACAATCACCCTGGAAGAGGCCCTCAAACTGTTCGACCTGCCGCGTACGGTAGGGGATTATGAGGAGAAAACGATTGTAGCCGGTGTCGGACGCTTCGGCCCTTTTATCCGCCACGATGCCAAATTCATCTCCATTCCTAAAGAATTAAGCCCGCTGACCATTTCGGAGGAAGAAGCCATCGGACTGATCGTCAGCAAACGGGAAAAAGAAGCCCAACGCAGCCTGAAGAAGTTCGACGAAGAGCCGGAACTGGAATTGCTCAACGGGAGATTCGGCCCTTACATTGCTTATAAAGGGAAGAATTATAAGATACCCCGCACCGTAGAAGACCCTAAAGAACTGACTTTAGACAAGGTGATGCAGATAATCAGCTCGGCAGGTGAAAAACCGGCCGCCAGGAAAAAGGGAAGCAAAAAGAAGTAACGTTAAAAAAATTTATCTGACGTGGAAAAAGCATTCTTTTTTCCTTGCCTATCTTCGGGTATTGGTTATATTTGCGGGGATTTTAGACTAAAATGAGGAAATTTAGATATTTACAATATGATTAAGTGCTAATCTAAAAATTATTATTATGTCAAACATTTCAAGGAGATCATTTCTTCAAAAGAGTACAGCTGCCGCGGCAGCTTTAACAATTGTCCCCAATACAATTTTAGGGAAAAGTCACGGATATACAGCGCCTACGGATAAGCTGAATATTGCGGGTATAGGGATAGGAGGTATGGGTAATACCAATCTTCGTAACGTGGCTACGGAAAACATCGTAGCTCTCTGTGACGTCGATTGGAAATATGCAAAACCCGTTTTTGAAACATATCCTCAGGCTAAAAAATATTGGGACTATCGCAAGCTATATGATGAATTAGGAAAAGAGATCGATGCCGTGATCGTGGCTACTGCCGACCATACACACGCTATCATCGCTGCTGATGCCATCACCTTAGGCAAACATGCCTATGTACAGAAACCATTGACCCACTCTGTTTACGAATCCCGCCTGCTTACCAAATTAGCCGCTAAATACAAAGTAGCGACTCAGATGGGAAACCAGGGGTCGTCAGGAGAAGGGGTGGACTTGGTCTGTGAATGGATATGGAACGGCGAAATAGGCGAAGTAAGGAAAGTGGAAGCTTTCACCGACCGCCCGATCTGGCCGCAAGGACTCAATGCCCCGGAAAAAGCAGACAAGATTCCATCTACCCTGAACTGGGATTTGTTTACCGGCCCGGCCGAAGTAAGGCCCTACAATAATATTTACCACCCGTGGAACTGGCGCGGATGGTGGGCTTATGGTACAGGAGCGCTGGGCGATATGGCCTGCCACATCCTGCATCCGGTATTCAAAGGGCTGAAGTTGGGCTATCCGACCAAAGTACAGGGTTCGTCAACCCTCTTGCTGCAAGACTGCGCTCCGCAGGCTCAACATGTGAAACTGATATATCCCTCGCGCGACAACCTGCCGAAGGTATCGCTGCCCGAAGTCGAAGTCCATTGGTACGACGGCGGCCTGAAACCCGACCTGCCGGAAGGCTATCCTGCCGGACGTAACCTGAATGATTCGGGAGGCGCTGTTATTTTCCACGGTACGAAAGACACACTGATATGCGGCTGCTACGGAGTGAATCCCTGGCTGCTCTCAGGACGTAAACCGAATGCGCCTAAAGTATGCCGCCGGGTGGAAAAATCGATGCAAGGCGGACACGAGCAAGACTGGATACGCGCATGTAAGGAAAATCCTGCCAACCGTGTACTGTCGAAATCCGACTTCTCGGAAGCCGGCCCGTTCAATGAAATGGTCGTAATGGGCGTATTAGCCGTACGTCTGCAGACACTGAACAAAGAATTACTGTGGGATGGCGAAAATATGAAGTTCACAAATATAGGAGATAGCGAACAAATCAGAATCCTTATCAAGGATGACTTCAAGATTGTTGACGGCGACCCGAAATTCAACAAGATATGGACTGATCCCGTGAATGCAAAACAGTTTGCCGAAGGCCTGATTAAGCACAACTACCGCGAAGGCTGGAAGCTGGTTGATCTGCCCTGAGCTAAACCCGCTGATATGGAGAAACAATTAAACATACAGAGTAAATGAAAAAATTAGTATTAGTAGCAACAATGGCCGCTACGATGTGTTATTTTACATCTTGTGGCGGTGGGAAGAAAGCCGATCAGGCTCCTGCTGACGAGGCAGCAACAGAAGCCAACGCCGGCTATAAACTAACGGAAGGACTGCCGGAAGTAAATCTGGCCGATTTCCCTGTGGATGATAACGGCTGGATCACCCTTTTCGACGGTCAATCGCTCAACGGCTGGAGAGGATACAATCGCCCGGACCTGCCCGAAGCGTGGATTATTGAAGACGGAGCACTCAAAATTCAGGGATCGGGAGCCGGAGAAGCCGGAGCTTCCAATGGGGGAGACGTTATTTTCGCTCATAAATTTAAAAACTTTGAACTCTCTCTGGAATGGAAGGTGGGTAAAGGTTCGAACTCCGGTATCTTCTACCTGGCTCAGGAAGTGGAAGGCGAACCAATCTACATCTCCTCGCCCGAATGTCAGGTGCTGGATAATGAAAATCACCCGGATGCGAAATTGGGTAAAGACGGCAACCGCCAGTCGGGCTCGCTATACGATATGATAGCCGCCAAACCGCAGAATGCCAAACCGGTAGGCGAATGGAATACCGTATCAATCACTTCGTATAAAGGCACGATTATCCATAATCAGAACGGCGAAAATGTCGTTGAATATCATTTGTGGACTCCACAATGGAAAGAACTGTTAAACAAAAGTAAGTTCAAAGAAGGCTCGGAAGAGTTCCCCTATGCATTCGACCTGCTGTTTAATTGTGGCGGAGAAAATAAGGAAGGGTACATCGGTTTGCAAGACCATGGCGACGACGTCTGGTACCGTAATATCAAAGTGAAAATTTTAGAATAACTTATTTTCAAGTAAATCAAAGACCCGGAGTTTGAACAATATCTGTTCTTACGCCGGGTTTTTCATGAAAAAAAAGACCAATCCATCGTAAAAAACCGGATACTGTTGAAAACTTTTTATTTTTTTTCGTACAGATTAGGTATTCTCGTACATAAAATGTATAACTTTACATGTCAAAAAGACATAAAGTTTTAATCATAAAAACACAAATAGCGGAAGAGACACAAAAAACACGTATAATGAAGGATACTGAAACTTCATATCATATACCGGTGATGGTGAATGAGAGTGTGGAGGGACTGCATATCCGCCCATCGGGAATCTATGCAGACCTTACTTTTGGCGGAGGCGGACATTCGCTCGCCATCCTGGAGCGTCTGCACGCCGGAGGCCGCCTGTATGGCTTCGACCGGGATGCCGATGCCGAGCAGAATATTCCTTCGGATGCTCGTTTTGTGTTTGTCCGCAGCAATTTTCGTTACCTGTACAGTTTCATGCGTTATCATCAGGTGGTAGGCTGCGTGGATGGCATACTGGCCGATCTGGGGGTGTCGTCTCATCATTTCGATACATGCGGACGGGGGTTTTCTTTCCGTTCCGACGGATGCCTGGATATGCGTATGAACACCCGCTCCGGACATACGGCGGCCGATGTGCTGAATACCTATACGGAAGAAGCCCTGGCCGATGTGTTTTACTTATACGGTGAGTTGAAAGCGGCACGTAAACTGGCCTCCCTGATAGTGCGCGCCCGTGGGATAAACAGGATAGCAACAACAGGCGACTTACTGGAAGTACTGAAACCTTTCACGGGGAAGGATAAAGAAAAGAAATTCCTGGCGCAGGTGTTTCAGGCCTTGCGTATCGAAGTGAATGATGAAATGTGCGCCCTGAAAGAAATGTTGCGGCATACATTGCCGGTACTGAAACCCGGTGGACGCTTGGTGGTCATTACTTACCACTCTCTGGAAGACCGGATAGTGAAAAATTTCATGAAAACCGGCAATTTTGAAGGGAAAACGAAGCAGGATTTTTTTGGAAACGTCCAGGCGCCTTTTCGTCTTGTTAATCCGAGAGTGATTGTACCCCAGGAAGAAGAGGTGAACAGAAATCCCCGCTCCCGGAGCGCCAAACTACGAATAGCAGAAAAGATTGGATAATAGCAGACAGATATGGAAGGAAAAAAGAAAAAAAGAAAAAAAAGACGTCTCTCCTTTTGGTACATCCTGGGAGGGGGGGTACTGAAAGAAGATTTTTTTATCAGACACATCAAAATGATCCTGTTGGTGGTGGTCCTGACATTCGGCTTTATCAGTAACCGGTACTCCTGCATACTGAAAATAAAGAAAATTGATTCTTTGCAGAAGGAGTTGAACGAAGTTCAATTAGAGGCGCTCGCCATTTCTGTGGAATTAGCCGGATACAGCCGGCCTTCCATGGTAGAAGAACTGGTAAAAAAACAACATATCAATCTGGAAGGAGCCAACCGGCCTCCCTATGAACTACACCGATAGAAAAGATGGCAGAGACAAACCATACCGACGTACAGGCTAACGGCATACTATTCCGCTATTTCCTTGTTTGTATCTTACTCCTCTTTGTCGTGGGAGGCATTGTTTTCTGCATCGCCGATATCGTATTCGTAGAGAAAAAAGAATGGTTAAAGATAGCCGAGAGAGAACGAAACAGAATCCCCGACCGCATCATCATCCCTAATCGCGGGAATATTTATTCTTCCGACGGCAGGCTGATAGCAACCAGTTTCCCCCGTTACCGGATCTTCATGGACTTCAGAGGAGAAGCAATCGATACACTGGCTTTTTATCAGAAACCCAAGACCTCCAAAAAGAAAAAACCCGACTCTGCCGCCATCGCGGATGCAAAAAAAAACGGAGTCGATTCATTGGCCTTTTATCTGTCGGAAAAATTCAACAAGGATGAAAACACCATAAAGAAGGAATTGAAAGAGGCCTTTAAAAAGAAAATGAAAAGATACAAGATATACGACCGGTATATTTCCTATACAGACCTGAAAGAAATCCGCCAATTCCCGTTCATACGTCTGGGGAAAAACAGAAGCGGCTTCATCGAAGAAACATTTGTCGAACGGCAGCGCCCGTTCGGCTCTTTAGCTTCCCGGACGATAGGGGATGTATTTACCAGGCTCGACTCGCTGGGACAGACGCAGGGACGAAACGGGCTGGAACTACAGTACGACACGATATTGCGCGGTAAACCCGGAGTGAAATCCATACGCCGCGAAGCCGGCGTATGGAGAGAAATGCCGATCATCGAAGCCGAAAACGGAATGGATATCCGTTCAACCATCGATATTGAGATACAGGATATCACGGAAAGGGCTTTGCTAAACGAGCTCAGGAGAACGAATGCCGAATCGGGGTCAATCATCATTATGGAAGTAAAAACAGGCGAGATAAAAGCCATAACCAATATGGAACGCACGGTCTCCGGTTATCGGGAAGATATGAACTACGCCGTAGCCAGCATGACGGAACCCGGCTCCACATTCAAAACCGCCTCCATCATGGTCGCGCTGGAAGACGGCGTCTGCACTCCCGACGAGATGATTGAAACAGGGAACGGGGTCTATGACTATCTGAAAAACAACAGACCCATACGAGACCATAATGCCGCCAAAGGTGGCTATGGACGTATCCCGGTAGAAGAAGTTATCTGGCAGTCGTCGAACGTAGGGATGGCTAAGATCATACTCAAGGGATACGAGCACGACCCTATGAAATTTATCAATGGCCTGGAACGCATCGGCCTGATGGAAGACCTGCGGGTTGGGATCGTCGGAGCCGGGCGTTCCCTCATCCGCAAGCCCGGCGACAAAGGCTGGTCGAAAGCTTCTTTACCCTGGCTGTCGTTCGGATACGAGACACAGATACCTCCTATCTATATGCTGGCCTTTTATAATGCCATCGCCAATGATGGGAAAATGATGCGCCCCCTCTTCGTCAAAGAAATCCTGAAGGAGGGGAAAACCGTGGAACATTTCCCGCCCGAAGTAG
This sequence comes from Tannerellaceae bacterium, assembly GCA_031269535.1. GTDB lineage: Bacteria > Bacteroidota > Bacteroidia > Bacteroidales > Tannerellaceae > DFXE01. The sequence goes on from JAISZA010000146.1 coordinate 8,438, forward strand.
TGAGAGCATCCATCTGTTCGGGCCGCACGCTCAGGATCGTTCAGGATATGCTGACGGGAGCAGTCGAACAGGGAACAGGAAGGCCTGCTTACTCGCCTCTCATCCGTATCGCAGGCAAAACGGGGACGGCTCAGATAGCACAGAAAGGAAGCTACCAGGGCACAGGGCATCAGGTATCTTTCGCCGGCTACTTCCCGGCCGATAAACCGGTGTATTCCTGTATAGCGGTTATCCGGAGGCCTTCGCCCACATTCTATCCCTCGGGAGGAGCGATGTCGGGAGGCGTGGTGAAAAATGTGGCTGAAAAAATCTTTGCTGCTCAAACAAAACTCGATGTAAAAAAAATGGCCGTGGATTCGCTCGCTGTCCTTTTGCCTGCACCTAAAGCCGGCGAAGGAAAGGCCCTGCGAAAGGTCTTGAATGAACTGGATATCAAAACAGACAGAAAAGAAATGGAATCACCCTGGGCGCTGGCCTCGGTCAATGGCGACAGAGTGAAACTCAATGATATCCATATCCGCGAAGGAGCAGTCCCCCGTGTGACAGGCATGGGAGCTAAAGACGCTGTTTATCTGCTGGAAAATGCGGGATTGAGGGTCAGTCTTTCAGGAAGGGGGCGAGTGGTTTCACAATCCATCCAGCCGGGGCAGCAGGTAAACAGAGGGCAAACCATAACAATTACTTTAAGATAAAAACATGGAACTAAGAAAACTGACAGAGGCATTAGGCATACCCGACCGAGGTGAATCCGGAAGCCTGGTAATTACCGACATACAATCCGATTCCCGCCAGGTGAGGCAGGGGACTCTGTTTGTTGCCATACGGGGAACTGCCGTGGATGGCCATGCCTATATAGAGAGCGCCATCGACCGGGGCGCCGTGGCGGTGGTATGCGAGGAGATACCGGAGCCGCACCGCCCGGAAGCGGTCTTTGTTGTGGTAAAAGATTCGGCGGAAGCCCTGGGAAAACTCATGGCGGCCTGGTATGATCATCCTTCCGGTAAGTTGATACTGGTAGGTGTGACCGGTACAAACGGGAAAACAACCATCGCCACCCTGCTCTACGAGATGTTCCGTAAACTGGGGCATAAAGCAGGCTTAATCTCTACCGTCTGCAACTATATTGATACGGAAACCGTAGCGGCTACCCATACAACTCCCGATCCGATGAGCCTGCAACAGTTACTGGCGAGGATGGTAGCGGCCGGTTGCGAGTATGTTTTCATGGAAGTCAGCTCACATGCCATAGACCAGAAACGCATCTGCGGATTACGGTTCGACGGAGGTATATTTACGAATTTAACACGTGATCATTTAGACTACCACAAAACCGTAGATAATTACCTGAAAGCGAAAAAAACATTTTTCGATAACCTGCCTGCCACAGCCTTCGCCCTGACGAATGCCGACGATAAGGCTGGGCCTGTAATGCTGCAAAACACGAAAGCCGGGAAACTGACATACTCGCTCCGTACCTCCGCCGATTTTAAAGGCCGGATACTGGAGTCGCGTTTCGGAGGAACGGAGCTGATTATAAACGGACGGGAAGTCATTGTGCATTTCGTGGGGCGTTTCAACGCTTATAATCTCCTGGCCGTTTACGGTGCGGCAATCGCTCTGGGGAAGGAGCCGGAAGAAGTGCTGGTTGTACTGAGCACCCTGAGGTCGGTATCCGGACGTTTCGAGACTATTCCTTCGCCTCTGGGTTATACGGCCATTGTGGATTATGCCCATACGCCGGACGCACTGGTCAATGTATTGCACAGCATCCGCGAAGTACTTGACGGTAAAGGGAATATCATTACGGTAGTCGGCGCCGGCGGAAACCGGGACAAAGGCAAACGCCCTATCATGGCGCGAGAGGCCGTACGTCTGAGCGACCGGGTGGTTCTCACGTCTGATAATCCACGCTTTGAAGAACCCGGAGCTATACTGGATGATATGATTGCCGGTCTGTCGCCTTCCGAAAAAGAACAAACCTTATGCATCCCGGATCGTGCACAGGCCATCCGGACAGCCTGCCTGCTGGCAAAAGAAGGAGATGTCATCCTGGTCGCCGGCAAAGGGCACGAAGATTACCAAGATATAAAAGGCGTCAAATATCCCTTTGACGACCGCGAGAAATTGAAAACTATTTTTGCAAACCAATAATTAAAGCAAGATGTTATACGACCTGTTCATCTATTTGGATCAGTTGGATTTTCCCGGAGCCGGAATGTTTAAATATGTGTCTTTCCGATCCGGTCTGGCGTTGATACTCTCTTTATTCATATCTACAGCAATCGGAAGGAAAATTATCGATAAATTGCAACGCCTGCAAATCGGTGAAACGGTACGGAATCTCGGATTGGAAGGGCAAATAAATAAAAAAGGGACGCCTACAATGGGAGGGCTTATTATCATTATTGCAATCCTGATCCCGGTATTATTTTGTGCCCGGCTCAATAATATCTATCTGATACTGATGCTGATCACCACCCTCTGGTTAGGCGGAATCGGGTTTGCAGACGATTACATCAAGGTTTTCCGTAAAAACAAAGAAGGGCTGCACGGACGTTTCAAAATTATCGGCCAGGTAGGATTGGGACTGATCGTTGGTCTGGTCTTATACCTCAGCCCCGACGTTGTCATACGCGAGAACAGGGAAGTACTCCGGAAGGATAACACAATCGAACAGGTAAAGATACATCCCGACGTGACCAAATCGACTAAAACGACGATCCCTTTTCTGAAGAACAATAATTTCGACTACGCATATTTAGTGAAGTGGGCGGGGCCATACCAGGAAGGAGCAACCTGGCTTATGTTTGTACTCGTCGTTATTTTTATCGTAACCGCCGTTTCCAATAGTGCGAACCTGACCGACGGCTTAGACGGGCTGGCAGCCGGCAGTTCAGCAATCATCGGGGTAGCTTTGGGCATTCTGGCGTATATGTCGGCGCATGCCGAATTTGCTTCCTTCCTGAATATCATGTTCATTCCCGGAGCAGAAGAGCTGGTGGTCTTTGCTGCCGCCTTCTTCGGGGCTACGGTGGGGTTTCTGTGGTACAACTCCTACCCGGCACAAGTGTTCATGGGGGATACGGGCAGTCTGACATTAGGAGGTATCATCGCCGTATTTGCCATTCTTATCAGGAAAGAACTGCTCATACCCATCCTGTGCGGAGTGTTCTTTGCCGAAAGTCTTTCGGTGATGTTTCAGGTTGCTTACTTTAAATATACCCGGAGAAAAAACGGAACCGGGAAACGCATCTTTAAGATGACACCACTGCATCATCATTTTCAGAAAGAAGGAAATGCCGGTATCGACGCCCTCATACAAAAACCCTACAACGTCATACCCGAATCAAAAATAGTGATTCGTTTCTGGCTGGTAGGTATTATTTTGGCTGTTATCACCATTGTCACATTAAAGATGAGGTAATGAATAAGCACATCGTTATAGTAGGCGCGGGCGAGAGTGGCACAGGCGCTGCCATACTGGCAAAAGCCAAAGGCTTTGAAGTCCTGGTCTCTGATGCTTCCTCCATCAAAACCAATTATAAAGAGATGCTGGATGCCCGCGGTATCCGCTGGGAAGAGGGAGGGCATACGGAATCCGAAATACTCTCTGCCGACGAAATAATCAAAAGCCCGGGCATACCCGACACAATACCCATAATAGAAAAAGCAAGAAGGAAGCAGATACCCGTTCTCTCGGAGATCGAATTTGCCGGACGATATACTGATTCCACCATGATCTGTATCACGGGAAGCAACGGGAAAACTACGACAACCATGCTGACATACCACATCTTAAAAGAGGCCGGACTGGACGTCGGACTGGCAGGGAACGTCGGCAACAGCCTGGCCCTGCAGGTAGCAGAAAGCCCGCACGCCTGGTATGTCGTCGAACTAAGCAGCTTCCAGTTAGACAATATGTACGATTTCAGAGCGCATATCGCCATCCTGCTGAACATAACGCCCGACCATCTGGACCGTTACGACCATAAGATGCAGAATTATATCGATTCAAAATTTCGTATTATCCGGAACCAGACAAAGGAAGACGCCTTTATCTTCTGGAATGACGACCCTATCATAGCCCGGGAAATAATAAAACACAAGCCTGTGGCAAACTGTTATCCCTTTGCCGAAACGTTTAAAGAAGGTGTAAGAGGATACGTGGACAACAAAAAAATAGTTATCGACACAATAAATAGTTTATTTACTATGGAACAAGATTTATTGGCTTTGACAGGTACGCATAACCTGTATAATTCTTTAGCTTCCGGCATCGCAGCTAAAGTAGTGGATATTCATGATGAGAATATCAGGGCTTCCCTGAGTGACTTTACCGGAGTGGAACACCGCCTGGAAAAAGTCGCCCGGGTGAGAGGGGTTGACTACATCAACGATTCGAAGGCCACAAATGTAAATTCCTGCTGGTATGCCCTGAAAAGTATGAATACCCGCGTGGTGCTTATTCTCGGAGGAACGGATAAAGGAAATAACTATGCGGAAATAGAGGAATTGGTGAAACAAAAGGTACGTGCGCTGATCTTCCTGGGGATAGACAACACCCGGCTGCACGAGTTTTTCGACGGTAAAGTCGCTCTTATCGAAGAGGCCTGCTCCATGGAAGAAGCAGTGAATAAAGCATACCAGCTGGCAGTGAAGGGAGATAGCGTACTCCTCTCGCCCTGCTGCGCCAGTTTCGACCTCTTTAAAAATTACGAAGACAGAGGCAATCAGTTTAAAATGTATGTCCGTAATTTATAGAAAAAATGGGGCTGCCGGGCAAATTATTTAAAGGCGACAGGGTCATATGGGTTATCTACGTAACGCTTTGTCTGATCTCGTTGATCGAAGTATTCAGCGCTACCAGTACGCTTGTCTATAAACATGGAGACTATCTGAAGCCTGTCGCAGAACATTTCTCTCATCTGCTGATCGGACTGGCGATGATTCTGGTTGTACATCATATCCCTTATCGCTTCTCCTCCAGCCTGATCCTTTTGTTTTTGTTGCCCATTTCCATACTGCTCCTGGCAGTCACTCTGTTTTTTGGTCTGGAAATCAATGAATCGAGTCGCTGGATAAATTTGTTTGGAATCAGGTTTCAACCCTCGGAACTGGCGAAACTATCATGTGTCGTATATGTTTCATTCCTCCTAAGCCGGCGGAACGAGTTCACCGAGGCGCAGATATTCAATGCCATACTGATTGGCGTTATTGTTGTTTGCTCGTTGATTTTTTCGGAAAACTTTTCTACCTGCGCCATTCTTTTCTTTTTCTGTTACCTGATGATGTTTATCGGCCGGATATCCCTGAAAAGGATGGGAGGGTTATCTCTTGTCGTGATAGCGCTTGCCGTACTCTTTTTTTCTCTCCTGCACACATTTCCTGATGATATGGTAAATAAGTCCGGGATTCTGGCAAAAATCAAACATCGTACGGAAAATGTATTCAAAAAAAAGCCCCCCTTAGACGCTAAAACCTATAAAATAGACGACTATAACCGCCAGGAGACCTATGCCAAAATAGCCATTGCCAATGGTGGAGGAGTAGGCAAACTCCCCGGACATGGACAGCAACGGGATACCCTGCCCCAGGCTTATTCGGATTTTATTTATGCCATCATCATAGAAGAGCTGGGAGTCGTCGCCGGAATTGTAGTCTTACTCCTATATGTCGTCCTCTTGATACGGGTAGGGGTGATTGCGCGTAAATGTAATAAGCTCTTCCCGAAACTCCTGGTATTGGGATGCGGTCTGCTGATAGGGATTCAGGCATTGACCAATATGGGCGTAGTCGTAGGATTGTTTCCTGTAACCGGACAACCCCTACCCCTTGTGAGCCGTGGAGGTACATCAATCGCGATTACCTGCATTTATTTTGGTATTATACTAAATATAAGTCATTCCGGAGCAGGAATGGGAAATGAAGAAGAGGAAGAGGAAGAGGAGGAAGAAAAAGCAGCAGAAGAAGAAGAAATTAAAATTGAAACAGACTTATGAAACAGCCGTATCGAATCATAATAAGCGGAGGAGGAACGGGAGGGCATATCTTCCCGGCTATCTCTATTGCCAATACACTGAAAGAACGTTTCCCCGATGTGGAAATACGCTTCGTAGGCGCCGACAACCGGATGGAAATGGAACGGGTACCGGCAGCCGGCTACCGGATTACAGGACTGCCCGTAAGCGGACTCGACCGGACGCATCCGCTTAAAAACCTGAGAGTCGTCGCCCGCCTGATTAAAAGCCTCCGGATAGCAATGAGAATAGTACGCGAATTTAAACCCGATATCGCCATCGGAGTAGGCGGATATGCCGGAGGACCTACCCTGTGGGCTGCCGCACGACTGAAAATACCGATCCTTATACAAGAACAAAATTCGTATGCCGGGCTTACCAATAAACTCCTGGCAAGAAAAGCAAAGACCATTTGTGTGGCTTATGAGGGAATGGAGAAATTCTTTCCCGCCGGACGCATCCTTATTACCGGTAATCCGATACGAAAAGGACTGGAAAACGTCTCCGGAAGAAAAAACGAAGCGCTCGCATTTTTCCATCTCGCACCCGAAAAGAAAACAGTCCTGGTAATCGGAGGCAGTTTAGGAGCCCGCACCATAAACCGCAGCATCCGGCAACATTCCGACAGGCTTTCGGATTCCGGTGTGCAACTTATCTGGCAGACCGGACAACACTATTATGCAGAGGCGCAAAAACACCTGGAGAAATACAAAGAGACCTCTTTCGTCCGCTGTTTCGATTTCATTTCCCGCATGGATTATGCGTATGCAGCTGCCGACCTGGTCATCTCACGCGCCGGAGCCGGAACTATTTCGGAACTCTGTCTGCTGGCTAAACCGGTCATACTGGTCCCTTCGCCCAATGTGGCAGCAGACCATCAGACAAAGAATGCCCTGGCGCTGGTACAAAAAAATGCAGCGATTCTTGTCCCCGATAAGGAGGCTGAACAAATGCTGGTGTCTGAAACACTGAAGGTGATAAACGACGACAAACGACTCCTCACGCTGAGCCGGAATATTGCTTCCTTAGCCCGGGAACACAGCGCCGAACGCATCGTGGACGAGATCATACACATCATAAACAAAGAATAAAGCCGTATGGATATAAAGAAAATAAAAGCAGTTTATTTCGCAGGAGCCGGCGGCATAGGAATGAGTGCGCTGATCCGGTATTTTCTCTCCAAAGGGATACCGGTAGCGGGATACGATAAAACGCCTTCCGAACTGACCGATCAGTTAAACCGCGAAGGAGCCTCCATTCATTATACAGACGACGTCTCTCTGATCCCCGATGCCTTCCGCTCGCCGGATGAGACATTGGTTGTATATACCCCCGCCGTGCCCGAATCACAGACCGAACTTAGCTGGTTCCGCTCCGGAGGCTTTGAAGTCGTAAAGCGTGCGCAGGTATTAGGCGAAATCACGAAAGCCTCCCGGGGGCTTTGTGTGGCAGGCACGCACGGGAAGACAACAACTTCCTCCATGACTGCGCATCTGCTCAGGCAATCGGCTGTGGATTGCAGTGCTTTCTTAGGCGGTATCCTGAAAAATTACAATAGCAACCTGATGCTCTCAGACAAGAGCGACCTCACGGTGATCGAGGCAGACGAATACGACCGTTCCTTCCATTGGCTAACTCCTTATATGGCTGTCATTACCTCGGCCGACCCCGACCATCTCGACATTTATGGCAGTCCGGAAGCCTACCGCGACAGCTTCGAGCATTTTACTTCACTGATCCGGCCCGGAGGTTGTCTGATCCTGAAAAAAGGAATCCCCATCACCCCCCGTTTACAGCCTGGAACCCGTCTCTATACCTACTCCGCTTCAGCAGATGAATGTGATTTTTATGCAGAGAATATACGCATCGGAGAGGGGAGAGTCTGCTTCGATTTTGTCGCTCCAGCAGGCCTGCGTATCAACGAGCTGGAATTAGGGGTACCTGTAAAAGTGAATATCGAAAATGCGGTCGCCGCAATAGCGCTGGCAGGACTCAATGGAGTAACGGAAGACGAAATAAGGAAAGGGATCTTGTCTTTTGAAGGGGCCAGGCGACGCTTCGACTTCCATCTGAAAAAGAAAGATATCGTACTCATCGACGACTATGCCCACCATCCGGCCGAACTCAGAGAAAGCATCTTATCGGTAAAAGAACTTTATGCAGGACAGAAAATAACCGGCATATTCCAACCCCATCTCTATTCGCGCACACGCGATTTCGCCAATGATTTCGCCGCCGCCCTGTCGCTCCTGGATCAGTTGATTCTCCTCGACATCTATCCTGCCCGCGAAGAACCCATACCGGGAGTGACTTCCCGGCTCCTGTTCGACAAAGTAAGCATCCCCGGCAAGACCTTATGCACAAAGGAGCAACTCCCCGGAATAATCGCTGCCGGAACGTATGAAGTGGTCATCATGCTGGGAGCCGGAGATATCGACCGGCTGGTTGAACCTGTTAAACAATTATTAGACAAATGAAACTTATCCGTATCCTGTCGGTGACGGCCGGCTTTCTCATGCTGGCTTACATTATTACCATGGCTGTCTTGTTTAAAGATTCCAGACAGAACGATATGTGCAAAAAGTTAGTGATAACACTGCACGACGACAAAAGCATGCACTTTGTCTCCGAAGCGAATATCGAAGCCGCCCTGAAACAAGCAGGGCTTGACCCCACCGGACGGCTGATGAGTAAAATTAATACGGATAAAATAGAAAAGGAACTGCTGAGAAACGAAATGTTAGACCAGGTGGATGCCTACAAAACACCATCCGGTATCATCCGGCTGGATGTGAAACAGAAAAAACCAATCCTGCGGGTAATGGGCCCGGAAGGAAACTTTTATATCGACACCAAAGGAAGTATTATGCCGGTAAGCCGGCGATACGCAGCGCATGTCCCCGTAGCAACCGGATATGTAAGAAAAGAATCGGCAACAACCGACTTATACAAATTTGCACTATTTTTGCAGGAAAATGAGTTCTGGAATAGCCAGATTGAACAGATCTATGTGCATCCCGACCGCGACGTTGAACTGGTACCCCGCGTAGGCGAACATCGTATCGTACTGGGTACATTGGATAATTTCAGGGAAAAGCTGGATAACCTACGTCTTTTTTATGAACAGGCAATACCCAAAGTCGGATGGGAAAAATACAGTATCATTAATCTGAAGTTTAAGAATCAAATAGTTTGTACTAAAAAATAAACAGATATGACATACACAAACTTTATAGCAGCTATTCATTTGGGGACGTCTCGCATAACCGGGATCGTCGGCAGGAGCGAGGCCGGAACACTTACTGTCATCGCTTATGATACCGAAGTATCCGCCCATTGTATCCGCAGGGGATGCATCTATAATGTGAAAGATACGGCTGACAAGGTCAGGAGGCTTATCCGGAAACTGGAATTAAAAACACCCGGCAGCCGTATCGGAAAAGTGTATGTCGGGATAGGAGGACAGTCTGTCCGTTCGGTGGAATATACCGTATCCAGAGCATGGGATACGGATTGTATCCTGACAGACGAGATCATGGACCAAGTGAATGAAGAGTGCCGGGCCTATCAACCGGACCGCTTGGATGTCGTGTCCGTCATGCCGCCGGTTTGTTACTTAAACGGACGGATGGAGCCGGAGCCGATAGGTATTTCATGCTCCCGGATGGAAGCACGCTACCAATTAATCGTAGCCCGCCCTTCGATACGGAAAATCACGACCGAATGCATAAGCAAACTGGCCAAAACAGAGATTGCAGAAATTCTGATCTCTCCCCTGGCTTTAGCCGATGTGGTATTAAGCGAAGATGAGAAAAACAGGGGATGCGCCCTGATAGATTTCGGAGCCGGAGTGACCTCTCTCACTGTGTATAAACACGGGCATCTGCTTAGCTTATGCGTAATTCCTCTGGGAGGGAATCTGATTACCCGGGATATTGAAGAGTTTCTGGGAATAGGAGAAGCGGAAGCGGAACAACTCAAACGCAAGTACGGCAAAATAAATAAGAATGAAGATTTGAGTTCTCAGATCAATGCTGAATTTAATAAGGTGGTAGAAGCCCGTCTGGAGGAAATTCTTGAGAATGTTTACAAGAAACTGGAAGATACGATCGGGTTGAAGGAGTTACGCGCCGGAATTATCGTAACCGGCAAAGCAGCGAATCTGGAAAACCTGACCACCTTTATTAACAACCGCCTGAAAATAGACAGCCGCTACGCTATCATACGTAAAGACCTGACGGTAAATACAAATCTGCCGGATACGCATCCCGATGGGGTAGCGCTGGGTTTGCTGCTGCAAGGAACTATCAATTGCTCAGTAAATATCCCCATACCACCTCCCCCCTCCCCTCCTCCCGTTCAGCCCTCCCCGGCGCCACCTGTGGAAAAAAAGGAAACAGTAACGGAAACAATACAGGAGGAAACACCCTCTCCTCCCGGCCGGCAGGGAAAGCAGGGTAAAAAGGGTGGTAAGAAACCAGGCTTTTTAAAGAAAGTAGGTGAGTTTGCCGGTACATTGTTCGACGAAGATAAAATAAAATAATTATGACTGATTCTACATTAGATTTCGATTTGGAAACAGAAGAGCCGAAAATCATCAAGGTTATCGGTGTCGGCGGAGGTGGAGGCAATGCCGTTAGCCACATGTACCGGAAAGGAATACAGGATGTCTCATTCCTCCTTTGCAATACAGAC
>JAISZA010000129.1 GCA_031269535.1 Tannerellaceae bacterium
ATACAGAAGACTCAGTAAAGACTTTGAGTATCATACCGGAACAAGCGAAACGATGATTCAGTTGGCGATGATTAAACTCATGCTTAATAGAATCAAAAACTAAAATTTAAACAGTTACTTAATCACGACCTGATTGACGAAATGATTATTACGACCATCCCTATTACATTGGGAAATGGTATTTCTTTATTTTCTGAAATATCAAAAGAATCTGAATGGGAAATGGCTAATTTTCAAGCATACACCAACGGAGTAAAGCAAGTTCATTATAAGAAAAAATAGCGATTTTCCGCATATCTTCAAAAAGTCTCAAGTTTTCCGACTTGGGATTTTTTGTTTTTAGTTGGTTCATACAGAAATATTAATGCCGTTCTTCATCCTTCTATACTTTTATCTTTAGCGTGAATAAAAAATAACACGTTATATATCAGCCTTCTTTGTGTAAATTTTAAGAAATCGTACCCAACTTCCAAAAACTTGTGAAACCACTTTATTTTTTCGCCCGAACTTTGCACCGAATCAAAGAGTTACAGATATGAAAGTAATAACAATTGAATCGGAAGCATATAAAAGGCTGGTGCGACAAATAGAATGGATTTACTTCTATGTGAAAAAACAAGCCAAAGAGAATGCAACACCGAAGAAGCCCAATCCCTCCGAAATCTGGATCGGCAATGATGAAGCGGCTAAGATTTTGGAGATAAGCACCCGTACATTACAACGGCTACGCTCTAAAGGAGAGATAACTTACTCTATCCGGGGTGGCAAAGCACGCTATACACTTCAAGAGGTAAACCGACTTATTGCCGGACGTGTGGTAAGAAATGATAAAACGAAAGGAGGTAAGTCATGAGCGAAGACGAAGAATTAAGAGGCTTTATGCGGGAATGGTTTGAACGTTTCATGGGTCGCTTCGACCGATTGGATAAATTCATGGATATAATGAGCGGACGGCATAATGTACTGAACGGCGAACGGCTTTTGGACAATCAGGACTTGTGCCAGCTGCTTAATGTGAGCAAACGAACATTACAGCGTTACCGTTCTTCGGGAGATTTAACCTATATAACAATCCACCATAAGATATTCTATACGGAGAAAAACGTAGAGAAATTTATCTGCGACCATTTTTCCAAAGGCGATAATAACAGCGAAAAAGAACCGGAACCATCCGATTAGCTTTTCTGATTTATCCATTGTTACGACCCCGTGTTGTTGAGAAATAGAGCGGGGTTCATTCTTTTATGACAGACACTAAAAAAGGCGGATTGCTCCGCCTTATAACCGTTTCCGGTAAGTTTTATGAATGACGGAAAACATAGCCGTCTTCGAACCAGTAGTCGGTCATAAACAGGTCGCGGGCGAACTTTTCATAGTCGAAATAGCTTTTCGCAAATTCCGGCAGGTCGTAGCATTCTTCAACGACTTCATACGCATAATCTTCTTCATCTTTATATGCGCCCTGAAAGTCATCCTCGAAAGAGGAAACAAGGTCGTTTATATCTTTTGTGCTGAGGTCATGGCTTTCATGGTTAAGCCAGACTTTGAATGCTTCTTTTCTTTCTTCGCCCATATCCTCTATGGCTTCGATAATTTCAAAGATATTATCCGATAGCCAACATTCCCCTATTAATCCGCCGGGTATATACTCCCAATCCTGAAACATTAATTCCGGGTCTTGTTCGTCCTTGTGTAACTCGCGGCAAGCCGTGTAAAATTCTTCTTTATCGGAATAATCCGAAAGATCTAACCATTTACCGAAAATTGAACCGTTATTATACTCAGCGTAAGTACCTACATAAATCTGAGCTTCTGATATATTTTCCATAACCTTAATTTTTTAATCGGCATCTGCCGGGTTGATTTTTTATTCAGGTGCATTTCCGGTGTAGGGATTAGGGCTGTCAAGCATTCACGGACAAAATACAACCTGCAAGCGTGGAGATTTTTCCGTGAACCTGCAAGGCTTGTGCTTTACTGCCCGTTAAGATTCCGTAAACACCTTTGCGCCATAATAGAAAATAACCCACCGGGGCAGATGCCGTATGTGTTAAGGTGGAAACTGTCAGAAGCCTGATTTTTAATGCTTACGCCTGTGAATGAAGGTGCTTATGTGGTAAGTGGTTCCTGCCGTAACCGATGAAAGAAATAAACGGCTGCCGCTATTAAATCGGCGAGGAAGAACCGTTAATATGAGGATTGAGAATACCCTGCGTGTTGGGGAAATAATGCCGCTGATATCTGAATGCGAGCCTTACGGTATGGACGAAAGAAAAAGGCATCCGAAGCCTTGCCCCGGATGCCCACCACTAAAAGATCAATGTTAAACGACTATTCCGAATCGTAGAACAAAGTCTTTCAGTGGGCAAAGATAGTGAAGATTTTACTTAGTTCGTCGTTTTTTGCTGCCGCCTTTGTTTGGCGGAAACTCAAAGACGGTTTTATAATCCGCGTCGAATTTGACTGCTGCCTCGAACGTATTTCCGGTCTTACTGCTTATGAAACCTTTAATAAGAGCGGTCTTGCCGTTCATCAAAAGGTCTGTCAGCTGCCCGTCCGTCAATTCCTTTTTAGCAATGGAACGCCATACGGTAAGTCCGCAGCTTTCATTTTGGCACTTGGCGACTTTCCGATAGATAACCACATTCCCGCTCTTACATTTCGGGCAAGGGCATGATTGGCGGTTATCCTTTTGCTCAAAAGTCATATCCAGCAATTCGGATGTGATCTACGAAGCATAAACCTCTATGGCTTTATGGAAAGTAGAGGCATCCATTTCGCCCGCAGCGATCTTATTGAGGGCTTGCTCCCATTGCCCGGTCATGGCAACATCGGCAATCTTCTTATCCTTTATGGCAAGATAGACCACTAATCCTTTGTTTGTCGGAACAAGGGACTTCTTTTCGCGTACAATATATTCACGGGAAAACAACGTTTCAATAATGGCGGCGCGGGTAGCAGGTGTACCGATACCACAATCCTTCATCGGCTCTCGCTCTTCTTCATTCTCAACCTCTTTGTTTGCATTTTCCATAGCCGCAAGCAAGGAACTCTCCGTGTGAAGCGGTCGGGGCTTGGTCTGCTTCTCCTGAATTTCGCAATCGCGAACAGATAGACTATCACCTTCTACGAGGGCGGGCAGAACTGCCGTATCGTCCTCGTCGTTTGGCTCGTCCTTAGAGTTAAACACCGCCCTCCAACCGGGGACGAGCGTAACGCTTCCTTTGCAGGAAAAGTGTACACCTCTGGCTTCAAGTGAAACGGTGGTGTTCTCTTTGATGCAGTGCTCGCCGAAGGCTTCAAGCATACGTCCGGCAACCATATCGTAGATAAGCTGTTCATCTTTGGATAATTCCGTAGCGGGATCTTCTGTAATAATCAGCGCATGGTGGCCGGTAACTTTGCTGTCATTCACACTACGGGTATTGAGCGTTGTGTCGAACCGATTATCTATATATGCCCTAAAGTCAAGATGCGAACGGAGCATGGCGATCAGGTGCGGTATTTCCTCGAATACATCTTGGGAAATATAGCGGCTTCCGGTTCTTGGGTAGCTGATTTTTTTCGCTTCGTACAACGCTTGTGCAATCGTCAGGGTCTTATCCGCCGAAAAACCATGTTTGCTGTTGGCTTCCTTTTGGAGCGTGGTAAGGTCGTAAAGCAAAGGCGGTTCTTGTTTCACCTCCTTGCTTTCCACGCCTGTAACAGTAACCTTTCCGGCGGCTTTCACCTGTGCCGTAATTTCTTCGGCGATGGTTCGGGTAACGAATTTATCTACTGAAAGAGCAGGAAACGCTACGGCATCTTTCGCCGTATGCAGCTTCAGGCGGAAATAGGTTTGCGGTTTGAAGTCCTTGTTTTCAAGGTATCGGCTGCAAATAATCGCCAGTGTAGGAGTTTGTACCCTGCCGAGTGACCAAACGCCATATCCTGCGGAGATTGAGAGGCTCTGGGAGGCGTTGATCCCCACGAGCCAATCAGCACACGAACGGGCTTTTGCAGAAGCATACAAGTTGTCGTAATCGCTTCCGGGACGGAGGGTTTGGAAATCGTCACGAATCGCACGGTCGGTAAGCGAGCTTATCCACAAACGGCGGAAAGGAAGCGAACTGCCTACATAATCATATATGTAGCGGAATATGAGTTCGCCTTCCCGTCCGGCATCGGTGCAACAAATGATCTCGTCCCCGCGACTGAACAGTTCTTTGATAACCTTTAGCTGCTTCATCACGCCGGGGTCGTTCTTATACTCCTTGCCCTCTTTTACCTGACGGGGCAACAGCTTAAATTCTTTGGGAAGTATCGGCAGATTTTCACGCCGGAATCCTTCGATACCGTAATGTTCCGGCATGGCAAGCCCCACCAGATGCCCGAAAGCCCACGTAACGGCATATCCGCCGCCCTCTATATAGCCATCTTTTTTGTTGTTTGCACCGACTATGACCGCTATACTCTTAGTCACAGAAGGTTTTTCTGCAATTATAATTTTCATTTTAACATTGATTTTTTAGTGGTTGATAAATCAGATTACATTTTGCGTCCTTTACTTTTCTTTGGGGCGGCAGGAGATTGTTGTTGCTTCTGCTCCTTTTTCTCCGCCTGCTTTTCGGTGGGCTGCGCCTGACCTTTCTTTAGCGGCTCGGTCGAATGCTTGGTCGCCTCATTGGTCTTACCCTCGTTATTGACCGCTACCTGCGTTTTGCTCTCAGTGGCGGGTTTCATGTTCAGCCCGGCTGTTGCCTGCTTTGCCTCAATAGCACGTACTTGGTCGGGATGTTTGCCGCTATGGCGAACCTTGCCTTTGCTCTCGTCAATCCATACCCATGCGTTGTACTTCTGCCCTTTCTGGTCGGTAGCTTCAACTTTCTGCGCTCCCGAAGCATCCGACTGTTGCTTGGACTTTTGGGATTCCATGTCCTTAACAAAGACAGGCTCTTTGTTACACAGCTTGTTGAAGTCTTCACGGGAAAGCTGCACGCCGCCCTGTTTGGAATACACCCATATCTCACCGAGCTTGCGGGCTTTGGGCATCTTCTGTTCCTCCCCCGCCTTTTCGCCCTGCTTGGCTTGGCGATTTTGGTTGAATTGCTGGCGTTGTTCATCGCTGAACTTGAAATCGAAATTCTTGTTCGCGGCGTTGTACTGCACGAAGCGGGAAATGGTTGAGGGTTGTTCTCCTTGCTTGACTTTCTTATCCATGCCCTCGATCCAGACAGCTTTACCCTCTTTTAGTCCTTGCTGTTGTTCGGGAGAAAGCGGGGCGTTTTTCAAAGTCTGCGGGATATAAATATCCTTCAATGCCACAGCCTCGAAACGATTTGTCATTTTGTCGAGTGAGATAAGCGAAGGTACTTTTTCGTCTCCGGCTACGGGTTCAAGGTCGAACACACGACCGCCGTGCCCTGTCTTTTGGAACTGTTCTTTATCCTGTTCGGTAAAGACTATGCCCATAAAGGGTTTCTCGAAATCGGGCCGCTCCTGTTTGGGGTGGGTAACGATTTTGATACCATCCTCCTGTTTCTCCAACGACAAGCGGGCTTGCATAGGAAGCTCCTGCCCGTCAATCACAGGCTTAATCTCAACCAATCCGGGCGACTTATGCCCGTACACTATCGCTTTGAGGGCATCCTGCAATTTCTCGCCGGAAAGGCCTAACTTCTCAACTTCTTTCCAATCGAGCTTGTTCAGGTCTAAGGGTTGGAACCTGCCTGTAAGTTCTACCTGTATCTTCACTTTCATATCATCGTCAAATTTGACACGGTACGGGTCAAGCACTTTGTCGGTGTGGTCGATACGGATAATTTTGTCGAGGAAAGCCGCTATTTTATCTGCGGCTGACAGCCCGACAGCATACACGCCTGTATGCGAGGGGTGTTTGAACTGCGCCGCGAACTTCTTAAAGAAATTCTCCAACGCATTGCCGTTGGTGTCGATCTTCATAAACTGGTCGGCATTCTCTTTGGTGGGATTGACTGTTTTCAGCTTGCCGTCCTGTTCCCCTGCGATGGCTTTCAATTTGCCGTCTTCGCCCTGCGTCAATAAGACTTTAGGCTCTTCTTTTTTTACTTTACTTTCGTCCATAATAAATATGTTTTTATTCTGCATTATTATTAATGCAGAACGAAAGTAAGCCTATCTAATGGATTGACAGCAAGGTTTTAAGGAGATGGATGCTTGTGTCCGGGATTGTCTGGGGTTGTTTTGGGAATCAAACATAAAAAAACTATCAAAATGCAATTAAATTCAATGTGGTTATCTGCATAAATATGAGCAGATAAACACTCAGACTAAGAAAAATCATCAGATTCCTGCTGCAATAAAAAATGAAACGGAAAATGTTGTATTGATTTCCCTTTGCCAGCTTGGAATAAATTCGTAACTTTGCAAAGCAAATTTTATGCGTATAATTTTATGAATCAGTATGAAATCCTTTTGAAGTATGTAAGAGATAACGGGACAAAAAAGTCTGACCGTACAGGCACTGGTACGCTTAGTGTTTTTGGTTATCAGATGAGATTTGATTTGAATGAGGGATTTCCACTGATTACAACAAAACAAGTACACCTAAAATCTATAATCCACGAATTAATTTGGTTTTTAAAGGGAGATACAAATATCAAGTATCTGCAAAATAATGGTGTAACTATTTGGGATGAGTGGGCAGATAAAGACGGAGAACTTGGCTCTATATACGGTTATCAATGGCGTTCATGGCCATCATCTGACGGTCGGCATATTGACCAGATCACCCAAGTCATAAACACTCTGAAACACAACCCGGATTCAAGACGTATCATTGTTAGCGCATGGAATGTGGCAGAGATTGATAAAATGGCACTTCCTCCTTGCCATGCATTGTTTCAGTTTTATGTCGCAGACAATAAGTTGTCCTGCCAAATGTATCAACGAAGTGCGGATTTATTTTTAGGTGTTCCTTTCAATATTGCATCTTATGCTCTACTTACAATGATGGTTGCACAGGTTTGTGATTTAGAACTAGGGGACTTTATTCATACCTTCGGAGATACACACATATATCTGAACCATCTTGAACGGGTCGATTTACAGCTTTCGAGAATACCGCGACCTTATCCAATCATGAAGCTAAACCCTGCGATAAAAAATATCTTCGATTTCAAATACGAAGACTTTCAATTAGAAGGGTATAATCCTTATCCGAGAATTAAAGCCCCAATTGCAGTATAAATATATGGACAAGGGTTTGCTCGAATATAAATCAAATGAAAAGTTAACAGAATTTCTAATTAAAGAATATTCGAAGACTAATCAACCTATTGCGATAAGCTTTAGGGATTTATACCCTTCTATGAATAAATCAGATAGATATACTCATTTGATTCATGCTTACCCTGCCAAACTTTTGCCTCACATTCCATATTTTTTTCTGAATAATACATATTTCTCAAAAGAAGGAGAGACCGTTCTAGATCCATTTTGCGGAACAGGAACAGTACTTCTTGAAGCCAATTTATCTGGGCGTAATGCTTTAGGAGCCGATGCGAATCCTTTGGCCAGAAAAATAGCAAGTGTAAAAACTCAAAAACTGGATAAACAGAAGCTGGACAAGATGTTGCTATCCATAATCCATAGAGCTAAATTATTTAGGAAAGTGGAATTTCCTGATGTTAGAAATAGAGAATTTTGGTTTCCAGAGCAGACACAAATTCAATTGGCAAAAATTCGTCGTGCTATTGTGGAGTTACCTAATGGGAAGTATAAATCTTTTTTTGAAGTTTGTTTTTCAAACTGTGTAAAAAAAGTGAGTTATGCAGATCCTCGGATAGCCGTACCTGTTAAACTTAACCCAGATAGATTTGAAAAAAATAGCGAGCAATACAAAAAAGTAAAGAAACGGCTACTAGAACTCAATTCACTTGATATTTTTGAAAAATATAAATCAATATGTTCTGAAAATATTACAAGAGTAAATAATATTTCTCATTTGTCTGACGAAGTAACATCAAAGGTAATATCTGAAAATGCAAAAATTCTAACGACATCTTTAAGTAAAACCAGCCGGTTGGGAGATGGTAGTATTGACATGATACTGACCTCGCCCCCATACGCCGGAGCACAAAAATATATTCGTTCATCAAGTTTGAATCTTGGATGGTTAGGACTGACTATAGATGAAGACCTAAAAACTCTTGACCAAAAAAGTATTGGGAGAGAAAATTATTTATCATCCGAACTTAAAGAAGTAAAAGTAGGTATTAAAAGTGCAGATGAGTTACTTGAGATATTATTCAAAAAGAATAAACTTCGGGCGTATATTGTTGGAAATTATTTACTTGAAATGAAGACTGCTCTTGACGAATCTATTCGGGTTTTGAAGAATGGAGGATATTTAGTCATAGTAGTAGGGAATAATAAAGTGTGTGATATTGAGTTTAATACACAAGAATATTTGACTGAATATATTCTAAGCAAGGAGCTGGATTTGCAATTCAAATTAATTGATGACATCAAATCTTACGGATTGATGACGAAGCGGAATAAAACTGCGGATATAATTTCAAGAGAATGGATTCTTGTTTTAAAAAAATGAGTATGACAGACATTGTAATACAAGAAAATCTTAAAGCTAAAATTAAAGTCCTAAATGAAACACTTTGGGACAATAGAGTGCTGAATCCATCAATAGAAAAATGGCTTGCTAACTTTTCTACAGATAAAGAAAAGCTAAATGCCTTGTATTTGTTGTCAAAGTTTATGTATTTCGGCGCTGTCCCTATGAGAAATCTGCTAAAATCACTATACCGTGATTTATATAGATACCCATTAATTGAGTCTATACGAAGGAATAATGCAAATACGCTTGATTCTTACTTAATAGAAGAAAAGTTTAAGGAAGAAGAAAAGAATACAAGGTTTTTAGGAGTTGGAAATCCATCAGAAAGTGGTGCGCATTTGCTTTACTTCTTCAGGCAAGAGAATAAGTTGTCAAAAAAGATGTTTGTATATACGGATGAAATACTAGATAGAAGTGAAACACCAATTAAGCTACGTTATCCCGATGTTAAACATTATGTATTTATAGATGATTTTTGCGGCTCTGGTTCTCAAGCTACATCAAGCGATAATAATATAAGACCATGTGTCGATGAGATAAAAAAACTATCGGCTGATGTAAGGATCTCCTATCTTATGTTATTTGCAACATCTGCCGGAATTAAAAATGTAAAAGATAGTGGTTTGTATGATAGAGTAGAAGCTGTGGTAGAATTAGACAATACGTATAAATGTTTTGATACAAATTCAAGAATTTATCCTCAAAGGGCTGGTTTTTATTTTGAGAAAGACTTTACGAGAGAGTTTTGTTACAGATTGGGTAG
Organism: Tannerellaceae bacterium; assembly: GCA_031269535.1. Taxonomy (GTDB): domain Bacteria; phylum Bacteroidota; class Bacteroidia; order Bacteroidales; family Tannerellaceae; genus DFXE01. The sequence goes on from JAISZA010000129.1 coordinate 9,357, forward strand.
ACCTTTGTTTCGAAGTGTAAATCAAAAAGAAGGTTGGACGGGCGTTGACCTAGAAAGCCTTAGTGATATTACTGCGTTAGGGTGGAATGATTGTCAATTACTATTGGGTTTCTTTCACAATACGCCTGATAATACATTGCCAATAATTTGGTATGACGAAGATGATATAGATTGGTCTCCCATTTTTAAGCGGTATAATAAGAAATATAGTTTTTAGATATGAATAATCCTTTTGACATAACGAAGGCTGTTGATTTTACAGACGAGCAGATAATCGAGTATTGGGTCGATATTTCTAGTAAGGGTGGTTTTAAGGATTTGTTGAAACCCACTTCCGTAATGCCCATGATACTTTTAGGGAGTAAGGGTAGTGGTAAAACTCATTTAATGCGTTATTTTTCTTATGAACTCCAAAAAATAAAATATCAAGAGGATTTAAAAAAAGGAATCGAAGATGATAAATTTATTGGTATTTATGTAAGATGCAGTGGATTTAATTCTGAACGGTTCAGTAATAAAGGGCAATCCGATGAAGTATGGGGAAATATTTATGCTTATTATTGGGAACTTTGGCTAGCGCAAATAACCTTAAATGTGATAGTAGATTTACAAAATAAGGATATTGTGAATATTCTGGATGAGCAGGAGTTAGTCGCACAGATTGTCGGATTATTAAACAAGCAACCAGAGAATACAAGTATCCCTGTAAACTTGAAAGAGCTTGTAGATTTATTTTCTTCATTACAGAGAAAAGTTGACTATGAGGTTGAAAATTGTATTTTTAACGATGACAATAAACTTCATATAGATATATTGCTCTCTCCTTCAAAAATTACATATGGTTTACCCGCCATAATGACTAAGTTTGTCCCATTCTTCAAAAATAAAATTTTCTTATATCTGATTGATGAATTAGAGAATATATCCGAGAGCCAACAACGATTAATCCAAACATTAATAAGAGAGAAAAACACCTCGTGCACATTCAGAATTGGAGCAAGATTATATGGAGTACGTACCTACAAGACGTTAGGCAGTGGCGAAGAAAATAGAGAAGGCTCTGAATTTGAACAAGTAGTATTAGATGAATTTTTAAGAAGTAACAATAAGAATTATATCGATTTCATGCGGCGAGTTTGTGAGCATCGATTGAAGATAAATGGCGTGTATTTTTCTGAAAAACAAAAAATAGACAACTTTATTGAATCATTCGATTATAAATCATTCTCGGACAAAATAAAATCAAAGAAGCCATCACAAGCACAATCCTATTTTACTAAGCTAAAAGAAAAATTAAGAGGAAGAATGTCTGAAGACGAAATAAGCTCTATTACCATCAATCTGTCATCTGACAATATTCTTGTTGAAAGGACTAATCTTCTTTTATTTTATCGTGTTTGGAATGACTTAAACAAAAAGAATAGCCAAAAAGAAAAAAAGACATTAGAGCAAATTTCTTCAGATATCAAGGAAGACGCTTTAAAATATATATCTAAGCCCACCAATGAAAACAATCCGCAAGCGAAGGTATTAAATAAATTCAAACGAGATATAATAGATATGCTTGCTCGCGAAACAAGAGAGGATATTCCATATTATGGATTTGAAGATTTTGTCAAGATGTCTAGCGGAACATTGCGAAACCTGCTGAACATATTGAAACATTCATATAAGTGGACTTATTTTAATGAAGCAAAAGAAGCATTTAATAATAGAACGAAAATTAATTTAGACGCTCAAACAAAGGGAATAAAAGATACAATTGATTGGTTCTTTGAGGATAATAGAATTCCTGCAACAAAGAATGGAAAACTGGTCGACTGTGTCGATCGCTTAGGTAGATTTCTTAGGGAGTTGAAATATTCCGACACGCCTCCTGAATGTTCGATTAATATATTTGGTTTAAATCTTGAAACTTTGAGTGTAGAGGCTAGGGATACCTTCAATTTCTTAGAAAAATACTCATATATTATTAAATCAGAAGAAAACAGAAGAGATAAAAATTCTAATGATAAATATAGAACGTACAATATCAATGGAACAATTATACCTCATTGGGAACTTTCTTTATCGAAAAGAGGAATTGTAATCCTATCTGTAGAGGAAGCAGAAAGTATTTTCAACTTAAATCAATCTGATGAGTTTGAAAAAATACTTCGTAAGAGAAAGCAAAGATATAATGCCCCCTTCTCGCAGAATTCCTCCCCAATTCAGCAACCTAAAACACTTTTCGATTTATAATATGGCAAATATTGATTTTACATATTTTTATAAGCAAAAATATTCAAATGTTGCGGATATAGGAACGTCTGACTATGATATATTTGTTTCCACATTTAATCAGACGGATAGGGTTTGTGAAGTTTCTAAGGCAATTAATGCAAAAGAAAAATATTGGATTATTTTACCCGACTATGAAAATAATTTGTTTGTAGGAAATGAGGCAAAGGTTTCTGTGCCATATGAGGGCTATAGCCAATTAGCAGCGTTTATTGATACTCTTCAATTAAATGAAAATACCAAGCTGTGTATTGACATTACAGGTTTTCTAATTCCTCATATGCTTTTTGCAGTTCGCTATTTACAGAAAAAAAGAAAGATAAATCATATAGACATTATTTATACAGAACCACAGAAATACACTGAAGAAGAAAATACTAACTTCTCTGATTTTTTTCATGATGTATCGCAAGTCTTGGGATATGGCGGCTCTCCTAATCCTAATATGGAAAATGACTTGTTAATAATTTCATCAGGTTATGACGATAGTCGCATAACGGATGTTGCTGGAAAGAAAAAACATGCTAAAAAAATTCAATTATTTGGCTTTCCTCCATTGCAAGCAGATATGTTTCAGGAAAATATGCTAAAAGCATATAAAGCGGAATCGGCTGTGGGCATTGACAGATTTAAGAATTTGGATTTAAATTTGTATGCTCCTGCAAATGATCCATTTGTTGCTGCACAAACAATAAAAAAATATATTGATAGGGAGCAAAGATGCCAACCTTTTACAAACATATATCTAGCCCCAGTATCGACAAAGCCTCACGCATTAGGGATGGCATTATATTGCTTATGGGAATATTCAGAAGAGAATAAACCGTTAAGCATTATTTACCCTATTTGTGATAAATATTATGGAGATACTTGTGTTGGTGTATCAAAAATTTGGAAATACCATATTGAACTTCCTTCAGCATAAATAAAATGGAAACACTTCCTCTTTTCACTTCTGATAACTGGCAAGAACAGATAGGAGTTCATAAGGTAGGACTTATGCTCACAGAATTGGGATTGATTTTTAGAACGACCTCAAATTCTGACGTAGGCATAGATGGACAAATTGAATATGTTAACAATAAGGGAGAAGTTACCGGAAAGATCGCTGCTGTCCAGATAAAATCAGGCGATTCCTATTTGTACGAAAGTAAGTCAGATAGTGAGAATTTTACATTCTATCCAGATGAAAAACATAAATATTATTGGGAAAAATTTCCAATACCCGTTATCCTTTTTGTTCATAGTCCAAGTAGAAATAAAGTTTATTTTGTAGATGCTCGCCATTATTTCAGGATTAATGGCATCGGGAATATAAAAATACCCAAAGAAAATACGCTTGATAAAACCACTAAAAATAAAGTTTTTGAAACCATTGGTAATTTTGATGAACCATTTCTTGAAATTAAAGATGTCTTTGATGCAATAGTTCAAAATCACTTCACATCACCTTTATTCAACTTGTCATACTTAGATTTAAATCTTGCTGAAATTGATCTTGGTGATTTTTTAATTGATTGGAATAAAAATGGAATGGTTTCAAGATTTTTAGTAACACTTACTCGTAGAAGAAATAGTTTGTTGAGATACATTGATGACATTGAAAAAAATAATCCTGACATAATGCCTGAAACTTATTTGGTTCAAGAAAGATTTATACAAATGAGATTTGACTTTTACTCATCTATGCGTATTGAGAAGGCACAGAAACTACAAGAGTTAATTCGAGAAAAGAAAATCTAAAAATAATTTGAATAGAGAGCCGCTTGAAAGCGGCTCTAATATTTCTATTCCTCTTTCGGCAACAAATGCCTTAAATTCTCATCATTGCGAATCCGATCCAACTCATCGGCGACAATCTGCTTGGCTTCCGCTTTGATACGGTCGTAATTCTCCTTAATCATTTCCTTCATGCGGTCAACGCCGCTTTCATCCACGAAGTTGGTGATAACGGGGATTTTCCGATATGCCTTTGTTTCGGCAGAAACCCGCTCGTTATCGACTACGATTTCGCAGTGAAAAATCTTTTGCTCTATTCGCTCGTCGAAATTATCCGCCACCGCACCTACGAACATACCCTGTGTCAGATTGGAGATTTTAGACGGCGGTATCAAGAATCCATTTGCGTAGAGATAGAAGTCGATTTATCGTTACGGTTAATCGTCATGGACTGGCGTTTCTGCAATACTTTCCCGAAACGGTCGGACAAGGTTTTCGTTGTGTCTCCTACCACCTGTCCACTAAAAATATTACCGACTGTGTTCATCACGACCGCCGCCTCCTTGTCGCCATAGTCGCGCTTCAACTGCGAAAAGTCCTGAAAGCCGAGTAGCACGGCAAACTTGTTGCTTCGGGCAGTAGCGATCAAGTTATCTAGCCCTTTGAAGTAAATTGTCGGCAACTCGTCTATGATAACCGAAGATTTAAGCTGCCCCTTTTTGTTAATCAGCTTCACGATACGGGAATTATACAATCCGAGTGCTGCCCCGTATATATTTTGACGGTCGGGATTGTTTCCTACGACCAGCATCTTCGGGTCGTCCGGATTATTAATATCCAGCGTAAATTCGTCCCCGCTCATCACCCAATAAAGTTGCGGGCTAATCATTCGCGAAAGCGGAATTTTCGCACTCGCAATCTGCCCTTGCAGCTGATCCGCCGCCCCTGATTTCCATGCATCCATGAAAGGAGAAAGGTAATTTTCAAGGTCGGGATATGAAGTCAAAATTGGAAAAATATCCTTATAGCTTTTGTTCAAAAACTCAATCGCATGGGGAAAAGTACAATACCTTCCGTCCTCATAGATGCGCAAGTACCAAATAATTGCGGCGAACAGGATAATAGGCGATTCGACAAAGAAATCGCCCTGTTTCTGCACCCACGTCCGGTTCAAATTGAGCATAATCGTGTATGCCGATTCGTAGGCATCCGAAATATCATCCATGAATGAGGGATTAATCGGGTTGCAGCGGCGACTACGACTGGGATCGTCGAAATTTATCACGTAGAAAGTCGGCGTTTTCTCGTAGCCTTCCCGATTGTTTAACAGGTGGTTATAGGCAATAGTAGAGAGGTCGGGAAACTTGAAGTCATAAATATAACCTGTATAACCCTTCTCGATTTGCTGTTTTATAAACTGGTTCACTACGGCATAAGACTTACCCGATCCCGGCGTACCCAACACAATCGCCGCACGGAACGGATTTACGACATTAATTCAACCTTTCCACTGCTTCTTTTTATACCAGAATTCGTGGGCAGGTTAATGGAATAATCGTTTACCATGAGCTTTGTTTCCTGCATGAACGATTCGTTTTCGGTATTGAAAACATCGTCCATCATATTGTTTTTCAAGAGGCGGCTTATCCACGTACCCGCCATCAGAAGTAATATGTAGCCTACCGAAAATGGTAAAGATGTAGAATCCCGCATTGGCGACCGAAGGAAACGGCAATGCCAGTAGCCACCAGTTCAGAAAGAACAAGGGGAAGCCGATACCGAGGCATACATAGATTTTACCCCATGTGATCTTTTCCTCTTTGACCCCTCTTGTACCTAAGCACGATAAGGCAAGGAACACGATGGCAAAGATTTTTGTCCACAGGATATTTGTAAACAGCCCTGCCGTGCGGTTAAAATTCATCAGAATTTTATCAACTACCCCGATATTGATTCCCCACTCGTGTACCGCCTCATAACAGAACCAGTACACATTTATCACTACAAATAAAATAGAGAGCGCACGCATAAAGTCCATGACCTTAGCCAGACCTCTCAAATCATCTTCATTTTGCATAATCGTAAAAATTAAATTGTTATTACTTCAAATCTTATAGTTGCCTGCCATACCTGCGCTTTTTCTTCTTCCTGCGCTTAATGGTCGGCTGGTTGTTGTCCTGTCCTCCGGCTTCGGGAGTAAGGACAGAGAACAGGCTACCCGCCGCATCCTCTACCGTTGAGTGTTCGGATTGCGGTTGTTTATTGGTAACCGGTTGTTCTTTTTATTGCAGGCTATCGGATGGTCTCGGCGTTGGCGTTTGCAGATCCTCGCGCTGTTCCTGTTGCGGCGAATTATCTGCAAAGCGTTCGTTCAGGACGTTAGCCGAAAACTCCTTGCCAAGCCGTGAGCCATTGAGAACCGCCCGTTGGTTGTGGTCGATAAACGTAGCCCCGAAAATGCGTCCTTCATCGTTGCGCCAGACAACAAGGTCGATACCTTTTTCCCGCAAAGCCGCTCGGAACTCGCTTTCTGTGCGGGTGCTGCAAGGGACGCAGAAACAGTAGCACGGGTTTCTTTGGCTACGCCGTCGGTTTTGATCGTTTCTTTCGATACACCGAACTTCGCTTCCAACGCTTCAATACCGAATGGCTTACCGAACAGGGAAGATTTTAAGGGCTTGCCTACACGATTGCCCTCATTGTCCAACGCGGAATAAACCAATCCCCGGTATGGCTTGCCCTTATTTTCTCCTTTAACTTCCTCTACTCCTATATTATATAAGGAAAGCAGGGCGCGGTACTCACCGAGCGTTTGGAAGCGGTACATTTTGGATAGCGGTTTGATAACATTTGCCACCTGTTTTTTCAGGTTGCTAGCCGAAGCATCCACCGGAGAAAGCTGCCACGCCTCGCCCTGCTTCTGACCTTTGGCGGGAATCAGGTTGTATTTCCGTTCCAAATCTTCTACAATGGTCGCACTGCGCCGTTTCTCCATGTTGTCGGGAACGGGTCTTCCGTTGGGCTGCACCCGTGAACCGACGATATGGATATGCTGCCTGTCGATGTCCTCATGTTTGAAAATCATGTAAGGCTGCGCCCCATAACCTAAGCGTTCCATATACTCGCGCCCGATCTCCGACAGCTGTTCATCGGTCAGCTTATCGTCAGGGTGCGGGTTCAATGAAATGTGGATTACGGGATTTTTAGTCGTGATATGTTCCGGCATCATGCGCTCAAAATCAGCCATACTTGCCCCCATACTGAACACGCCATCGGCAGGTTCGAGTATCAGATTCGTACTCAAAACCTTGCCTAAACCCTCGTCCACTTTCTCCTGATTGTAGGAAAGTGCGCCGTAGAGGTTGCTCCCGTGAGAGATTTTTGCGACCATTTTTTAGAGGTATTTCGCCTTAAACTGTTCGCATAAACTCATCACTTCACGCCCGAGTCCTGCCAATTCAATAGTCGCTTTCTCCAACTTATAGAGCAAAGCGAGGGCTTTTTTCTCTCCGAAATTGGCGTGCAATTCCTTTACAACTTGGTTGTAATTCACTCCCACGCTTCGGAATTGACCGTGCAATGCGGTCAGCTTTGCTGTAAATTCGACAGCCGATGCGTCCGTTTTTACTACCCGGAACTCATCGCCAAAAATGCGGGCGCAGATAAAAGCAGACAGCGAACTTACGCCCGACTGCTCGAACATGGCAAGGAATCCGGCGTGCTGAGTGTCTGTCAGGTTCACCGTCAGCCGATGCTTTGCCGGGTCGTTCTTCGGGGGTCTGCCCCCCTTTCCCCGTCTCAGAGGTACTCTTTTTTCTTCGTTCATAACATTAATCTTTTTAGTGGTTATGTGAACGGATGCGGACGGTTCGTGCCGTCTTCATTTTTCCCGACTTCGGAGAGGAAAATCCCCTCTGGAAGAGCAAGAGGTTGTGTGCTGCAAAATGGTTTCCATGCCGCAAACAACACATCTTGCTATTTGCTATTTGCCAAAATGCAAATACGTTTTGCCCTGAAGGGGCATCTTTCCATCCCGAATTTTCGGGATATAAGACTGCCCTTCGACGGGCATTTTTTTGAGTGCCGGAATGAACTTAAAAACGGTACGAATACCCCGCATACGTTTCACGCTGCAAAGTTATAGCGTAAAATTAATATGCTGTATATCAACAGGTATAGACAATCCCGGACAGAAGCTACCACGCTGGTTCACAATGAAAAACGGATTGAAAATGAGCCTATATTTGCAGACGAAAGTAAAAAAGATTCTCCGGTAACACCCCCTTTGGTTGAATCGGAAACAGTCTTATCTGATGAAAATATGACGGATGAAAATTCAAACGAAATCAATTTAGAAATTGAAAACACAGCCCCCGAATTTGAGCCGGAATATAATGAGGATTTAGACGAAGACGAAACAGAGGACGAAGATACCGAAGGGGTTGCCGGGGTTTCAATAGCTCTCGGACTTGGCTTTGACGATCTGGCGGATATGGTGCGGACAGTAGATAATAATGAAGAGGCATCAGCCGAAGAGAAAGAAGAAGCCGGGCGGGTACTGGTCGAAATACGGAAGACCGAAGTATTCGGGCAGTTCGTAAGCGATGAGCCGAAAAAGAAAGTGGTGTCCGCACTCATGGATGATTACTTCTCCGCTTTCCACCGGAAGAAACTGGAAACGGCGGGCGTGGTTGAAGGAGCGGTAAAAGCACCGAAAGATTTTGATCCGCGCAACTTTGCGTAAGATGTATAACAATTAAAAAACAAAGAAAAATGAAAGAACGGGATTATGGATAACTACGGTTATCAACCACTAAAAGATCAAGTTAAACAATTATTCAAACCGGTACAGGGGACTATTCCACCCCCTGTACCATTAATCAAAAATTCGTATGACAAAGAAAAAAATTCTTATGTCGGCGGCCTTTATCTTGGCTGCCGTATCATCCGCTTTTGCACAGGGTAACGGTATCGGAGGTATTACCGAAGCTACCAACATGGTGACCTCGTATTTCGATCCGGGGACGAAATTAATTTACGCCATCGGAGCCGTTGTCGGCTTGATTGGCGGGATAAAAGTGTATAACAAGTTTTCTTCCGGCGACCCCGATACCTCAAAAACCGCCGCCTCATGGTTCGGTGCGTGTATCTTCCTGATTGTCGCCGCGACCATCCTCCGTTCCTTCTTCTTGTAATCCATTTCAAAAACAACAAAACGAAATGGAGTACAATGTAAATAAAGGCATTGGCAAGAGCGTGGAATTTAAGGGATTGAAAGCACAATACCTGTTCATCTTCGCGGGCGGTCTGCTGGCTGTATTCGTGGTCTTTGTGATTATGTATATGATCGGCATAGACCAGTGGGTATGTATCGGCTTCGGCGTTATCGCCGCCTCCGCGTTGGTGTGGTTGACTTTCAACCTGAATGCGAAATATGGGGAGCATGGGCTGATGAAACTGCTTGCCAAACGGCAGCACCCGCGATACCTGATCAACCGCAAAAATTCCCGCCGCTTGTTCTGCCGACCTAAAAAGAAGGAGGTGCGATATGCGTAATGTAATGAAAGCGGCTACTATAGAAAGCAAGTTCCCTCTCTTGGCAGTGGAACACGATTGCATCATATCCAAAGACGCCGATATAACGGTAGCCTTCCGTGTCAACCTGCCGGAACTGTTCACCGTTACCAACGTGGAGTACGAAGCCATACACTCGGCTTGGGCAAAAGCTATTAAGGTTTTGCCCGATTATTCGATTATCCATAAGCAGGATTGGTTCGTGAAAGAAACCTGTAAGCCTGAAACGGATAAAGAGGATATGAGCTTTTTATCCCGCTCGTTTGAACGGCACTTCAACGAGCGACCCTACCTGAACCATAGCTGTTTCCTGTTCCTGACAAAAACGACCAAAGAGCGAATGCGTATGCAGTCGAACTTTTCGTCGCTATGCCGGGGGAATATTATCTCAAAAGAGGTAAACCGGGACACGGCTACACGGTTTTTGGAAGCGGTCGGACAGTTCGAGCGCATTGTAAACGATTCGGGATTTATAACTCTTACCCGCCTTACTTCGGATGAGATTACGGGAACGGAGAATGAACCCGGTTTGGTAGAGAAATACTTTGCCCTCTCGCTGGACGATACGACCTGTTTGGAAGATATGGAACTCGGAGCGGACGGGCTTCGCATCGGAGACAAAAAAGTATGCCTGCATACTATTTCCGATGTGGAGGACTTGCCCGGAACGGTCGGAACGGATATGCGGTATGAAAAGCTATCTACCGACCGTAGCGATTGCCGTCTGTCGTTCGCTGCACCCGTAGGATTATTGCTCTCGTGCGACCATGTATATAACCAATACATTTTTCTGGACGATTCGGCGGAAAACCTGCGGAAGTTCGAAAAATCTGCCCGCAATATGCAATCCTTATCCCGCTACTCGCGAGGTAATCAGATAAACAAAGAGTGGGTGGATAAATACCTGAACGAAGCGCACAGCTTCGGACTTACCTCTGTTCGGGCGCATTTCAATGTAATGGCGTGGTCGAATGACACGGAGCAGTTGAAACATATTCGCAACGATGTCGGTTCGCAGCTGGCACTAATGGAATGCAAACCCCGCCATAACACGGTGGATGCCGCCACGCTTTATTGGGCGGCAATGCCGGGCAATGCGGCGGATTTTCCGTCAGAGGAAAGTTTTTACACGTTTGTAGAACCTGCCTTGTGTTTCTTCACCGAGGAAACCAACTAAAGTTCGCTTTCTCCGTTCGGTATCAAGATGTGCGACCGCGTGAGCGGTAAGCCGCTCCATGTGGATATATCGGATTTACCCATGAAACGCGGAATTACCACCAACAGGAACAAGTTCGTGTTGGGGCCATCCGGTAGCGGTAAATCCTTTTTTATGAATCACCTTGTAAGGCAATATTGGGAACAGGGTACGCACGTTGTCTTGGTAGATACAGGTAACTCCTATCAGGGATTGTGTGAAATGGTGCGCCGGAAGACCAAAGGTCAGGACGGGATTTACTTTACCTACACCGAAGAAAATCCTATCAGCTTCAATCCGTTTTTTACGGACGATTACAAGTTCGATGTCGAAAAAAAGACAGCATCAAAACGCTGTTACTGACCCTCTGGAAGTCCGAAGACGATAAGATCACGAAGACCGAAAGCGGCGAACTCGGCAGTGCGGTTTCCGCCTATATCCAAAAGATACAGGATGACCGGAGTATCGTACCCTGCTTCAACACTTTCTACGAGTTTATGCTCGGCGACTACCGCCGGGACTTAGACGAACGGGAAATCAAAGTAAGCCGGGAAGATTTCAACATAGACAATATGCTGACTACGCTCCGGCAATACTATAAAGGCGGGCGTTTCGACTTCCTGTTGAACTCGGAGGAAAACATAGACCTCTTGAACAAGAGCTTTATTGCCTTCGAGATCGACCAGATAAAGGAGAATAAAGAACTTTTTCCGGTGGTTACGATCATCATTATGGAAGCCTTCATTGGAAAATTAAGAAGGCTGAAAGGCGTTCGTAAACAGCTGATTGTAGAAGAAGCATGGAAGGCTCTTTCATCCGCAAACATGGCTGCGTATATGCAGTATATGTATAAAACCGTCAGAAAGTATTTCGGGGAAGCCATTGTCGTAACGCAGGAAGTGGACGACATCATTTCCTCGCCGATTGTGAAAGAAGCAATTATCAATAACTCCGACTGCAAAATTCTCTTAGACCAGCGAAAATTCATGAATAGATTCGATGTAATCCAATCCCTTTTAGGTCTGACCGAAAAAGAGAAAGGACAAATCCTATCTATCAACATGGCGAACAATCCGGGGCGCAACTATAAGGAAGTGTGGTTTGGGTTGGGAGGCGTGCAATCGGCGGTGTATGCTACCGAAGTAAGCGGAGAAGAGTATTTGACGTTCACAACGGAAGAAACCGAGAAAATGGAGGTTTTCAAAAAGACGGACGAACTCGGCGGGAACTATGAACTGGCTATTAAACAGCTTGCCGAAAGCAAGCGTAAATAAGTATCAATCGGGACAGCAATGTCCCATAAGCACTAAAAGATCATGTTAAAAAGATTTAGTAATGAACAACTGGAAAAACTGTTAATCCATACGATCGGAATAAACAGCGTCCTTACCGAAGCCCTGATTTCCGGGCAAAATGAGCCTCCGTTTGAGGCAGGCACAATCGCCGGTATAGACCTCGATATTTTGGTTATCGACCCCAACGGGAAAGGTCGGCAAACCATGCGGGAAGAAGAGCCGGAAGTGAGAAACCTTGACCATCTGTGCGGCGAATGGCAGGGCGGCAAAAAGAAACCCGACCTACTGATATTCAAGGCTGAACCCAGCTATATGGCAGCTTGGGGTAAAAAGCCGAAAGATGGTGATGCGGGCGACTGCTACCTCATCAATGAGGTAAACGGCAACCTGTGCGTAAGTATTGGATTGGGGTTTGTGTACCTGTCCTACGATGGAGAGAGGGATGTCTTGAAGATTCATCCCGGTGGTGAGTATACACGTACAGGGGAAACAAAAAAATAAGGAGGTGCGCGATGTTCAGCAAATGTAACGCCGCTGACCCCTGTGCCATGCATCAGGATTTTAACCTGTGGGAGATTACGGGACATTGGGTAAGTACGAGCGGTGCGCCTGCGGTAAATATCTACCGCAACACTTCCCGCAAACGGGGAGGCATCCGCTTGGAACTTACATACAACAACCCGCAGGTGGTCTGTGATTGTACGATGTACTGCGTGTTCGGTGTGCATTACATAGACCTGTACGGGCGTATCGGGATAGCTTATGACCGGGAGCGGGACGTACTCTTGCTTTCCGCTTTCGGCGAATATGTCCGGGCAGAGGAATAGCGGTAAAAGCTATTCCTCCCGCCAGCGGGCAATAGAGTATTAACAATAAAAATAGTAAAACAATGAAGAAAATAATAGTAAGCCTCTTTGTAGCCCTTGCATGTTGCGGGTTTGAGGCAAAAGCACAATGGGCGGTAATCGACCCCACGAATCTTGTCCAAAACATCCTGACAGTAGGAAAGACAGCAACAACAGCAACCAATGTCATCAACTCCTTTCAGGAGATGCAGAAGATTTACAATCAGGGTAAGGAGTATTACGACAAGCTCCAATCGGTGCATAATCTGATTAAGGACGCGCGGAAAGTAAAGGAAACGGTGGAGCTGGTCAGCGAAATATCGGAGATATATTCTACCAATTTCAACAAGATGTTGTCCGATCCCAATTTTTCACTCCGGGAGCTGGAAGCCATATCGGGTGGATATTCCAAGCTGCTGAAAGAAAGTGGGAATCTGCTTTCGGATATAAAGAATATCGTTTCTCCTTCCAACGGGCTTTCCATGACCGATGCCGAGCGCATGAACATCATCGACCAGATACATGGTAAGATGATTGAGCACCGCAACCTTATCCGCTACTTTTCGCAAAAAAGCATCTCCGTATCATTTATCTGCAGTCAGGAATCGGGCGATATGGAACGGGTACGCGCCCTGTATGGTAATCCATCCGAAAGATACTGGTAAGCCATGGCGCTACTTGCAATAAACTTTGAGAGCCTGCATGAGATTTTACGGAATCTGTATCAGGAAATGATGCCCTTGTGTGGCGATATGATTGGTGTCGCCAAAGGGATAGCAGGGCTGGGTGCGCTGTTCTATGTGGCTTCCCGCGTATGGCAAGCCCTCTCACGGGCAGAGCCGATAGATGTGTATCCGCTTTTGCGACCTTTTGCCATCGGGCTTTGCATTATGTTCTTCCCGACAATCGTACTCGGTACTATCAACGCTGTGATGTCGCCCGTAGTAAAAGGGACGCATACCATACTGGAATCGCAGATAGAGGATGTTACGGCATTACAAGCGGAAAAAGAAGCACTGGAATACGAAGCACGGGTACGTGAAGGTAAAGCATGGCTGGTTGATGATGAGGTGTATGACCAAAAGATGAAAGACCTCGGAATATGGGAGAGATTATCAGCATGTGGGGTGAACGTAAATGGTACGATATGAAAATGTGGTTCCGGCAGTTAGTCCGGGATTTCTTCGAACTGCTGTTTAATGCTGCTGCCCTCACGATTGACACGTTGCGCACCTTTTTTCTGGTGGTGTTGTCAATCTTAGGGCCGCTGGCATTCGCTCTTTCCGTGTATGACGGTTTCCAATCCACGCTTACCAGCTGGCTTTCGCGCTATATCAGCGTGTACCTGTGGCTACCCGTTGCCGATTTGTTTTCGGCGGTACTGTCTAAAATTCAGGCATTGATGCTGAAAGTGGATATAGAGATGTTGAAAGACTCGTCATACGTGCCGGACGGCTCGAATGGGATCTATATCATCTTCCTTATTATCGGCATTATCGGGTACTTCTCAATACCGACCGTTGCGGGCTGGGTAATCCAAGCCGGAGGCGGTAGCGGTACGCGCGGGGTAAACGCAGCCGCAAGCAAGGGGGCTGCCCTTGCCGGAGGTATAGCCGGAGCCGCTGCGGGGAACGTTGCCGGGCGATTATTAGGTAGGAAATAGACAGACACATAGTGTCCTTTATTATTAAAACACTCAAAAATTATGGAGTTCAAATCATTAAAAAATATAGAAACATCATTCAAACAGATACGCCTTTTCGGTATTGTGTTCCTCTGCCTGTGCGCTGCTATTACGGGTTATTCCGTTTGGTCGTCATACAGCTTTGCCGAGGCGCAACGCCAGCGTATTTATGTGTTGGACGGGGGCAAGTCATTGATGCTTGCCCTTTCGCAAGACCTTTCGCAGAACCGTCCCGTTGAAGCGCGGGAGCATGTTAAGCGGTTTCACGAACTATTCTTTACGCTCTCACCCGACAAAAAAGCTATTGAAAGAATGTAAACAGGGCGTTGTTCCTTGTCGATAAAAGCGCCTTCAAATACTATCAGGATATGGCTGAAAAAGGGTACTACAACCGCATCGTTTCAGGTAATATCAATCAAATTATACAGGTAGATAGTATCGCCTGTGATTTTGACAGCTACCCATACCGGGCGGTAACATACGCCAAGCAAATGATTATAAGGGAGAGCAACGTAACCGAACGCAGTTTGGTTACCCGTTGCAACCTGATTAATTCGGTGCGTTCGGAGAACAACCCTCACGGTTTCACGATGGAAAAGTTTGAGATTGTGGAAAACCGGGACATCCCGGTAACGGAAAGGTAGGTGCGGCATGATACGGAAAATAATTCAACGTGTAAATGAATGGCTGGAAGACCGCTTGCGCAACCTTATCAGACCGTTAAGTCCCGATGCGCGGGTAATCGTGATTGTTACGATGCTGGTTGTCTTTAGCGGGCTTTCTATCTACATGACTGTTTCGTCCATTTACAACTTAGGAAAAGGCAAGGGACAGGAATTACAAATAGAGCAAATAGAAACCCTTAAACTCCAAATGGAGCAACAAAGGGACAGTATTAACCGACAAAATTATCAAGAATATGAGCGAACAAGTGAATAATAACGGGGCGCAACAGCCGGAGAAGCCGCCTGTGCCTGACAAGAAAGAGTCTGTAAAACCACCTAAAAAGGAGCTGACGATAGCAGAGCAGCAGAAGCGTAAAAAGATGCTGGTAATGCCGCTTTTCTTCCTCGTTTTCGGCGGTGTCATGTGGCTGATCTTCGCACCATCGGGAGATAAGGATGAAAATGTAATCGGACAATCCGGCTTTAACGCCGAAATACCCACACCCAAAGACGAGGGTATTGTCGAGGATAAGCGCAAGGCTTACGAACAGGAAGCCATGAGGCAAAAGGAACAGGAGAGGATGCGCTCTTTGCAGGATTTTTCTTCGATGTTCGACCAAGCGCAGCAGGGTAACGAAGAGCTATCCGTTACTCCTGCATCGCCGGAATATTACGAAGCCCCGGCGAAGCGGTCAGCCAATACCGTGCAATCTTCGGCACACGCTTATCAGGATATAAATAAGCAGCCGGGAGAATGGTACGAAGAACCTGCCGGATAGAGCACACAGGAACACGCTGTCGAAGAACGTATGAATGAGTTAGAACGTAAGCTGCAAGAAGCCGAAGCGCGGAAATCCGAAGAGGACGAGCAGGTAGCCCTACTTGAAAAATCCTATGCGATGGCGGCAAAGTATATACCGGCAGGACAAACAAGCGAAAGCGATAATGCCGCCGTTCTTTCAACAAAAGACAAGGTGGACGTTCAGCCTGTAAAACAGGTACGGCACAATGTCGTATCACTGCTGGCTGCGCCAATGTCGGACGATGAGTTTTTGAATGCTTTCAGCCAGCCCCGTAATATGGGATTTTTTACCGCCGCCGGAAACGAGGGAGTACAGGATAAAAACAGCATTCGGGCGTGTGTAAACCAGACCGTAACGCTGACAAGCGGACGGGAGGTTCAGATACGACTTTTAGAACCGATGCTGGCGGGGAAAATCCGTATTCCCGCAAGCAGTATCATTACCGGCTCGTGCAGGATCGCGGGTGAACGGTTGGATATTACCATCAATTCCATTCAATACGCGGGCAATATAATTCCGGTAGAACTGCAAGTATATGATACGGACGGGCAGCGAGGTATTTTCATTCCAAATTCGGATGAGATCAACGCCGCTAAAGAGGTTGCCGCACAGCTGGCACAGTCCGCCGGAACGTCTATCTCGATTACGGATAATGCAGGCTCACAGCTTGCCGCCGACGTAGGCAAAGGGCTTATTCAGGGGGCATCACAGTATGTGAGCAAGAAAATGAGCATAGTTAAGGTTACGCTGAAAGCGAACTATCAACTGCTTTTGCTTCCCAAAACTCAGTAAGCAAAATAACAAAACAGGTCTATGACCACCACTAAAAGATCAAGTATAAACGATTAAAAAATTAAAAGCAATGAAAAAAATCTTTTTGATGCTTACCCTTTCGGTAAGCGTGTTTGCAGCCAATGCACAGGAGGTAACCGGCGAAACGGCTACCGTGATTGAAACCAAGCCCACAACGGGCGACTACTATCAGGGCTTTACCCGCCCGCTGACATTCGACAGGATGATACCGCCCTATGCGCTGGAAGTTACGTTTAATAAGACGGTACACGTTATTTTTCCTTCGGCTATCCGCTATGTCGATTTAGGGTCGGCAGATCTTCTCGCAGCGAAAGCGGACGGAACGAAAAACGTGTTGAGAGTGAAAGCCGCCCTGCGGGATTTTTCGCGAGAGAGTAATCTGTCCGTCATTACCGAAGATGGAAATTATTACACGTTTAATGTGAAGTATGCGGACGAACCAGTAAAACTATCGGTAGAAATGACCGACTTCCTGCACGATGGCGAAGCGGTGAACCGTCCGAACAATGCGCTTGCTATTTATATGCAGGAGTTGGGGCAGGAATCGCCCTTGCTTGTCAAGCTGATTATGCAGTCCATATACAAAAACAACGATCGCGAAATCAAACATATTGGCTCTAAGCGTTTCGGCATACAGTATACCCTCAAAGGAATTTATACGCATAATGGGCTGCTGTATTTCCATTTACAGCTAAAAAACTCGTCCAACTAAATCCGGAAAAACGAAACGTACGCTCTGGGAAAAACGAAACGTGTTTTTTAGACATAAACGAAATGCGCAAAAATCACACAAAAGGCAGTTTTTTAGCTGCTTTTTTTATATAGCCTTCAAACGGCATATAAACAGTGTTCAAACGGGATAAGGAGCGGGATAATCAAATAGCGGCAGACCTCCGTAACCGTTCTTCAGCAATTTGTATGTACTCAGCGTTCAGGTCAATCCCGATATAATTCCTGCCCAAAATCCGGGCAACTACGCCCGTAGTTCCTGAGCCGAAGAAGGGATCAATTACAACCCCTCCGGCCGGACAGCCTGCCAGGATGCAGGGCTCAATCAGTTCCGGCGGGAAGGTGGCGAAGTGCGCGCCCCTGAACGGCCTCGTTGGAACTCTCCATACGTCGCGCCTGTTCCGCGCCGGATACCCGTGCGCCATGTTCGGCCAGCGCTCATGCGCCCGTCTGGCAAAGTTATGTGTCGGATCGTCTGAGACCTGCGAGTATTTGGGGCTATCCTTTGCGACCGTATCCCTGCGCCCGTCATATTTTGCCGGCTCCATGATCGCCCGGTGGTCATAATAATACTTGGGGCTTTTGGACAGCAGGAACAGGGACTCGTGGCTTTTGGTGCACCTGTCCGTAACACTTTCCGGCATCGCGTTCGGCTTGTGCCAGATAATCTCCTGCCTCAGGTACCAGCCGGATGAGCGCAGTGCGAAGGCTAACATCCACGGTATGCCGATCAGGTCTTTATTTTTGCACCCTTCCAACCGGTAGGGCTTGTCAAACAAATATCCGGTAGAACTCGCTTTAGGCTGCATGCTCCGGTTGATGCCTCCCTTGCCGCGTCCGCTTCCGGCGTAACTGTCGCCGATATTCAGCCAAAGGGTGCCTTCCGTCTTTAGTACCCTGTAAACCTGATTGAACACGTCCAACAGCCGTTCTACGTACGCCCGCGTGGTGGATTCGAGTCCGATCTGCCCGTCAACGTGATAGTCCCTCAGTCCGAAATACGGGGGGCTTGTAACGCAACAGTCGACCGAACTGTCCGGGAGCGTGGCGAGCACCTCCTTCGCATCGCCGGTATAAATTCTATTTAATGATCCCGTCATAGCTTGCAAACCTTTCTATCTGCGGGATTCGCCTTTTATATCCTGACGACAGGGCATTGACCGCCCGTTCCAGTGTCCGGCACATCGCCGGCAGTATCTCCTTTTCATAAAACTCACGCGGGCGCAGGCTGTAGTCAATCCTTATGACCTCCTGCTCGCAGATATCGCCCGCGTCCAGCCTTTCGTTCGCCCAGAACCAGGTTGCCGCCGTTACGGGTTCCTTCCGGCGGTATGCCCAGCGGATGGCGCTCGCCCCGCGCCCGTATGGCAGCGGACTGGGGTGGAATATCAGCGTACCATGGACGGGGGCGCTCAGCGCTTCGGAGGATAACCTTTCGGTCAGCAGCGGCGCGATCGCCAGGTCTGCCGTCCGGGCAACATCCGTTACCGTATGACCCAACCGGGCGATAACGGCCTTTGCGGCCTTATATGCCGGCGTGTCTTCGCTTCCGTATATCCTGACCGTCATCTTACCCTCCTATATACTTGAAGGCCTGTACCGCCCTGAAATGGCCGCCATAGCCGACCGCACACCTGTTCGTTATTCCCCTTTTTTTAAAGGAGCGTTTTAAGGAGGAAGCGGAACGGGACTTGTTGTCACCGTAAAGGCTCGCCCTTGTTTGCTCCCACCTCTTTGAGCGTCGGAGCGCTGCGCATAACTGCGGATGCGACGTGTGGAAAAACGTAGGATACTCATACCCGCAGCGGCCGTTTCCCCGCAGGTGGTACTCGCCGATGAAGTCGAGAAAGCGCGTCCCGACTCCTGCGCCCTGCCATTCCGGCATGACGACTAACCGCGTCGCCCGGTATGATCTGGCGGTGAACATAGGGCAAACGGCAATGTGACAGACCGGCTCGTTACCGACCATGCCAACGAAGTACTCCGCGGCAACGGGGAGCGGAAGGTCTAAATAGTAATGCGGCTTAAAATGCCTGAAAACACTTCCTTTGACCTTATAAATCCGAAGTTCGATTCCTGGGCGTTGCCGAAGGCAGTCGCGGCTGAACCGCGCCTCCCTCGTATCGTATACCCAGTCCGGCTGCAGCCATTCAATAATATCGTAGTGACAGGAGAGCAGTACAATCTGCCCGCTGCCGCGCCGCCATGTCTTGGCGAAGGCGGACGCCCCGATTCTGGCGATCTGACGGTCGATAACGCTTGTAAATTCATCGACCACGGCCTGCTCCGGATGATCGCATACAAGCCGGGCAAGGCCGGCGCGGAACTTTTCCCCGTTGCTGAGCACGTGAAACGGCCGTAGCCAGGCCGGAACATCGCCCAGGCCAACAGCGGATAGCGCGCCGGCGACGGCGTTAAAGTCTCCTTCCGGTGCGATGCAGTCCACGATAGGCTTGTTCCTGTCCCAGCCGGCATACAGGTCATGTATGGGCGTGTTAAAGATGCGGCTGCCGAGACTTGTTTTCCCGCACCGGCCTTGCTTGCCATGTTGGATACATTGTCCTGGTAGGTGTTTACACTTTGCTTTGCGTTTCTCAAATTTGCGTCAAAGCCTTTTGTGTCAAGTAGTAACCGGGTTAATATATCAGACATTGTTTTTCCTTTCTATTTTTTTTGCCCGTTCTCTCAAATCGTGTATCTCTTCTTGTGTGGCCTCTTTGGGTTTTGCCTTCGGGTTTGTACACTCTTTGTCCCACGCGAACGGAAGTAATTTTTCAGGGTCTAATTTCTTTTTACTATTGACTTGCGCTATCATATATATGATTGTGCGGGTTTGCTCCCAAGATACCCTTTGCCGCTTATTATAGCCTTCCAAATAGCACGCTATTTCCGAGATTGTCATCCTGTCAAGGAAATAGTCGGGATCAACCCCGCACTCACCAACAATGATTGAAAACAACTCCCTTACGCTGACTTCTTTTCCTTCCTCTTTTTTTTTACTTCGTCGCCCTGTATCAGTTGCGACTGAATCTTAACGGCTTTGGTAAAGAAGTCTATATACGCGATAAACAGGTTCGGGTCTGCATCGCACCTGTCAATAAATTCATCAAACGATAATCCGAATGTGGGATTACACGCTAACAGTGTAGAATAGAATAATAGATACTCATCCGACATCCGGCCAAGCTCGTATATGCGTCCGGCAAGGTTTTCGAATACAAAATAGTTCCGCAAGGAATATTTTAATACGTATGTGTTTCCGTCAATCTGTATCACTCTTCGGGTACGATTTTTGAAAGTTTGCCCGTGCCGGTGAGTGTCACGCTGAATGTAGCATTTTCACCGTTGGGTGCGTTTGCGCTAATGCTCGATATGTAAGCATAGCCTTTGTACGACCCGTCAGGCAGCGACCAACCGGTAGACGGTACTTCAGATGCGGCGTCCGCGTTTTTAGGTATACCGAAGTGCACTTCTACACGTTCATCCGCTAACCACTTATCTACAAGTGTTGCATAGCTTGCCTGCGTCGTGTCTGCGTCGGCGCTGTACACATTTTCAGAGGTCATCTCCCAAGATTTACCACCAGGTATTGACGCAGCCCAATTCCCTGTATCCTTACTTGAAGTTGACTTCATCTCTGCGGTCAGACTAAGCGTGTGACTTGTCGCCAACGCGATAGCCTTGCCGCCCACAAATATCATTAGGTCATTGCCTAATAGTTCAGTAGCTTTCATCTCATTAATATATTAAAAGTTAATTCTTGTACAGTAGTGGTTTCATTGACGGCAAAACTTTCCCCCGACGTGCAAACACACAATTGAACCCCGTGTTCTGCGGACTTCTGAAAGTCCAACGCAGACCTTACGGCCTCGCCAAGTTCAATAGATTCAATGTGTCTGTCTGATACTACGCTGATAGTAACATCGACACTATCGGCTAACCCTCCATCCTTCGTCCTGTCTGTCGTAAACTTTGTTTCGTAGACAATAAATGGGAAGGTAATGTCCTTAGTCACGATGTTGGGAAATATTTTATCCCCTGCAATATCAGCTACTGCCGTATTGTTTAACAGTGCGCCGTATATGAATTTTCCCGCTGATACACCACTCATTTGTTTTTCTCAATTACACGGTTTATAGATGCAATAATATTGGATTCTAATACGCGTTCGGCCTCTGCTTTTTTGCTTTCGGTCGCCTGTTTCAGAAATCGGTATTCAGCGATGCGTTTGCCCCTGAAATTGCCCGCCCTGTTTCTCGATCCGTCGTCAGTTCCGAGTTCAAAGAATTTAAGAATAAACTGTTTTGATCCCTTCTTTCGATGATCCAGCAAGTCCACCCTCGCGCCGGACGCGTCTTTGTAAACAGTAAGATTAATGTCATTTCTAAGTCTCCTTGCTTTAGGAATTGCAGAAGAAAGATTTTGTTGCGCATCCTTCCTAATGATAGATGCAGACTTACGCAACCCTGATTTGATTGCGTTTTTTGACTGCCTGTCATTCAGTTGGGAAAGGAGTGCATTAATTTCTTTCACGTCGACTTTTACACGATAATCAATCTCACTCATTTATTTGTTCAGCGCTAATAATCCATGATCCGGTATGTCTTTCGGGGAACATGGATAAGATTCGGTATTTCAATCCACGATGCACAATCCGCATCTTAGGGTCAATGATGTGGTATATCCTGACACGCATTTCAACGCTTCTGCTTTCAACGATTTCACCGGCTACATTTGAATGTGAGCCACGAGAAAAGGTAACATCCGCTTTGGTGCATATTCTGTCTTCCCAAGCATTAATGATGCCCCCCGATTCATCTCTATTCGAGTTGTTTACTTGAAAAACAACCTGTTCAGTCAGTCTTCCCGCTATCATTCCTTTCGTACCCTATATAGCTCCAAATATTACGCTCGATCGTAAGGTCAAGTTTGTCATCCTCACTTTCCCTATTCTTGTACGAATAAGCTATCGCATACAAGATTGCATGTACAATATCAGAGGGTAGATCACCCTCTGATACATAATGTTCCAACTTCTTTTCCCTAAGCAATTTTCCAACCTTGCGCTCGCACGCGTCTATCAGAAACGTGATATACGCGTCCTCACTTGTATTGTAGCTGTCTACATTACATTGCGCTTTTGCAAGTTCCAAAGACACGTACATAACAGCCTCCTTTTACTTCCAGGTTGTTTTAGCAAAGCTTTCATCGCGCCGGATACCAGCGTCAAAGTATGCGTTAACGACTAACTTAACCTGTCCCTGATCCGCCATCGTGTAGGGATCAACCGTCAAGTCAAGGGCGCCCCACTGTCCTACGAAGTAATCCGCCCAATTACCGAATATCGAACCGTACTCATTTGCGCCGGTCTGTAACCCGCTTGCCACGTTCGTGGTAACAAGGCACTTGTGACCATTGAGCAAACCGTCACCGCTGATGATGAACCCACCGGCACCCGACGTATCCTTAACTTTGGTTTTCAGCAAGCCATAGATGGCAGGATGAATGACGTATGCAAGATTACCCTCCAATGCGTTTGCAGTATTGATAGCGGTTTCCAGGGCAACGACTTTTCCCCAGTCCACTACTCCACCAGCGGCGGGAGCTGTGGTGAAGAACCCGTCGGGTTTTGTCGCGGCGGTAGCGTCCTTGCCGAAAATGGTTGCTTCAAGCTTTGCGGCAATAGCCTGTATGAGCTGGTCTCTAAGCATCATGTCGACGCTCAATGAATCCTGTGCCAACATCTGTTTAGAGATGAGAGTTACGGCAGCCATGCGTTTGGGTGTGAAATTCAGTTTGCTGAATGTTCCCGTCCCGTCTGCAGCAGTAGCGGTTTCACCCGCCCATGCAGCGGTTGTGCCGGAGTACTTCGGGATGCCAACATTGTTAGTAAGCCCTGTAACAATGTTGGCTCCAACTTGCGAAAGGATAAGCTTGGCGCGTAAAGGCGTCAGAATATCCAGCAGATCGGTATCAATCGCGTAGCCCCCGTTGGCGTCCGTTCCGGCAACAACGGCCGCGCGTTCTTCTACGGGTATGATCAGGTTTCCGGTTGTTTCCATGCCGGACATTTGAGCCTTACCTCGCTCAATAACAGCGAGGCTCTCATCCGAGTAGTTGCCGGATATGGATTCACGTATTGCACGCGTCAGGGAGAACCCTCTCTTTTCCGTCTTGTGACTTTCGCCTTTTCCCTTGTTTGCCGCAGCTCTTTCTTCCAATTCAAGACTGATGTCCGCTAAGCGAATTTGGATAACTCCAAGTTCGTCTGTTTCTTCCGTCTTCAATTGACGCTTTTCGGTCTTGGCTGTCTCTGTGATAGCCTTACCTCTCGTGATGAGTTGATTCCTTTCGTCTCTCAACTCGGTAGTACTTTTTTCTTTAGACATAAATAAAAAAATTAAAAATTAAACTGATTGTTTATCCTCTCCCAATAGGCTGAAAGTTCAGCCTCTTTTTCTCTTTCTTCCTGTTCCCGGAGCGCTTTCTCGGCATCTTCTTTCCCACGCATGTAGACGCTTGTCTTTGAATAGGCTGCGGCATAAACCGGTGAAACATCGAAGATTTCCCCAATCCTTACGATCGTTCGTTTCCATGTGTTATCCGGCTTCTTTTCCCACTTGTCTTCACCTACCGTAAAGGCAAACGAACTTTCCTCAACTTCGCCGCGACGGATGTTTTCTAACAACTCATCCCCCAACGCCGTCTTTGGAGCGTCAAAGCGGTATTTCAGCCCTTTCGAATCCACAGACAGGTTCAGTGATCCGTTTCCCTTTTTACTGCGAGCCAGGACGCCCCGGCCTTGGTTATGATTAAGCAACGCAAGAACATCGCTTTTAGCAAGCACACCATCCAGGGCGCCGCGCTCTATGATCTCTTCAAACGATAACCCGTCACTTTTTACATCGAAAAGAAGGGCATACCCCTCTACGGTGCGTTTTTCATCCTCGGTAATAACCTGAAAGGACGTGTTTCTTATTTCTCTTTTATCATCCATAACAATAACCTTATATATACTAACAGAAAAAGTGTATTACACTTTTGGATTATTTTCTTCCGAAAGCGATTTATTTATCAAAACAGGGTTGGCGATAGCTCTTTTTAGAGGTTGAACATTCACCTGAACAAAGGCTTCATCTCCATCTTCCAGCCGTGAACGGTTGTTTTCCCGACGGATTTCATTCGGTGTTATTGAACCTGTGTTGAACTGCTCTTTTAAATACGCTGCCTGTGCGGCTTTATCCGCTCTCAAAAAAGCGTTCGTATTAAATTCAATCTTAACGCCGCCGCGCTCGGAAGGCAAAAACAACTTTCTTTGCAGTTCCAATTCAATCTTTGTGAGGATCGGGGCAATCGTATCCGTCAGGAAGGCAATCTGTGTAGCCTCGACAGTAGAATAACTGCTCTTTGTCAAGTCAAAGGCTTTAACCGGAGATACCGAAAAGAACCGGCAAATATCAATTACGTTGAACTGCCTCGATTCCAATAGCTGTGAATCTTTTGGACTGATAGTAATAGGCGTATACTTCATGTTAGCCTCCAGTATGGCAATCCCGTTCGGGCTCCCCGTCATTGGATTAACTCTTTTTGCCCAAGTTTTATACATCTGATCCTTTTGGTCTTCCGATAATCTTCCTTCATAGGAAAGGATGCCGGCCATACTCGCCCCTCCTTTAAAGAATCCGGACGCATGCGATTCGCTGTCCGTTGCTATCCCTAACGTCTGTCTCGCATGGGTAAGAGTAGATACGCCAATAATGCCGTCGTAAGAGAAATTTAAAACATGAATCATATCGCGCGGCTCTACGAGTTCTTTAAACCCCGTCACGCGGTATCTTTTTCTTGGGATTCCCTGCCGATCCCGTATCCACTCAATACCGACATAGCCGTCAGGGAGATATATAACCTGCAACGGATAGCCCCGTTCGTCCCTTTCAATGTACGCGTATCCGTTTCCACGAAGCAGCATTGAGATGATCGTTGTTTTGAAGAATGTAAACCGCGTCATGCTTTCGTTCGGCTCTTCATTCATCAGAGAGTATACCGGATGCTCCATGTACGGGGTTTTAAATCCGCCGCTGTCTATCCTGTAAGTTTCCAGCGGCAACTGTGCAACGGCATCGCTGATAACATCTACACACCTGTATACCGTTGACAGCAGCATAGGCGTTGATGCGCTTCGTAAGGACACCCCGCTCCCTGTGCTTAGCGCCTGTATCGAACCGACCTCTTTTTTTGAGGGCTTTCTTATTTCATACCCGAATAGATTCATATTTCAATAGCCTTTATATATACTAACAGAAAAAGTGTATTACACTTTAATAAAATGTTCCGTATCGGGGGGCGTCAAGATATGTACTTAACGCCATGAGTGCGGCAATAACGCCGTCGATTTTCTTTTCCTCAAACTGTTTAGAGGGTTTTATATTCCCGTTCCGGTCGCGAGCCATAACCACATTACGGAAACAGTGCCGGTTAATCAGGTTGTTGTCTATAACAGCCTTGCCGGATAAAATTAACCGCTCCATCTCTTTGGTTGGACGGTTGAAATTGCCCGTAGATTGGGATACCGGAATCATTGGGAGGGATTTCTCCGTTGCGTTGATTACGAATTGAGCGGAGTTCCACGTGTCATATCCTATTTTTTCCAGGCGTATAATTTTATCCGTGTTCATAAGATCATTAAGTATATAGTCATAGTCAGTCACATTACCTGGTGTTATCGTGATTAATCCCTGCCTTCTCCATTCACCATACATGATTCTGAATCTTTTTTCCGTCAAAGCCGCTTCCGGTAGATAATAATTGATTTTGAAATAAAGTTTATCATCTGTCGGAACCATATAGGCGACGCTCGTCAAGTCGCTTGTGCTTGCCAGGTCGACGCCGGCATAACACGGGTATTCCCTTAACGCCGACAATTCAACATCGGAGCTGGCTTCAAGTATATAATGTTCCGGTATCCAAACCGTTTCGGAATCACACCAAAGATTGAAGTTTTTGGTTTTGATGCTTACCTCTTCGGATGGTGAATTAGTCGCCTCCTTGACCTGCGTTTCAAGGTATTGAGGCTTGACGGTTATGCCTAAATTGGGATTGCTTTTAATCCAATTCTTTTTATCCGTCCAATCGTCGCCCTCGTCAAGGGTGTATATTGCGGCAAATAATTCATCATCCTGTTTCAGTCCCTGTAAAACCTCTGTACAAACCTTCCTGTATTCGTAGCACGATCCCAGTTTATCAAAACCCGCCGTAGTGATAATTACGCCTATGGGATTGTCGCGCATACCCTGCGAGGATTGCAGCACATCTTTCAGCGCCGTATTCTTGGCGGCATGATATTCATCAATCAGGTACATGGACGCGTTAAACCCGTCGAGTTTTGAATCGTCTGCGGCAAAGACTTGGAGAACACTCAACATCTTATCATACTTTACCTTGTCTCTGTACGGAAACAGATATTTCCCTTTTGGATCAATCCCTTTGGCAAACCGTGAACAGAACTTGAAAGCAATTTTAGCCTGTTCTTTTGAGTTCGCGGCAAGATCGACTTCTGCATCCATTTCACCGTCTGCAATAAGATGGTACAATGAAAGCCCGGCGGCAAACGCCGTCTTTCCGTTTTTTCTCGCTATCTCGATATAAACATACTTTACAAGGCGGTCGTTGCTGGCTTTTCCGTAAAAGCCATAGATTGAAGCTATGATAAATTGTTGCCAGGGTTGCAAGATAAAAGGCTTGCCTGCGTGTCGGCCTGTGAAGTGTTTCAGTATTGAAAAGAAGTCAATGACACGATCTACTTTTTCCTCCCTGAACTCGTACCGGTCATCTTCTATCAGATTAAAGAAACGTTCTGCGGCAAGCTTTATATACTTGCCGCAGACGACCTTTCCACCAACAACGTTTTGGGCATATTTATAATACTCCTTAGTCCGCATCAACGCGTTTCTTTCTTGTCCTTTATAAACATGTCGAGCGGAGAATCCTCGTCTGCCGGCTGCATGGATTTAATCTGTCCCCGGCTTTTCGTTGTCAGTCCGTACTCTTTGGCGATTTCGAGGTATTGGCTCCAGTTCTCCCGAAGCAGATTGGTTTCCGGGCGCTTGACAACCTCGCCTTTTAGATTGGTCATCGTCATGCCTTTTTCTGATATGACATCAAGGCAGGACAGGCACATGTCGTAAGCGGTAGCCATCCTGTGCAGTTGTGGAATATCGGAATAGGTAAGTACGCCTGCCTCGTTCAGATGCCGGACGACGTTACAAATCGTCTTCCGTGCTTCCTTATGCTTGATATACTTGGGAAGCTTAAATGTTACTTTTTCATCGTTCATCATACGCTTTTTATAATAAAACAGATAAAACGTAATACAAAACAGCCGGTTTTAACAGTTTGGCTTTTTTCAAAAAGTGCCGTGCGTGTAAAGAAGGGGGAGGGTGAGGTATGGAAGCCTACTTTCATTAAAATTTTACCCCATACCCCTCTACGTGTCCATAACTACCATTTTGTTGTACCTGTGCGATACATAACATTCATTTCCATCATCATTATTTGTCATTCTGTTATCTTTTCAATTCAGATTCGACTAAACAATAAAGCCCCGCCTTTCAGTAGAACTTTATTAAAGCGCTCCTGACATCACGTCTGTAACACTTTATACAAAATGAAAAAATAGAAGTGAATGTTAGTAGCTTATTTCCCGTTATGTATTTTTTGATGACACTCCTTGCATAGGCTCATTAGGTTATCATAATCATACGCCAACTGTTTTCTTTGTAGCGGGTCTTCCGTGCTCATGAATGATATGATATGATGAATGTCTTCCGTTGGTGATACTCTGTCTTTTTCAAGGCATTTCTCACACAAGGGATTGTTGATCATCTTCCATTCGCGTAGCTTCTGCCATCGTGTTGAACTGTATATCTCCCTTCTTTCTTTCCGGCGCAGGGTATCATCCTTTCTTTGAGGCTTCTTTGGTTTGTAGATAGTTGGCATAAGAGATTTCATTTAACTGTTTTGCTTCCTGTACGGCTCTAAATTCTATCAGCTTAAAACGATATTGAAAGTGTTTGATGAAAGCCTCGACGTCTACATGTTTCAGCGCGTCGGGGTCGTGTATAACATACATGATTGTTTCAGAGAATATATCCTCTATCGTGAGTGAACCGTAGTTCCTACACTTTGAAACATCACATACTTCATACAACCTGTCATAGTGCCGTGCTATCATCACGGCAATTTCCGGGTAGTCCTTTCTTGTCTTTTTCTTTCTCCCCATTTACATTCGTCTTAAATCGCCCTGCTTTATCCAACCACGCATCTATATTGCGCATTACCATACTACGGACAATGACAGACATGCTACTTCCTGTTTTCTCGGACAACTCTTTTAGCAGCATCCATGTTCGTTCATCAAAACGTACTGACGTTATTTTCATATCCTGTTTTCATTTCATGACTTAAATACTCCCTGCAATAAAACCCCCGCCTCGCCTGATACCCCCTGAAGATTGCGCGGGTAAAAACAGACCATTTAGTTATCTTGTAAATCCCTCACGCAACGGACTGAGAAACCATAAGCAAGATTGTTGTCGTCCGTCGGGTTCACGCTCGTCGAGCTGAAGGCCATGCGGAAACCATTGGCGCCTGTAACCGCACTACTCCACGGCTGACCGACAGAACCCGTGCCGTAGAACGCACCGGACGTAGTGAGACGGTAGCCCGCAGCAGGAAAGAACACATCCACGGTACCACCCTCAACCCTATCGAAGGTAAACCACATACCTTTTTTATCATCGTCCCAACCGCGTGGAAGGCAAGCAATAAACTCACATTCTTCACGTGTCAATGGCCATTTCCCCTGCTTCTTAGCAGCCAATTGAGCATGATCAAAAGTGAAGTGATGCTCACCATTACCGGATTCATAATTACCTTCATAGTCACGCTTTGCGAGTTCGTCATCTTTCAGGTTTTCAAGGTCTAACCAAACAGGCTTACCATTGATGAGCACATATACCGGCCCGGATTTTGCTTCTTTCCTCCTCAATTCATAGCGTGTAACAAGAATAATGATGATAAGAGAAAGTGAAACGAAAAGCATTACCGCAGCAATTGCAGGAATAAGTTTAAAAATTGCATCCATAATCGTAATTATTTTTATCTATAAAATGTTTTGTTTATAATCCGGTACAGATGAAACAGTCGTTTTGTCTCCTGTTTTATCAATCGTCACGGATTTCCCGGCTGCCGAGATAGTGACTACATCTCCTTTTGAAATAGATTCTACTAACTTCCTTGCGGCGCTATCAGTCTTTGATTCATGCCGTTCGTCTGAATATACAAACACATCCAGGATAGCGGTTTCCGTTACCGAACCGATCTGATAATCGGCCATTGTACACTTCATGCCCTCGTCGAGCTTCTTTACGGCATCGCGCAGGTCGGCAGCCTGAACGAGCATGTAGGCAGAAGTCATTTTCTCACATCCGCTTTTCTCATCCAGCGAGATAAATCCAACTTTACATTTAAACCAACGGTCGGCAGATTCTTTATCACTGGGAAACACCTTGGCGTAATTCGTGCGTTTGATGTCCCATACAATAAACTCTCCTACGGAATGGTCAAACATTTCATAAATAATCCTCGCCTCCGCTTCAGTGAAGCTCACCGCGTCAACCACATACTTCTCGGAAACGTTCTTATTGATTCCGTTTTCCATCACTTTATTGTACTTCAAAGTACATTCAAACCAACTTTTCATGACTATTTTTTTTTAAATGATTAAATAATTATTATTTCTCGGCAGACTTAGAAAGGATTCCTGTCATCCGCCTGTGGGATATACTTCACATCTCCCAATTCATAGAACCTCGTTGTCGTTGAATCAAACCCAACAATGAACTTGATCAACCCGACATTCCTTCCCTTAGCTATGTCAATCATCGCAGTGCCGTTTGTGGACACATCCTTGAACCCAGCCGGATAGTTTAAATTATACACTTCCGGTCGATACAGCAGGACGATGATGTCGGCGGCCTCACCTATTTGTCCGCTATTCCGCAGCCGTCCGAGTGTGGGTACATGGGAGTTGTCATCCCGCCGCAATTGAGACAAAGCGATAATCCAGATACCGAGATCTTTAGCGAGATTCTTTAGGCGCCTGGCTACTTCTCCCATTTGTTGCTCGACGTTTGAACCTTTCATGTTTACGCTAAGTATCTGTATGTAGTCAATTACAGCCCCCTTCACGCCTTTTTTGGCGACCATTACACGAATTGAGGATATGATCACGTCAATACTCGAAGTGCTTTTATCGTCGAAGTAAACGGGCATTTCGGTTAGTTTTCGCAGTGACGTATCGAAGATCTTGAGTTCTTCCGCATTTAACTGCCCGTACAGGTATTTGTTTGAAGAAATACCCGTTTCACAGGCCGTCATCCTTGCAAACAGTTCAACCGCCGTCATCTCCATTGAATAGAAGGCTATCGGATGCCCGCATTTGGCGGCGCTCATTATCATCGACGTTGCTAAAGAGGTTTTCCCCTGTGATGTTTCTGCGGCGATGATTATAAGGTTTCCCTTTTGAAATCCTCCCGTTTTTTCATCAAATTGACTGAACCCCGTCGGTGATCCGGTCAATTGACGTTCTCCGGACAGGTTTTTCTTTATGTGATCGTTATACAGGGATAAGGCAAGATCCTTCGTGTCCAGGATAGCGTTTGAAGGTATCGTAAAAACTTCGGAAAGCTCTTTTCCAGCCTCCTCTACCGAATCATAAATATCAAAAGTCATATCCTTTGAAAACTTGACCATCTTTTGCCCAATCAGATAAGCCCGGTTACGCGACCTGAAATCATTCAGAAGCATAGCGTTGCGATAGTAGTTTGGGGAGCTGCAATTCAACAGGGCGGTCAAATTGTACGGGACTGTATTTTTCCACTTGCCAAGCCTCTGCATCTCGGCATTTACGATAAGCGTATCGACCGGATCGCCCTTATCGACCAAAGAGTGGATTGCCTCAAATACATCCCTGTGAAAGTCGGTAGAAAAACACTCACCGGAAAGGAACTCGTTTATCTCGTCGAACGCCTTCCTGTAAGACATGAGAGAGCCTAATACGTTCCTCTCGACCTCTTCATCGAACACTACGCTGACATAGGCGGGTATATCTTTCTTTTCCATTCAATTTTTATTTTTTCATGTTTCTGTTTTTGAATTACCATTTTTAAAGCCCGTATTTCGATTTTATTTCCTGAATTGATCTCGGTATCGCTCGTGGTGTGAAAATCGAAATTAGACCGGTTTCTGTGAGAAATAGAGGGCATAACAGCATATCCTGTTCGACTTCTATCTCCCATAATCCTTCTTTGCCCAGTTTAATACCGTCCGGTAGAGGTTAGTGTACTTCTTGCGCAGGTCTTTACGGTTCTCTATCTGCTCAATGATACTCGCAATCTCCTGTCCAGTATAGTTCTCTTTGAGTTTAAGTAGCTCACTCTCACTGATTTGATGCGTAAAATTCTTGGGATTAGCGCAATACGGAGCGTGATCTTCAATCCATTCCATGAATTTCTGATACTCGGGCGAGGGTGAAGACGCGGAAGCGTCTTTCTTCATATCCCCGCTAGGGGATATTTCTTTAGTTTTAGTTTTAATATTATATTGCCTCTTTATTAGTGCTCCGGTTTCTGCAACATTAATCGGGGTTTCTGCAACATTAATAAAATTAACGCCTTCCGTTTTAG
The DNA here is from genome assembly GCA_031269535.1 of Tannerellaceae bacterium. Lineage (GTDB taxonomy): Bacteria > Bacteroidota > Bacteroidia > Bacteroidales > Tannerellaceae > DFXE01. The sequence goes on from JAISZA010000129.1 coordinate 41,703, forward strand.
GCACATCAATAAGAAGATAATCGGACATAACATCAATCGACTTGTACCTTTTTGCCGCCTCAAAATATCTATTCTGGATACCTTTACTGGTTAAAATGCCAAACCTCTCAAAAATGCTCTTATCAAAGAATCCACGTTTGAGCAATTCATACACTACATCCTTCACGCAGGAATCCTGACATCCGTCACCGACGCCTTTTGCAAACAATAGCGCTGCATCATCATTAAATTCACAGTAGTACCCATTCCGGTAAATTTTGCACAGAAGCCGGATAGTTATAGCCTCTCCTTTTAATCCGAATCTCGCAGAGACGAATTGTACCTTTTCGTCCTGAAAGAAGTCGACATCAAAGGAAAAGTAATCTATACCCGATTTTTTTGGTCTCGCCATATCACATTATTTATATAACCTAAAGAAAACATTTATCGCGCCCCTAAAAGCGACTCGGAGTAGAAACACTCACCATTTTCAGTGAAGGCAAATAATCCGAAGTCTTCGACAATAGACTTTACAATCGAAGCGTCCACTCGCAGGTCAAAAGCTATAATATTATAATCTTTGACACACTTGTAATCGGCGCTTTCCCGTAATTTTTCAATAAGCATAAAGTAAACCCCGTATCCAGCTACCCCATGTTTCATGCGGACGGCAACCATTTTATTGTCATTGCGCGCGTTGCTGTCATGCGAGAAGTAGTATACATCTTTTTCACTCATTGTTATGTTGAGTTTTTTAATGAATTACACTTTCTACATCATATTACCTATCGCATCTTTAAAAGCTGGTATAGGGCATGAATCATACAGAACAAGGGCGGACAGAAGGATATGCACATCAACCTGTCGACATCACGAGTTGTACTAAAAAATAGCAGTACTCCACACGAAAATGTTAGTAGTATGGCTGTTACAACCAGTATCAATAGTGTTTTCTTTATCACTTGTGGTTTTAGTTTCATTTTAGTTATCCTTTATTGATTTTAATTATACTGTTTACCTTTATATATAATCTTCCCTAAGGAGGCTCTTTCCGCCTCTTTTTTACCTTCTCCTTTTTTGGGGGTTTCAGGTGCGGATATATCTCGTAGATAACCTCGCTGATATGCTGTAAGCCTCGTCTCTCGGTTTTATACATAACAGAGTGTTATAGGAGTACTCCTTTATAAGCCAGTTCGATACGTATTTCCATATCGGCAATGTCATTCTTCGCCTTTGCGATTTTCATCAGAGTCTTTATCTCACGAATATCACCCGCAAGTTCACCATGAAACTTTCGTAAGTCGCCCATTTTAATTTCTACTTCATTAATCACATTCCAAAATTTATCAGGTAAACCGGATAGCATATCAATTGCCAAACACCCTTCAAAATCACAGCCTAACCTGTCTCTCAAATCGGATATTTCTTCTTGTTTATTGGCGATATATTCCATCGTATCTTTAGCTTGATTTAAAAGATCATCATACAAATCCCCCTCCCCTTCATTCGGAGCTTTATCTTTTAACTCATCCAGTCTTTGAACTTCTTCCGGGCCAAAATGCTTTAACAGCAAGCGGTCGATTTCTTCTTCTTTTTGTTTTTTTCAATGTTTCCATAATTGATATATTTTAAATGTTATTTTTTTAAGTTATCCATGTACGTTATCAGCGCAGATTTACGGAAGTACACCCGCCCGCGCGGCTTTGAATAAGGTATAACCCCTTCTGCCTTTAATCGCTGCAAATGCCTTTCCGACACATTGAGAAACCGACGCGCTTGGGCGGTAGTCAGAAATTCATCCGACAGGTCGCCTACTGCCTGATTCAATGCCTTCGTCACCTTTGTGGATAACTCCTTGCTTTGAATTGCAGTAACCTCGGCGGCGATTCTCTTTATGTCGTATGCGGATAATGGCATAGATAACGGGATTTCAGTTTTAATTCTTTATACCTGTGATATATATGATTTCATGATTCGGCGGCATCAAGGTCATTCAAACCCTTTATAAGGGCGTAATGAAACTCTTTAAATATGCCTGATTTGACATTCAAATCCAAAACAGCCCGTACATCATTATGCAGACGAATAAACAGCTCTTTGTTGTCGTTCTTTTTGCCTGCAATTCGGAAGTCATTCAATAGTGCCTGAATAGAACCGCACACACAGATCAGGTAGAAATATAAATTGTCGGACGAACTTGCATCAGATATTTTATTTAATTCCCGTTCAGCCCACGACATTTCAACCATATTCCCATTTTCGTCTCTCCGGTATGCGGGTACGTTATGCCCCATTGAGGCAAAAATATCGGTGATACTCATCTTTGCGTTGACCTGTAAGGCGGTGCCTAAACCGACTAAATCCGTCGGTTGTGTTTCCTGAACTATATCCCGCCAATCGTCAAGGGTGAGATCGCAGATAATAGAATAACTGGATAGCTCTTCGTCATTCACATCTGTTTTTATTGATCCGTCTGCATTATAATCGGATTCCTTGCCGCCAAACCTTTTTATATAATCCATCCGCCGGAAATGAGCATAGTATCTCCAATCGGAATTAAACTCATTAATATATTCGTCTATTGTGTCGCTCCAGTCGTTTAGCCGATTCACAACCCCATGTAGGTATACCTCCCAAAGACAGGTATTATAGAAAGCCTCTTCCGACAGTTTGCGACGCTCTATACCACTGAAGCTCGTTGGCGCTGAAAGGATCCGCGTCGAGTTCAATCTATGCAGTATCTCATTAAACAGGGTGGCGAGCTTGCTTTTATCATCAATGCGAGATAAAAGTTCATAAGACGGTTTTATAATCTTTTTCATGATAATACCCTCCTTTTCTATTCCGCTGATAGCGGGTTTGTGAAGTCGATAAATATATCCCTGATCCAATCAATGCCATCCATCAGGAAAATAAAATCTTCATTAGAGATGGTTTTGTTCCGAGCGCTTTTCATTATTTCAACTATCTTATCCAAGTCCTTGCACTCTTCAATAATACCTTCATTATTGTCCGCTTGCAGGTTTTTAATAAAATCCAAAGACGTTTCCGTCAGGATCGCACCGTCTACATCAACCTCTTTCTTTTTCTTACATGCAAAAGAACGGTTCTTGAATGCTTTTATTCTTTCTATTGTCGTCATAACATTTACTTGTTTAATTTACCTTTTTATTGATTTTACAAGTTCGGACAGGACATTATATATCTTCTCCAAGTGACCTTTACGTTCGGCCACATCAAGCCAAGTCTCGCCTTTGCTCCTCTTACATCCCTTGACGTGTACCCGATAATTGTAGTACAGCTTCTGATAGATGCCGTTCCAAACCTCATCATGCCCCAATTGGGTTGCGTTCTGATACCTGTTTGCCAGCGCGATAATAGTTCGACGTAAATTCAACGCCGGAACTCCATTGTCGGACAGGGGTAAATAGTTCATTTCAAACAGGGCTTGTTCCCTGCCTTCCTGAATAGCGTCCATGTTCCTCTTCAATGATTCACAGTCGGCCTCAATGCGAGACAGGCGGCTCTCATGATTCACCATGATATTGGCACTTTGGAGAAACATCTCCGCGTTAGACAGAGGCTTCAAGGCTTTTTCATTGAGCCTCTTTTCGCACTCAATGAAATACCGGCGTGCCTGTTTGCCCTTGGCGTTGCCTTCAACCATTGATATTTCCTTTGCGGCTTCGAGGGTGAGGGCGTACTCGATTTTTGGATGTGGGTTAACTACTTGATTATCAGGTTCGCCAAAATTGGCGAACGAAACATAGTCTTGATTTTCAATCAGATCACACTTGTTGATTCGATCTTTAATCCAGTTTGAAAAGTCTCTTTTACTTTCAAGAAACTCATGCAACACTCTTGCCGAAACGGCTTTCTTGCCGTTGTGTTCGGAAATAGGGATTAGTTCATTCATGATAGCGCCTCATTTGTCTCATTCCACTTAAATGGCTTTAAGCCTGTTTTTGTCTTTTTCATCTCGTTCAATAATGCGAAAGAGCAATCTTCGTTCTCTTGTACAGCTTCGATAATCGGATCAAGGATGCTTTTTAAAAGTCGTATTCCATCTTGCACTTGAACGGGGTTATCTATATAACAATCACTTAAGGCCAAATCGGTAATAGCTCCTACAACCGTCTTTAATAAAGACACAGGGGCATACTCGTGATTAAGTTCTACATTAAGATTTTTAATACAAATGTTTTTCTCTTTCATACGTAAATAATAGTTGTGCTCCCCACAAAAGAGAGCTATTTAAAGCATTAATAAATTGTTTTTTAGAGTTCAGACAAAACAAAAGAAAGCACTTGTAGAGATACAAATGCGACAGGTTATTATCTTTCGGCATTTTATACTTTTACAACAGCTAAGGAGATAAAATTTCATACACGTGTTAAAAGGACTCACAGTCTTGACCGCTTAGCTGTTGAGGTCAGTTTCATAAGCGACCTTTTGCTGTTTTTAAGACAGCAGGTCAGTAAAAGACGACCTTTTCTATGATTCTATCTTACTTCGGGGATTGGAGCCTCACGGCTTATCTTTACTTTATACCCAAGAGCCTCCAATTCCTTCTTCAAGTAGTTTTTTCTCTTCTGCTCTATCCTTTGAGTGAGGTATTCCGCACCGAGCTCTTTGTACTCACAACTGTCTTTCAATACATGCCACACCGTTTTCAGGATCGAGTGTCCTACTGCTATCAAAGCCCTTTTCTTGCCTCTGCGGGCGGCTAACCGGTGATAACGTGCGCTGTAAAACGTGTGCTTAGTACGGGTTGCGGCCCAGGCAGCTTCCGTAATGACGGCTTTCAACTGTTTGTTGCCGTGGGTGGTTCTTCCACTTTTTTTTTACCCGCGCTTTCATTGTTTCCCGGACATATACCGGCCCAGGAGGCCAGATGCTTTTCTGTAGGGAAGGCTTCCATATCCACACCGATCTCTGCTATGAGATCCTCAACCGTTTTCCTGTTTAATCCCGGTATCTTACGCAAAAGTTCTATAATATTCCCGTAAGGAGCAAGAACTTCCTTAATACGGGCAGTCAGATCTGCTATGATAACTTCCGTCTGCTTCATGTCTTTTCGGATAGTCTGCAGCATATAGATATGATGCGCTTCTATAAAACCTTCACAGGCCTGATAAAGAAGTTCAGGGCTGGCTTGAAGTTTCTTATGGTAAACACAGCTTATATCATCCATTGTTACGTGCCCTTTGTCTATCAACAGCTCTATCAGCCTGGTTGCCACAACTCCATCCAAGCTACTCATCACACTCGAAAGCTTGACATTGCAATCCTCCAGAATGCGGACGATGCGGTTCTTCTCGGAAGCCACATGCTGGATCAGCTTGTTCCGGTAACGGGTCAGATCACGAAGTTCACGTTGTTCACGCTCAGGAATATAACTCGGCTTTAACAAGCCGGCCAAAAGCAACTTGCAGATCCACGCACTGTCTTTCTTATCCGTTTTATGACCCGGGACATACTTGATATGACGGGCATTCACGATCCAGACTTTCATCCGGGGACATTCAAGGATCTTATAAACCGGCTTCCAATAGACACCTGTACTCTCCATGGCTACGTGGGTGATGCCGTTCAATAATAACCATTCTTTCAATTCTGTCAAAGAACTACTGAAAGTCTTGTAACTGCGGGTTTCAGTCTTCAGACCTTCGCCACTTATAGTGGCAACCACTACGTCCCTGTGGACATCTATTCCACAACCCCGAAGAATCACTTGTTGAAAAGTTACTGTACTCATTGCATTCTATCTTTTGGTGAATGCCTCTAAGCTAAACAATACCCGACAATTTTCATGATCTTGGACGAAATTTATTTCATGGGTGTTTCATAA
>JAISZA010000246.1 GCA_031269535.1 Tannerellaceae bacterium
GTGTCGGCAAGCAGTATATGTTTGTAATAGCGTTCGGCTTCGGCAGTTCTTCCCAGAGAGACTTCTATTCGTGCCAAGGCGTTAAGGATGTCGACATTGGTAGTGTCTATTGAAAGGCAAAGGAGGTACCTGTGTCAGCATTGATGCTACAGGTTCAATGTTGGCAAGCAGCATGAACTGAACTGCCAGTGGTAGAAATTTTGAAACGATTGTAGAATCGTCTAAGATTGTCCAGTCTGGTAAGCGGGTATTCGTAAGCAAAGTTTTTTTATAATTCCCCTTTTCATCTCACTATTTTAAACCGCGCGAAGTATAATACCTCATATCAGAAATTGCGTTTTTCTTCAATGATATATTCCGGGCGGGCTTTGATTTCATTAAATAAGACGCCGATGTATTGCCCCAGCACTCCAACCGTCAGCAGTTGTACGCCGCCGAAGAAGGTTATCATCGTTACAATGGAAGTCCATCCTGATTCGGCTTTACTGAAGCCATATATCTTTCCCAGAGTGAACCAGGTGGCAAGGACAAGGCCGATTATTACGGCTGTGAAGCCTAAGCTCGTGGCCAGCTTAAGCGGTTTGTTTGAGAAATATAGCAGGGCGTTTGACGCAAAACGGATCATCTTACTTAAAGGGTATTTGGTGGTTCCGGCTGCTCTGGCTTCATGTTTATAATAAAACGGAACCTGCCTGAAGCCGATCCAGCTGATCAATCCCCGAATGTATTTGCCGCGTTCTTTCAGACATCTGAACTCGTCCATTATCTTACGGTCTATTAGACGGAAATCACCTGTATCCAGAGGGAATTTCACTTCGCTCATCGAATTCATTATGCGATAAAACAGCTTTGCAGTGAAGCGTTTGAAGTAGTGGTCTCCTTCGCGTGACTTGCGTACGCAATACACTCCGTTGGCCTGCTCCTGCTCCTGCAGGGCCAATAGTTGCGGAATCAGTTCAGGAGGGTCTTGCAAGTCGGCATCCATGATGATAGCCAGGTCGGCATCGCAATGGTTGATACCGGCTGTGACTGCCGGCTGGTGCCCGAAGTTACGGGAGAAATGGATGAGCTTCACCTGTGGGTCGGAGGCCGCTATTTCATTTAGCAGGAAGCGTGTTCGGTCCCGGCTTCCGTCGTTGATGTATATGATTTCCGTGGGGTTGGGTAATAGACGTATGACTTGTTTCGTACGGCTGTATGATTCCCCGATGACCTCTTCTTCATTGTAACAGGGAATAATAATAGCAAGTTTTTTCATCCTTTCTGTTCTTTAAAAGTAAAATATTTATTCATCAGGAAATTAATAGCTGTATAAAATAGCATGGCAATCACCTGGTTATAATAGGGGTCAATGGACAGATGCCCGTTGAGATAGAGCAATAGCCCTAATTGCATCGCATAACAAATGCCAAAAACACCTCCGAAGCGGAGGGCGCTCCCTATCCATGTATCCGGGCTTCTGAATGTCCATTGCTTGTTCCATATAAAGCTGTTTATAATGCCGGCTATGTATCCTGTGATGTTGGATACAATGTCCGAATATCCCAGAACCTTCATCATCACCCAGATTACACAAAGTGAGAGTAAGGTGTTGCTTACTCCCACGATACCATATTTAATAGCCTGTTTTATTAATTTTGCTTCCATGTCTTGTATTGATAATCTCTGCCACTTCGTCGGCAGACAATTCTTTCACGTTCGTTACGGTTATCGAATCTGAAATAAAGTTGCCATACTGGTTACATTCGGTTATCACCCGGTCGAGTATGGCTTTGATGTCTTTCCTCACCGGTATCAGAAGCAGGAGTTCTACATAGCGATCGTAGATAGTAAGGCGTTCGATTTCACATGCTTCGGTTGGCAGGTAATACACAAATTCACGTTCGAGCGTCTGGCGTTGGTATTCCTGAAAAGGCTCTTTCCCAGAAGCAATGATTAAGACATAAAAACGCAGTTTCTCCCCTTTGCCTCCCAGACCGGTAGAGATGTATATCTGCTTTTCTTCCAGCAATTCCGATTCGATGGAGATGCGGCTTTCCATCAGGGCCATATTGGCCCAGTTCCTTACATCGGGGTCAGGATTTTGCACGTATTCCTCCAGCAAACGGTAGGCCCGCACATCGTTCGAAATAGCTAAAGCGGATAGTATGTATTTTTTATGCTCCGGCGACAGGGTGTTGTTAGAAAGGCTTTGCAGGTAAACGTCGTATTCCTCGTTCGTCATTTTCGTATTGTTTCTGCGCATCTGCTCGGAATATTTGAAATATTCCAGTTGCAATTCTATCGGAATACGCTGTTCCAATACATGAAAATGCCCGTCCAACTTACTAAAAGAATCCCGAAAACGCTCAAACACATCGTCTTTCTTTTTCATAACTTTGTTTTTCTGTTTTCATACTGGAACAAAGTTAGGCTTTTTTTGTTATTTTCTCATTATTCCTCTCAATTAATATTTTAAAGTGCTATGAAAAAGAAGTTACGAGTAGTTACAAGTTACGAGTTACAAGTTACAGGTTATTAAGTTTTCAGCTGAACAGTCGTCTTTTAACTCTTATAACTTGTAACTCGTAACTTGTAACTCGTAACTACTCGTAACTCGTCAGGCTCCTGCATAAATAAGAAATCCCAGTCCGATGATAAAGAGGATAAACATACCGATATTTAATCGCTGGGAGATGCCGGGCGCTCCTTTAAACTCTTTCCAGATAAGGATACCCCAGAGGGCAGAAATCAGGGTGGCCCCCTGCCCCAGTCCGTAGGAGATGGCAGCGCCGGCCTTTTCGGAGGCAACCATACTGAACGACTGTCCGATACACCAGATAATACCGCCCAGAATACCCACCAGATGGGTATAGGGTTTGCCTTTGAAATAACCGGCAACCGAGACCGGCTCGCCTTCTACCGGACGTTTCATAGCAAGGGTGTTGAAAAGAAAATTACTGACAAACACCCCCAGCGCAAATATAAAGACGGCTGTATAAGGCGTCAGTTTACCGGCCGCGGGAGAAGCGAAGTTCTCCAGGTCGATCGAGGCGGCTACAAAGCGGTAGAAGAAAGCCATGATCACACCGGCGGCAATGGATATAAAAATGCCTTTTCCCGATACTTTCCGGCTTCCTACCAGCGCTTTCTTATACGCCAGGCCATTGAGGAGGATGGCAAGCGTGATCAGCGCAACCCCTGTGAAGATATACAAAGGCTCGCCTTTAGCCGCCCCGAAATAGTTGACCAATACTCCTAATACCAGCGCCAATCCGATACCTACCGGAAAAGCTACCGACATACCGCAGATGGCAATAGCAGCCGACAGCAGGATATTGGCTGCATTGAATATGACCCCTCCCAGAAAGGCGCTGCCTATATTAGCGGCGCTGGCCTGCGATAGATCGGCAAGAAAACCGCGCCCTTCTGCCCCTATGCTGCCCAGCGTAAAAGCCGAGAGTATGGAAAACAGCAGTACGCCAATCACATAATCCCAATAGAAAAATTCATACCGCCACGTTTTCGCAGCAAGCTTTTGTGTGTTCCCCCATGAACCCCAGCAGAGCATGGTGACGAAACAAAACACGATGGCTAAAGAGTAATCTTGTACAATAAACATAGTTTCAATTATTTACTTATAGGTTGATGCATCATATACGATTCTAATACAGAGGCTAACTCTGCCGGCGGTATCTTTTGCAACAGTCGGATATGGCGCCCGTCTTCAGAGGCTGTCCAGGTGTTATAACCTTCGTTATCAATATGTATCCTGCCTCTCTCTGTGGAGAAATAAGACTCATATCCTTTGATGGCGACCCATACAGCCGTTTGATCCCAGCTCATTCTCCCGTTGGGGTCTCCTTCGGCAAAGCAGAGCGTGTACGTATCTTTTACCGGGCTGTTCTCGACCGGCATCTGCACTAATTTCTTTCCCGTCAGTATCGGCTCTCCTATCTCAAATCCGCTGAAGATAATCTCCGTAGGCCATTCATTCACAACGCCGACAGAGGCTCCGGCATCACTATGGACATTAAATTCTTTCCCTTCGGGAAACATACCGGCCATGGAGACCAGGTGGCTGACTTTCCGGGCAACCAGTTCCTTACCCGAGAGCGGGCTGTATTCGTCGCCTTCCGAGAGCAGGAGATTCCGCAGATTGGTAAAAAAGCCGATTGTGCAAATCACAACGCTCTGATCGGATTGTTTACTAAGTATCTGCCGATAGACTTTCACGGCATCCGGCGCCTCAGAGGTCGAAGCTGTGCGGTGGGGGTACTTCGATGGCAGGTGTTCGGTCCATCTCACCTGATGCCAGGTTGTCAGGCTGGTGCCGCCTTCGCTTTTCGGTGCGCCGACAGGGATAGAGGGCCGGTTGAAATACTCGTTCAGCACTTCGATGCAAGGTACCACCTGCTCGTCCTTGTTCGACGACAAGGTTGCCAGGATATTCACTTGCCCGCTATCGGCCAGCGCGTGCATCAGTGCCATGGAGCCCACATCGTCGTAGTCTGGCCCCAGGTCGGTGTCCAGAATCAGATTTACGGGCTGTTGCCCCCTGCTGCATGAACAGAGAGCCAGGATAGCCAGACCCAGTAAAAGATACGTTTTCATATAGCTGTTTTTAATGGGATGGATGAGTCGTTGTCTGAGGGCTGTCGGTATAGACCAGGGCTTCCCCGAAGTTGACGGAAGCTCCTTCCTGCGGGTTCAGCCATTTGAAAGTAACGGTATGCTTGCCTTTGGGCAGTTGATATTTCCAGAACAGATCGTGGCGGCGCGTGGTATAGGAGGCCGGCAGATTGACTGATTCGGCTAATTCGCCATCGATATACATGGCCGCTTTCGCCACATAATTCTCATCATCCCGCGCCCGTACGCTGCCTTTGAAAATGATACCGATTCCTTCAAAGCTTACCTGGTCTATCTCCGTGATTTTCTTGTTGACCCGTATCCTGTCGGCAGGATAATGACCTTCGAAACCTTTCTCATAACGTACCGCCTGCGGCTGCTGGTAAACAATGTTTACTTCTTCTCCGCCGACCGTGCCGCCGTTTCGTTCGATCAACTGCAGTGCCTGGTTGTAACTCATCTGATACGTTTTGTTCAGGGAGATAGTCGTATAGGCAAAGTTCATGTCTTCCACTTCCCTGAGGTTACTCATCCAGTAATCAGGTATTTTGTTATATCCTATCATGGCGCCGAGGATGCCTCCGGCCGAAGCCGGGTTACAGTCGGAATCCTGTCCGCAACGGGTAGCGATATCGATTGTCCGGAAGAAGTCGCCCTCTCCGTAGAGCAGTCCGATGATGATATAGGCGCTGTTGATTACCGCGTCGATATTAAAAGGTACATAAACGCCGTCCGGGCAACCGATATCCTGGCTCCATTTCTTCTCACATTCCGCCCAGGTCTGCCTCCAGTCGTCGGGATACTGCTTATGCCAGCGGATGACATCGGCCATACACCGGTAATAGATACTTTGTTCGGGTATGGTCTTCAAAGCCTCCGAAACAATAAATTCCATATCATCCGAGACAAAAGCCAGCGCGTACATCGCTCCTACATAAACGCCTCCGTACCAACCGTCTCCATAGTTCATGATATGCCCTATCTTATCCGATATCCCGGATGCGGTATTCGGCATTCCCGGCGACATAATGCCTGCATAATCGGCTTCAATCTGGTAGTCGATATCTTCGGAATGCGGGTTATTCAGCCAGTGTCCGGATGCCGGGGGCATAATCCCCTGCAGGATATTGTAGCGGGCTGCCTGATTGGCATGCCAGAGCGTATAACCTGCCGTAGCGAAAGCCATCGCGAACGAGTCCACCGGGGCATCCAGCCCCAGGCGTTCGAATACATCGACAAAGGTAAGGTCCATATAAATATCGTCATACAGGCCAGGCGAATTTACCATCCAGGACTTAATATAGCCTTCCGGCCAGGCGATGGGGATATAATCCTGCATCATGGTACCCGGATATTTAAACTCCGTAGGGCCACCATAGGTGCACCCGATAGTCTGCCCCGCCCAGCTACCTTTGATTTTGTCTAACAATACACTTTTCGGGAGTGTCACCGTTGCAGGAATCGGATTTTGTTTTTTTGTAGAGGTATGTTGCTGGGTACAAGCCGCCCCGGTGAGCAAAGGCAAAGCAATCACAGCTCTCAGAATCATGTTTTTCATACGATGTAAAAGATTAATTATCACTCAAGTTTATTAATTAAAAAATATCCACTTCATTCCGGTATGGCACCGAGGATTGCGCCCCGGTGCGTGTAACAGAAATAGCCGAAGCCTTACAGGCGAACCTGACGGCTTCGGCTATTGAGCGTTTTTCAGACAGTGCGACCGACAATCCCCCGTTGAACACATCGCCGGCGGCTGTCGTATCGACTGCTTT
>JAISZA010000015.1 GCA_031269535.1 Tannerellaceae bacterium
AGCCGCATGTCGTAAACCAGTTCGTCGTTGTACCGGATTTCGTCTATAAGAACCACAGTTCCTTCTTCATTCTCGTAAACCTGAACTTTCACCTCGTCTTCGCTGCCGTCGGGATATTGTATATAAATATGTATGAGCCCGTCTTCAGAGGGAACAGCCCAAAAAAGTGAGGTCGCCAGAAAGTAGTAGCCAAGCAAATTCTGGCCAACAGCCCCATCATAGCCGGGAATCTCCCGGAAAGGAGGTCGTATGGCCGTATAGTTCTTAATCTCCACATTCTCGTTTGTTACATAGCGCACTAAATCAGGATATCTGATTTTTCTGTCCTTATATGGATACAGGATTTCTATCCCCTGTGCATATTCGTCGCCGAAATAAGCCGGGGATTCGGGGTTCAGGCGGTCTTGCAAGTCCTGGTCAACGAGTGCGACTATGAGTCCCAAATCTATGAAATCTCCTCTAATGTCAGGTCCTACCGGCGTCTGTTCCTGATTCGCACTGCACGAGGCAAAAATCAGTAAACTAAAACAGAAAATTCCTATTCTTTTCATATTGATAATTTTTGAAAGATTCCTCCTATATAAGTAGGGCCATAATTCAGTGCATTCACTACAGAAGCCGGTATCCCGTCTTCCATAAATTGTCCGGTCTCAGAACAGCCGGATGCCAGCATTGCCATGATTCCAATGGCAAACAGGCCTAAGTAAAATCTGTTTCTTTTCATCCTTGTATGGATTAAATTAGTAAATATGAATTTAAAGAAATCATTCCACAAATATACTTCATTATTTACAAAAAAGGCGCAAGGGCTCCCCGAAAAAAATTGGATACTATATATATACAGGGTCACGCCGGAAAGAAATATTTGTACTACCGGGTTGGCACAACATACGAGAGAAAGGGAAATTCACCTTCTGCAAACTCTTTAAATGGGATTGCCCTGATTATATACACCATTCATACTGTTTTTATAAGGCTTATTTTATACTTTTGCGGTGATTCTTTCTGAAGTTAAATCTTGATTCGTTAAATTGAAATAAACTTTTAAATAAATACATATATGTTGACTATAAACGACTTACACCTATTGGCATCCAAAGGGATTCCGGAAAAACAGATTGAAGAACAGCTGGCCTGCTTTCCCAAAGGCTTTCCTTTTCCGGAGATTGCAGCCTCGGCCTCTGTAGAAAAAGGGATAAGGCTTGTCGCGAAAGATGAGCAACTTAGCTGCATAAAGGCATGGGATGAGTATCTGCTGACCGACAAACGGATTGTCAAGTTCGTACCGGCATCAGGGGCTGCGAGCCGGATGTTCAAAAACCTTTACGAGTTTATGGCTGCCGGATACGATGAACCGGCTACCTCGTTTGAGAAAAAATTCTTCGACAACATAAGCCGTTTTGCCTTCTGCGATGCGCTGAATGCTGCTTGCCTGAGCGCTGAAGGGAAGTCTATCGCCGAACTGACGGGGGAGGGGAAATACAAAGCGGTCGTTTCTGCCCTGCTGGAAAGCCACGGACTGAATTACGGACAACTGCCCAAAGGGCTGCTCCTGTTTCATTCGTATCCCCAGGGCCCCCGTACCGCCCTGGAAGAGCACTTGTCGGAAGGCGCTATGTATGCGAAAAACAAGGCAGGCGAGGTCAACCTGCATTTTACGGTCTCGCCGGATCATGAGCCTTTGTTCAAAGCCTGTATCGCACAGAAACAAGCCTTGTATGAAGATAAATTCTCCGTCAGATACGCCATCTCGTTCAGCTGCCAGAAGCCCTCGACCGATACGATTGCTGCTGATATGGAGAACCGCCCGTTCCGCGACAGGGAGGGGAACCTGGTCTTCAGGCCCGGCGGACATGGAGCGCTGATTGAGAACCTGAACGATATCGAGGCCGACATCGTCTTTGTTAAGAATATCGACAACGTAACGCCCGACAGCCTGAAATATTCGACGGTCATCTACAAAAAGATACTCGCCGGCATCCTGGTCTCTCTGCAGAAGAAAATATTTGAATACCTGTGGCTTATCGATAGCGGGAAGTATTCGCACAAGCAAGTGGAAGAGCTGATCCATTTCCTTCACGATACACTTTACATCCGTAAAAACGACATCAAACATCTGGAGGATGCCGAGCTGATCCTTTATATAAAGAGCAAGCTGCACCGCCCCCTGCGTGTATGCGGGATGGTAAAGAATGAGGGTGAACCCGGCGGCGGCCCTTTCCTGACGCTCAATCCGGATGCGACAGTCTCCCCTCAGATACTCGAAAGCTCGCAGATCGACCTGAATAATCCGGAGCAGAAAGCGCTCTTCGAAAAAGGTACGCATTTCAATCCGGTAGATTTGGTATGCGCCCTCAGAGACCATCGCGGCAGAAAATATCACCTGCCTGATTATGTGGATAAAAATACCGGCTTTATCTCTGTCAAAAGCAAAGATGGAAAGGAATTGAAAGCGCTCGAACTGCCCGGACTCTGGAACGGCGCGATGAGCGACTGGAACACCGTCTTCGTAGAAGTGCCCATCGAAACGTTCAATCCGGTAAAGACAGTCAACGACCTGCTCCGCCCCGAACATCAGTAGCAAGGTATCGGATAAAATGTATATCTTTGCAGGATAAATATTAGTTAACAAAAAAAAAGACAACTTATGGCAGAGCTTGTATCTTTTACTAAAATGCATGGAGCCGGTAACGATTATATCTATGTCAATACCGATACTTACCCATTGGATAATCCCGAAGAATTGGCGGTCAGATGGAGCGCCCCGCATACCGGAATAGGTGCGGACGGATTAGTGCTGATAAGCCGGTCGGAAGTCGCCGATTTCAGAATGCGTATCTTTAATGCCGACGGATCGGAAGCGAAGATGTGCGGCAATGCAAGTCGCTGCATCGGCAAGTATGTGTATGAAAACAAACTTACGGATAAAACATCCCTGACACTGGAAACCTTGTCGGGCATCAAGGAATTGCAACTCGCCGTTCAGGACGGTATCGTTACGGAAGTAACCGTCGATATGGGTATCCCTACGGTAGAACACGACATCCTGCACTTGGGTATCGAATCGGGTCTATGCTTCTCAGGCTCGAATATCTCTGTCGGGAATCCGCACTTAGTCATCTGTACAAAGAATATCAACGAGATAAACATACCGCTGGTAGGCCCCGAGCTGGAGAATCACCGGTTCTTCCTCCCCGATCGGATCAATGTGGAATTTGCACAGGTCTTAAGCCCCACGGAAATACGCATGCGTGTATGGGAACGGGGCTCCGGCATCACGATGGCCTGCGGAACGGGTGCCTGCGCTACCGCAGTGGCCTGCAACGTGTTGAAAAAAACCGAGCGAAAAGTAAAGGTACACATGGATGGCGGAACGCTGACCATCCATTGGGACGAGGCATCAGGCAAAGTCTTTATGACAGGAGACGCCGTCCGCGTATTTGAAGGAATAATAGTCGTTTAAACCAATACAATCGAAAAAATAATACTGAATATGGCATTAGTCAACGAACATTTTCTGAAATTGCAGAACAGCTATCTCTTTGCGGATATAGCCAAAAAAGTAAATAGTTTTAAAATAACCCATCCGAAAGACAAGATCATCCGTTTAGGTATCGGCGACGTAACCCGCCCTCTGCCCGAAGCCGTGCGTACGGCCATGCACAAAGCCGTGGACGATATGGGACATAAAGATACGTTTCATGGCTACGGGCCTGAGCAGGGATATTCTTTTCTGATCGATGCCATCATCAAAAATGATTATGCCGCAAGGGGGATATCCATCGACCCTTCGGAAGTCTTTGTAAGCGACGGAGCCAAATGCGATACGGGAAATATTGGCGATATCCTCCGCCACGACAATAGCATCGGAGTGACCGACCCGGTCTATCCGGTCTATATCGATTCGAACGTTATGGCCGGGCGCACCGGCACGTTTAAAGAAGGCAAATGGAGCGATGTAGTCTATATTCCCTGCACGGCGGAGAACCGGTTTATTCCCGACCTGCCCAGCCGCAGGGTGGACATCCTTTATCTCTGCTACCCGAACAACCCCACAGGCACGACCCTGTCGAAAGACGAATTGCGGAAATGGGTGAATTACGCCCTGGAGAATGATGTCATCATCATGTACGACGCGGCTTACGAAGCCTATATTCAGGACCCCGACATCCCGCATTCGATTTATGAGATCAAAGGAGCCAGGAAAGTAGCGATAGAGTTTCGCAGCTTTTCGAAGACAGCAGGTTTTACGGGCGTCCGCTGTGGCTATACGATTGTTCCGAAGGAATTAAATGGTTTCACCCTGGATGGAAAACACATCTCGCTGAATAGTTTATGGAATCGCCGCTCCACCACCAAATTCAACGGGACAAGCTATATCACGCAACGGGGAGCTGAAGCGGTATATTCTCCGGAAGGGAAGCAACAGGTAAAAGAGCTGATAGACTATTATATGACCAATGCCGCGATCATGAGGGAAAGCCTGCTGAAGTGCGGATTAGAGGTTTACGGAGGCGAAAACGCCCCTTATATCTGGCTGAAGACACCCGGAGGCCTCTCGTCGTGGAAGTTCTTCGATAAACTATTGTACGAAATGAAGGTTGTAGGAACCCCCGGTTTAGGCTTCGGCCCCAGTGGAGAAGGCTATTTCCGCCTCACCGCCTTCGGCGACAGAGACGAAACCCTGGAAGCCATGGAAAGACTGAACAAAATCTAATAAAGCGCCTGCCTGATATCATTCAGCAAATCATCTGTCGACTCCAATCCTACGGAGAGGCGGATGGTTTGTTGTTTTACGTGCATGCTCCGGCGCACCTCTTCGGGGAAACTTCCGTAAATGGTACTGGCCGGATGAATAATCAGGGATTTATTGTCGAACAGATTGGTCGCACGGCGAATAAGCTTCAGTTTATTCAGGAAAGAGAAACAAGCTTCGCGCGAAATCAAATCAAATGTCAGCATGGCGCCGGGGAACTCGCCGAACTGTGTCTGGCTGAGGGCATAAAACGGATTGTCTTCCAAGCCGGTATAATTCACCGAAACGATTGCTTCTTCTTTCTGCAGGCTCCTGGCTAATTCCAGACAGGTCGATGCCTGGCGGATAAACCGGAGTTGCAGGGTCTCCAGTCCCAGATTCTGCATATAAGCAGCCTGAGGCGTCAGATAAGCGCCCGTATTGCGGTGTATCTCCCTTCTCAGACGGCTTGTAAACCCTTCATTGCCGACAGGCCCGCGCCACATCTTCAATACCTTGGAGCGCTCGCCCCTGAACGTACCGTAGTCGATGATCAGTCCGCCCAGACTCGTAGCCCCGCCGGAAATGTATTTGGTTGATGAAATAAGCTCGATATCGACTCCAAACTCTCTGGCATGGAAAACAGAGAAAGGAACCACCGTGGTATCGGCTATCAGAGGAATGCCGGCAGCCTGCCCGATGACAGCCAGTTGTTTTAAATCGGCCACTTCCATCTGGGGATTGGTTATTACTTCCAGGAAAATGGCGCAGGTATTTTCGTCCATCCGCGAACGTACTTCCTCCAGGTTCGTCAGATCGCAGAAACGGGCTTCTATGCCCAGCCCTGCCAGCGTGTTTTTCAGAAACGAATACGTATTTCCGAACAAATGGGGAGAAGTAATGATATTTGCACCGGCATACGCCAGCGTCAGGAAGGTATTACTGATGGCCGACATTCCCGAATTGAGCGCAGTCACGCTCAAAGCGTCTGTAAGCCTGCGGATGCGGTCTTCATAATATTGTACGGTAGGGTTGGTAATCCGCGAATAAAAATGGTCTTTCGAACGCCCGCAGAAAGCTTCCTCCATGGCTTCTGCCGTATCAAATTCGCAGGCTACCGACTGATATACCGGCATGGCCAGCGCTTTATGTACGTCGGGTTTTTCATACGGTATATGAAGCAATTGTCCTTCAAAACTCATGTCTTTTATCATATTGGAATCCTTAATTTTTTTTATCGCCACAAAAGTAGTATTTTAAAATAGTTTTATTTTATCTTTGCGGCAAAATAATGATTTGAAATAGGGTGAATTCAACTTATCGCATTGTCATTGCGAGGTACGAAGCAATCCAGAGTGTGTGCGGGCTGGATTGCTTCACCCCTTCGGGTTCGCAATGACGATGCGATAAGTTGAATTGAAAATCGACGTAGTCAAATGCACCCTTTGAAAGATGAGGTGGAAGGCATAAAAAGTCTTCCCGTGTGCTTGCTCAACCACGTAAAAAACAAGAAATATGCAGAAAACAGTTACCATTTCGTTTATGCTGTCAGGCATTTTATTCAATGTCTGCTTAATAGCTTCCAATCTTTTAGAGACCAAAGTGATTCAGTTGTGGGGTATTACGGCTACCGCAGGTTTGTTGGTCTTTCCCATTTCGTACATCATCAACGACTGCATTGTCGAGGTCTGGGGCTTTAAGAAAGCCCGTTTGATTATCTGGAGCGGCTTTGCTTCCAACTTCCTGGTGATAGCTTTTTCCCAACTGTCCGTACATATCCCTGCTGCCCCGTTTTGGGAGGGCGAAGCGGCTTTTAATTTCGTCTTCGGCTTGGCTCCACGGATTGTTGTCGCCAGTTTGCTGGCCTTTCTTGCCGGCTCTTTTATCAATGCTTATGTGATGAGCCGCATGAAAATAGCTTCGTCGGGCAGGAATTTTTCGTTCCGCGCCATTGCTTCGACGATTGCTGGCGAAGGCGCCGACTCACTGATCTTTTTCCCGATTGCTTTCTGGGGATTGATCCCGCCTCCAGAATTGTTGATCATGGTAGGGACGCAGGCTTGCCTGAAATCTTTATATGAAGTGCTGGTATTGCCTCTGACCACACAGGTAGTGAAATACATCAAAAAAATGGACGGACAGGATGTATATGATGTAAATACTTCGTATAATATACTGAAAATAAAAGATATATAGTCGTATCACCACATTTGTTCTCACTCGTTTACTCCTTTTTGCAGAAGAGCAGGTATTCTTGATTGTCTGTTGATTTAATATGAATAATACAACACCTGTTCTTCTGCGCCTGCAGTCGTAAATTTAAACATTTTTGGTTTACTCACCTGCACTTCCTCCCGTATGATTATATTCCGTGCACGGAATATTCAACTTATTCGACACTTTAATCAACTTTTGTTTCATCCCGGCGTTTCCTGTTATCAACAGTTTATGAACAATTCACAAATCTGCACTTTTTTGGCAAAAAAATAAAAGAGAATCCGGCTACCGGCCCTCCAGGCCCGATAAAAAAACAGAAACAAAAGAAACAATTCCATATACAATAATATACAGTAAACCGCTGCCATATATAGACAGACAATCGGTTTTAAAATCTGTATATAATAGTATAACAATAATAAACCGGATTATTCTGCAAATGAATTTACATAATCTGAAGCCTGTTTTTTTATATATCATCTATCTATATTAAATATCTATTCAAATACGATTATAAATATACCACCTGTATATCTGATAAAACTGCTGTTTAACAAAAGAATAATATATTTATTTATTTTAAATCTCTATTGTTCGTTATCCATAAATAAAATTATCATATCATTATATCATTGAATTATATATCTATCGGAAACACATCATTTGTATTGCAGGATAGAAAACAGCAAATAGGAAAGGGGCGATCAGAATTGTAATCTGAATAAAGAAACAATATACATTGATAAGCCCGGGCTGTCATTTTTGTTTACGCATGTCACCGGGAAGCCTCTCATGCCTGCAACAGAAGCTCCTCTTCCGATCCCAAATCTATTATATTTTCACTCCCATCCGGGAATAAACCGGACGGGAGCAAATTTATCCTGGATGGGAGCGGATTTATTCCGGACGGGAGCAGGACGACACATCCCCCATAGATTTATGAATTAATATTGCATGTTTTCAAGGTGTTTATATAAATTAATCTCTATATTTGTTGTATTCTTCCTGGAAGAAACAAACTACTATTTGTACAATTTACTCTACTAATTTTTTACACTAACGCGTATGAAGAAATTATCTGAATTTTGTTTTTGTGTCGGACTGATAAGTTTCTTTTGTTGCCTGCCGGTAGCGGCAGTGCAGAAAGTACCTGTCTCGTTCGATAAGTTCCATGGTTATACCGGAACGGTTGATTACCTTAAAGCAGTCAACAAAGCGTATCCGGATATTACCGAACTGGTTGAGATTGGGAAAAGTTTCCGGCAACGTCCCATTTACGTCCTGATTATCACGAATAAGAAGACCGGGACAACCCTCGACAGAGAAAAAAAGCTGGTTTACGAAAGGAAACTGGAAGTGCCCAACCCTCCCGTTACTGCTCTCCATTCGGGCAAAGCAGGGCTGATGTTGACGGGTGCTACCCATGGGAACGAACAAACCGGTACGGAGGTCTGCCTTTACTTTATCGATAAAATGGTATCGGGGTATGGCACTCATCCGGAGATCACGAACTTGGTCGATACGAAAGTATTCTACATCTCTCCCGCCAACAATCCCGACGGGCTGTACAATACGGTGGAGCTCGGAGCAGCGCAGCGTTCGAACTCCATGAATCAGACCGATACAGCCGCCCTGCCCGAACGAAAAGACTTGGACAATAACAAGCTCTTTTCACAAATCCGCTACAAAGACACGAAGGGGCGCTTTGTCAAAGATAAAACCGACCCACGCCTGATGCTCACCTACAAGGAAGACGGAGGATACAGTGATGACGAACGTTATAGCGTCGCCCCCGAAGCCGAACCGGATAAAGGAATAGACATCAACCGCAACTTCCCGGAACACTGGTGGAAATCCAATACCTTGCCCGGCGGTACCGGCGAATTTGCCACCTCCGCACCGGAAGTACAGGCCTTGTGCGAATTTATCATCAATCACCCGAATATACTCGTAGTCAACGAATATCATACTATGGGAGGACATGTGTACCGCCCGATGGGTTCGACCGGCGATACCGGGATGCAAAACCGGGATATCGCAGTTTACGACCTTGTCATGGGAAAAAAATACGTGGAACTGATGGGTACCGAAATGCCCGAAGCCTGGAAAAACCCCAAAGAGATATCGAAGTACAAAGACGAACTGCGAAACGATAAAAATACCTTCGCCACCCAGCGGGGATATGAACTGCCCTACGAATGGCGCACACCCTATAACGAAAAAGAAAATACGTCCATCTACTACGGTCTCTTCTTAGATTGGCTCTACAAACAATGCGGCATCTATTCGCTCGTCACCGAACTGTGGAATCCCGGTCACGACGTGGCAGAGCTGAAAGGACTCAAAGACGACGAACTGCAACGCGCCGTACTGGCTTACTTAGATAAACAGAGCGGACAGAACATATTCTTAGACTGGAAATCGGCCCGGCATCCCAAACACGGTGAGGTGGAAGTAGGAGGTTGGGTGACGAATATCGGCCGTAACAATGCTTTTCCGGGCGCCGTGCTGGAGAGTATATGCGAACGTCAGTGGCAATTCGATTTATATTGTTCCGGACTTCTTCCGCAATTGACCATCAACAAAATAGAGGTGAAAAAACAATCGGCCGGAAGCACTTCCGTTCTCGAAATCAGCGCCGAAGTAGAAAACCAGGGCGCGCTGCCTACCGGATTGGTAAACACCGAATGGATGGCTTTCAACCGGGGCGATGTGGTCTGGCTTATCGGCGAAAACAACAAACTGACCTTCCTGTCCGGTAAAGCTTACGAAAAGATAGGCAACCTGTACGGAACGCTGCAAATCCCCGGTTATGAAGACAAAACCGGGAATAAGAAAACCCTCAAATGGGTAGTAGCTGTCGAAGGGAACGAGAAACTCAAAGTCGTAGCCTCATCCCTTAAGGGAGGCACGGTGGTAAAAGAAGTAAACTATTAACCCTAATCAGAATTTTCCATCATGAAACAATATATTTTATTATCCCTCCTCCTGTTCGCTCTCGTTGGCGCATCGGCACAGAGCAAAAAACAGGATAAGCTGGGAAGGCCTCACGGCGAAACAGATTTTGTAATCAACTGGAAACAATACTATACCTACGACGAATGGGTAAAGATTTTATTCGACCTGCAAAAGAAGTACCCCAACCTCTGCACCGTGGAAAGTATCGGGAAAAGCCGGATGGGACGCGATATGTACGTGATGACTATCACCGCCAGAAACACCGGGAAAGACACCGATAAACCCGCCGTATGGGTGGACGGCGCTATCCACGGAAACGAGGTGAACGGTATCTCCTGTTCGCTCTACTTAGCCTGGTACCTGCTGACGCGATACGATTATGACCCGCGTGTGTATGAGTCGGTTAACCGATCAACCGTCTATATCCTCCCCGGATTCAATGTTGACGGAAATGAGTCTTACGTCAGCTTCCCCAATACGGAAAACAACCCGCGCGAACCCTTCCGGCCGGTGGATGACGATAAAGACGGCTTATATGACGAAGATATGACCGAAGATGTGGATGGCGACGGCGAACTCTCCGTTATGTACGCCGAAGACCCCAGCGGTGATTACCGCCTGAGTAAGGATAAGTTACGTTTCGTGCGCATCGCCGGAGGAGACTGGTGGGAAGGAACCCGCTTCCGCCGCATCGGCAACGAAGGGTATGACAATGACGGCGACTTCGCCCTGTCGGAAGACGACCTGGGAGGCATCGACCCCAACCGCAACTTCCCCTGGGATTTCACAAAATCGGACGGGAAAAGCTACCCCCTTTCCGAACCGGAAACCCGCAACGTGCTTACCTGGCAGTTGAAGAAAAAGAATATTCTGGTGGTATTCAACTATCACAATATCGGACGTCTCATCATGTATATGATGCCTCCGGAAGCAACCGGAGCGGCGCCGGCACGCCGTCCGGCCGTCTTGCCGGAAAAAACCAAAGACAAATATGCATTCACCGCTTCCCGGCGCGTGGATGCCGCGTATAGCCACGACGCGGACGTGATCAATAAAACCGTGAGCTCGGGCTTGTATATCCTCAAAACGTATGAACCCGAAATCGGTAACGAATACGGCGAACACCTGGCTACGACCTACTACCTGATGGGTGCGTATTCTTTCCTGATCGAACTTTGGGGGCCTCCTACACCCTTTGCCGATACGGATGACGACGGCACGATCTCCGACGATGAGTTTAAGAAATGGGCGGAACTCGATCTGGGTGGGAATATATGGGTCTCGCCCCACCAAGTAAAGCATCCCCAGTTGGGAGATATCTGGATAGGCGGGACGCCAAAAAAACATATCGGCCGTACGCCTCCTCCCCGGTATATCGAACAGGAAGCCGAGAAACAAGCCCTTTACGTAATGTATTGTATCGATCAGCTACCCCGGCTGAACTTCGGGAATTACGCCGTGAAGAAAATAGCGAACAACCTGTACGAGGTGGAAGTAGAAGTGGTGAACGACAAGGTTTTTCCTACCGCTTCCGATCGCTCGGTCATCCTGAAGCGCTATACGCCGGACAAGATACAGGCGTCCGTCTCTTCGGGGTCTATCATCCGGCCGGTAGAGCCGGATGCAAAGA
>JAISZA010000045.1 GCA_031269535.1 Tannerellaceae bacterium
AATCCCCCCGTACGCGGCCCGTACTCGGCCGACAACCTTCAGCAGATAAAAGATTTCTGGAAGAAGGCGACCGACGACCATGCCGCCATTGGCGTGAAATACCTCATCCAGCCCGGACAGCCGGCTACGCGTAGCATCGAGGAAGTCGCCTACGTAGGCGAAGTCTTCAACGAAGCCGGCAAGATAGCCAAAGCCGGCGGCCTCGTCTGGGGATACCACAACCACAGCGGCGAGTTTGCCCGCGTCGTTCCCGGAGGAACGGAAGCCCTTACCGGGCGCCCTGCCTTCGGCCGTCGCGATCCGGAAGGGACGCAGATCATCTACGACGGTATGCTGGCCAATACCGATCCGGCACTGGTGGTTTTCCAACTCGATGTCTATTGGGCGGTGATGGGACAGCAAGACCCGGTGGCTTATATGAAGAAATACGCCGACCGCATCCGCCTGCTTCACATCAAGGATGTGGCCGTACTGGGCGAATCGGGTATGAGGAACTTTCAGAAGATCTTCGAAACAGCCTATGCCAACGGCATTCAGGATTTCTACGTCGAACTGGAAAACTACAGCGGCGGCACTCAGTTTGAAGGCGTCAAAGGCTGTGCCGACTACCTGCTGAAAGCGACCTTTGTAAAATAAATATTCTCGGTTTTTGTTTTCGGCGTGCGTCGCATTTTGTATGCGTCGCACGCCTTCTGCTTCTATCGACTCATTAGTTAACGGGTGCATTTGACTACGTCGATTTTCAAATTGTTTTCTTAACTTTGCCCACTAAAATTCATACGATATGAAAAACTTATTTATTGCAACAGCTTTGTTTCTGTGTGAGTTCGCTTTTGCGCAACAGGCATTGTGGGGAGGTCAGCAGATTGTGTCTCCCGAAATACATGAGAATAACACGGTTACTTTCCGTTTTCTGGCGCCCAAGGCCGTGAAAGTGCAGTTAACCGGCGATTTCCTTCCGGCCCGGGCGTCGGTTGATCTGAAAGAAGGGAAGGATGGATTATGGGAATATACTACTCCTGAGCCTCTTGCCCCGGAACTGTATAGTTATGCTTTTATAGTGGACGGACTGAAAAGTATCGACCCTAATAATATATATCTGAACAGAGATGTGGCTTCTCTTACCAATATTTTTATTATCAGAGGAGGCCGGGGCGATCTGTACAGCGTGAACAAGGTAGCTCACGGAAGCCTTACCCGCCGCTGGTACGACAGCCCCACCCTGGGCCTTACCCGCCGGATCACCATTTATACGCCTCCCGGATACGAGAAGAGCTCGCAGAAATATCCCGTTTTCTACCTCCTGCACGGAATGGGCGGAGATGAGGAAGCCTGGGTGACACTGGGACGTACGGTGCAGATACTCGACAACCTGATCGCTGAAGGCAAAGCCAAACCAATGATCGTGGTGATGACCAACGGCAATGCCGTTCAGGAAGCGGCACCGGGAGAATCGTCCCTGGGTTTGTACAAACCTTCCATGCAACTGCCTAAGACAATGGAAGGCTCTATGGAAACGAGTTTCCCCGATGTGGTGAAATTTATCGACTCCAATTACCGTACCCTCGCCAATAAAGCAAACCGGGCCATCGCAGGGCTGTCTATGGGAGGCTTCCATGCCCTCCATATATCCAAACAGTATCCCGACTGGTTTGATTATGTGGGATTGTTTTCGGCTGCCATCCTGCCTGACGAAGGGGTTAGTTCCGGAATTTATGACGACATAGACGGGAAGCTGAAGATACAATTCGCCAAAAAGCCCAGACTATACTGGATTGGCATCGGAAAGACCGACTTCCTGTATCAACCAAACGTGGATTTCCGCAAAAAGCTCGACGATAAGGGATACCCTTATACTTATTATGAATCCGAGGAAGGACATATCTGGAAAAACTGGCGTATCTACCTCACTGAATTTGTACCTGTTTTATT
Source organism: Tannerellaceae bacterium (assembly GCA_031269535.1). Lineage (GTDB taxonomy): Bacteria > Bacteroidota > Bacteroidia > Bacteroidales > Tannerellaceae > DFXE01. Next base: position 1,933 of record JAISZA010000045.1, read on the forward strand.
CAAATAAAAAAACAATATGACCATGAAAAGAGTAGTGATATCAATGATGTTAATGAGCCTTTATCTGGCTCTGCAATCGTGCACACAAGGTGTTCCTCAGTTAGGAAAAGCTTCGGTAGAGAAAGTGCTTAAGGCGATGACAACGGAAGAGAAAGTGACCTTGCTGGTCGGTACGGGCATGGCGCTGCCCGGACTGAGCGGCAATACGGCTGTAGTGGGTGAAACCCAATCCCTTGTCGCAGGAGCGGCCGGGACGACCACACCGATACCCCGCCTGGGAATACCCGCCATTGTCGTGGCCGATGGCCCCGCAGGACTTCGCATATCGCCTCAACGCGAAGGCGATGCCTCGACTTATTATTGTACGGCCTTCCCCGTAGGGACGCTTCTGGCTTCGACATGGAATACCGCACTGGTAGAGAGCGTAGGCGAAGCCATGGGCAATGAAGTGCTGGAATACGGAGTCGATGTATTGCTGGGACCCGGACTGAATATCCATCGTAACCCGCTCTGCGGACGCAATTTCGAGTATTATTCCGAAGACCCTCTGCTGACCGGAAAGATCGGAGCTGCCGTAGTGAAGGGCATACAATCCAATGGCGTGGGTACTTCCGTCAAACATTTTGCCGTCAACAGCCAGGAAACCAACCGGACAGGCAACGACTCACGCCTGACGCCCCGCGCCCTCCGCGAAATCTACCTGAAAGGGTTTGAGGTGATTGTGAAAGAATCGGCGCCCTGGACCATAATGTCGTCTTATAATTATATCAATGGGACGTACGCCTCCGAAAGCCGTGAACTGCTGACTACCATCCTGCGGGAGGAATGGGGATTCAAAGGTATTGTCATGACCGACTGGTTCGGAGGGAAGAACGCTCCGGCCCAGATGTACGCCGGTAACGACCTCTTGATGCCCGGGCGCCCCGACCAGAAGCAGGCAATCCTCGACGCTCTCGCCGATGGAAGCCTGAGTATAGAGGATGTCAACGCCAATGTGAAGCGTATGCTGGAGCTGATAGTCGCCACTCCGCGATTCAAAGGCTATGCTTATTCAAACAAACCCGACCTGAAAGCACATGCTGAAGTAACCCGCTATTCCGCCGCCGAAGGCATGATCCTGCTGAAAAATACGGATGCCACCCTGCCACTGAATGAGACAGTAAAGAACATAGCCGCTTTCGGCACAACATCTTACGATTTCATTGCCGGGGGAACCGGTAGCGGAGATGTGAACGAAGCCTATACGGTCTCTCTGGGAGAAGGGCTGGTGAATGCCGGTTATACCCTCGATGCCGATATGGCCTCCCTCTATGAAACGTATAAAGCCGCTGAAGAGGCTAAACAACCCAAAAGCGACAATCCGTTTGCCCATTTCTTTAACCAGGCGCGTATCCCCGAATTGCTCCCGGAACGCAGCCTGCTGGAGAAAAAGGCGAAAGAAACCGATGTCGCCATTATCACCATCGGACGCAATTCGGGCGAGTTCACCGACCGGAAGATCGAAGGCGATTTTGAGCTTACCTCCGCAGAGAAAGCGCTGATCCAACAGGTGACGGAAGCTTTCCATAAAGAAGGCAAAAAAGCCGTTGTCATCCTGAATATAGGAGGAGTGATAGAAACAGCCTCGTGGAAAAACATCCCCGACGCCATCCTGCTGGCATGGCAGGGAGGACAGGAAGGGGGAAATACCGTTGCCGACATCCTGAAAGGTGAAGTGAATCCTTCCGGCAAACTCACCATGACTTTCCCCCTGCACTATATAGACCATGCCTCGTCGGCTAACTTCCCCGACGCAAACCAGACAGACAGCCGGCAGATGATGGCCTCCATGGCGGCAATGGTCGGAGCGGGAGAAGTCGGCGGCGAAGCCAAAGCGCCGGAAAAGAACATTGACTACACACTCTATGAAGAAGATATCTATGTAGGATACCGCTATTTCGATACCTTCGGCAAAGACGTCTCTTACCCCTTCGGCTACGGACTCTCGTACACGACTTTCGGCTATGAGGCGACGCTGGGTACCGACCGGCCTTATACGGTGAATGTAACCGTGACCAATACCGGAGAACGACCGGGAAAGGAAGTGGTGCAACTCTATGTCGCGGCTCCGGCAGGCGATAGCGCCAAACCGGAAAAGGAACTGAAAGGCTTTGCCAAGACACGGCTGCTCCAGGCCGGCGAATCGGAAACGCTTACCCTGACACTGAACGCGGACGACCTGGCTTCCTTCAGCGAAGCAAAAAATGCCTGGATTACCGATAAGGGGACATACACCCTGCGCATAGGTTCCTCCTCCAGAGACATCCGCTGCGAACTGACACTGGAGAACGTCGCGGAACGGATCGTAGAGAACGTACACGACGTACTGAAACCGGCGGAAGCAATAGCAACAATTACTCACTAATTCACTAATTCACTAATTCATAGACCATGTCTCAAAAAAAGATTTGTGTAAAGGCATTCATACTCCTGTCGCTCCTGTCGGCATGTATGCCTCAGGAGAAAGAAGTAACGGCTTATGTCAATCCTTTTATCGGGACGGGAGGGCATGGACATACCTATCCCGGTGCCGTACGACCTCACGGACTGGTTCAGCTAAGCCCCGATACCCGTCTGGCGGGATGGGATGCCTGTGGCGGTTATTACTACGAGGATACAGGCATCCTCGGCTTCAGTCATACGCATTTAAGTGGTACGGGAATAGGGGATTACGGAGATTTCCTCTTCCTCCCCTTTACCGGCGAACCTCAGCAGATAGCGCCTAATGGCGAAGACCGTGTCAGCCGCTTCGGCTCGCGTTTTTCGCACGAACAGGAGTCGGCCTCACCGGGATATTACAGCGTGGTGTTGCAGGATTACGGAGTGAAAGCCGAACTGACGGCTACCGAACATGCCGGGTTCCACCAATACAGCTTCCCCCGGTCGGAAGCGCCCGGCCTGCTGATAGACCTGGGTAGCAGCATACAGGAACGGCGTGTACTTGATGCCCGCTTCACCATCCTCGGCGATACGGCTATTGAAGGCATGAGGCGCGTACGGGGATGGGCGCTGAACCGCTATGCCTATTTCCACGCCCGTTTCTCGAAACCCTTTACCTGTCGCATAGAAGAAACAGACCACCGCGCTTTCCTGAATTTCGGACAAACCCGCCAAGGAGAGAAAGTGAAAGTAAAAGTAGGTATCTCATTTGTGGATGAGGAAGGGGCAAGGAAAAACCTGGAAAAAGAAATACCCGGCTGGGAGTTTGATGACGTGCGCCGCGACGCAGCCCGGAGCTGGGAGGCGGAACTCTCCGGAATAAAGGTGAGCTCGGCAGACGAAGAATCGAAAACGATCTTCTACACCTCTCTTTACCATGCCTTGCTGGAGCCTACCATCAGCTCTGACGTCGATGGACGCTACCGTACGATGGAGAATGCGATCGCAGAGGCCGATACGACTTATACCAACTATACCGTATTCTCTCTCTGGGATACTTTCCGCGCACTCAATCCCTTCCTTACCATCGCTTATCCCGAAAAGGAAGAAGCCTTTATCCGTTCGCTGATACGGAAGTACGAAGAGGGTGGCATACTGCCTATGTGGGAGCTTGCCTCGAATTATACGGGTACCATGCTGGGCTACCATGCTGTGCCGCTCATCGTGGATGCCTACGTCAAAGGACTGCGCAATTTTGATGTGGAAAAGGCTTACGAGGCCTGCGTATTCTCTTCGTCGTACGATACGGTGCACGTATCGCCCGTCATCAACCGCCGCATCCTGCATAACGACCTGATGTCGATAGGTAAACAGTATAAGAACAGCCAGCAGGGATACATCCCTTCCGACAAGGTCAACCAGGCGGTTGCCAAAGGCCTGGAATATGCGTATAACGACTGGCTGATTGCTCAGTTTGCCAAAGACCTGGGTAAGACAGACGACTATGCCCGGTATGAAAAATTAGCCAGAAACTATACCCATTACTTCGACCCCTCCACCGGCTTCATGCGGGGAAAACGAAGCGACGGAAGCTGGAACGAACCATTCATCCCGAATGCCTCCGATCACGGACGTTCGGACTATTGCGAAGGCAATGCCTGGCAATGGGCCTGGTTTGTCCCGCACGATGTGGACGGATTGATCGACCTGATGGGTGGACGGGAGGCGTTCGTTACAAAGCTGGATTCGTTGTTTACAGTCAGTTCCGAGCTGGTGGGCGAGAATGTCTCTGCCGATATCAGCGGCCTGATCGGACAGTATGCACATGGAAACGAACCCAGCCATCAGACGGTGTTTCTCTATAATTTAGCAGGGCAACCCTGGAAAACACAGGCTTTGGTGGATAGCATCCTCTATACGCTCTACTCGAATGACCCGGATGGGCTATCGGGGAATGAAGACTGCGGACAAATGTCGGCCTGGTATATCCTCAACGCCATGGGCTTCTATTCGTACTGCCCCGGCATACCGGCATACACGGTAGGACGACCTATTTTCGACGAAGTAAGCCTGCGGCTGAAAGACGGAAAGGAATTTGTGGTCAGGGCTGTCAACAACAGCCGGACAAACAAATACGTGCAATCCATCCGGCTGAACGGAAAAGAGCTGGAGACTCCTTTCTTTGCGCATAGCGACCTGACAGCAGGAGGCCTTCTGGAAATCTTCATGACAGACCGGCCCGCTTACTGAAGGGAACCATGAAACGAGCTTTATTCATTGACAGGGATGGCACCCTCGTCGGGGAACCGCCGGGGGATTGCCAGCTGGATAGTCTGGACAAACTGGAGTTCTATCCGAAGGTCTTCCGCTGCCTTTATTTCATTCGCAAACAATTGGACTTTGAGTTTGTGATGGTTAGCAACCAGGATGGCCTGGGGACGCCTTCTTTCCCGGAAGACACCTTCTGGCCGGTGCATACCCGGATACTGAAAACGCTGGAGGGAGAGGGCATCGTCTTCGACGAGGTGTTGATAGACCGCTCTTTCCCTGCCGATAATGCTCCGGGCCGCAAACCCCGCACGGGCATGCTCGGCAAATACCTGAACGGCTCTTACGACCTGGCAAACAGCTATGTCGTCGGCGACCGCCTGACGGATATCGAGCTGGCTGCCAACCTCGGCGCCAAAGGTATCTGGCTGCATAAGCCCAAAGATGCCGACGAAGCCCTGGCTGCATACGGCAAGAAACTTACCCCCGCACTCATTACCGACGATTGGGACAGGATAACGGAATACCTCTTTGCCGGAGAACGGAGCGCCCTCGTACGGCGTACGACGAAAGAGACGGATGTCTGTGTGGAAGTGAATTTAGACGGACATGGACATACGGCAATCGCTACCGGCCTGGGGTTCTTTGACCATCTGCTCGACCAGATAGGCCGACATTCCGGTATCGACCTCAGTATCCGCGTCAGAGGTGATCTGGAAACAGACGAACATCATACCATTGAGGATACCGCCCTGACCCTGGGAGAAGCCTTGCTGAAAGCCCTCGGCGACAAACGGGGCACCGAACGCTACGGCTTCACCCTCCCGATGGACGATTGTCTGTGCAGCCTGGCCCTCGACTTCGGCGGACGTCCGTGGCTGGTATGGGATGCAGAGTTCAGACGTGAGAAAGTGGGCGATATGCCTACGGAGATGTTCTTCCACTTTTTCAAAAGCCTCAGCGACGCAGCACGCATGAACCTCAATATTAAAGCCGGAGGAACGAACGAGCACCATAAGATAGAAGGTATCTTCAAAGCTTTTGCCCGTAGCCTGCGGATGGCCATCCGCCGCGACATCTATCAATACGACCTCCCCAGCACCAAAGGGATTGTATAGGCGTTGTCAGGAAATAAACGTTACATTTTTTCATTACCGACATTACCGGATTGCTTCGCTCCGCTCGCAAGGACGACCCTCCCGTCATTGCGAGTGAAACGAAGCAATCCAGGTTTTTGTAACGTTTATTTCCTGACAACGTCATGGAATTTAGGACCTGTTTGTCCGCATACCTGACGGCATGAGAAAGGATGAAAGTAAACTTATTCTACAGGTGTCTCTTCGGGAACCACAGGTTGTTGGGCGGTACCAAAATCGGGGGCGATGAGGCTCGGGTCAATGGTGGGAGCTTCATTTACCTGTTGCCTGATTTCGGATTGGCTGGCGCTTTCGCTTCTGGGAATAAAAGCTGTAATTAAAACACTCAGCACGAGAACTGTGCCTGCTAATCCCCAGGTTGCTTTTTCCAGGAAATCGGTTGTCTTACGTACTCCCATAATCTGGTTGGAAGAAGAGAAACCCGAGGCTAAGCCTCCGCCTTTTGAATTTTGTATCAATACAATCAGAATCAAAAGTATCGCTGCAATGAGGATCAATACTGAAATAAATACGTACATTTTTAAATATATTTTTTAGTGTTAATAATCAATTTCTCCAAAAATCTGATTTGGTCTGCAAAGTAAACATTTTTTTCTGGATATTTCAAACTTAAATTTCTAATTATTTCCAGGGCTTTCTCATACCTTTTCTGTTTGATATAAATGACTGCCAATGTTTCGGTAAAAGAAGAATCGTCTAACGATTTACCTCCTGCTCCCTCCAGATCCGGCCATATCGTAGAGGGAGTATCTCCGGTATCGCTACCGGTTTCCGGCCACCGCCGGTTTTGTTTTTTGGCTTTATCTTCTGCAAGGAATATATCAATAAGGTCTCCATGTTCCAGTTGAGGGGCGTCGTCATCCGGTTTTTCACTCTGGATCGGAGGGAAATACACGTCTGAAACAGGCAGACGGAGTACGATTCCGGGATCAGGGTCACCTTTTTCCTGCAGAAACTGGTCGATCAGCTTAAAAGGGTCTTCTGATTCCGGCGAATCATCTACGGGTTCTTTCAGAATCAGCCGTATTTCTTCAATAAACATATACAACATCCGGCGATCGGGGATATAAATTGCAGTCTTCTTCAATTCGGTTCCGAATTTCATATCATTTAATACGGCCAGATTTTTCAGATAGAGTATCCTTGCTGTATGAAAATAAGGATAATCCTCTACCAGTTGTTCCAGTTCGGGGAGTGTTTCATTGTTTAGCAATGAAGTGTTCTCCATTAAACGATATAGTTTGACTTCATCCATTTTTACCAGTCGGCGACGGTTGTATTATATATTTGTTCGGTGATTTCTTTTATTAATTCTTCGTTTAACTCATCCTGCACATCCTGTAACATTCTGTTACTGTCGAATTCGCGATAAGCAGAGAAAGACTGTTCAAAGTCTTTTTCCGGATTGGCACGATTGGTAAAGCGTACACGCACGGTCATTGTCAGCTTGGTCATAGATGAATAGGCATCTTCTTTTATAGCCATAGGGGCTGTCGTATAGCCTGTTATCTCGCCCTCCAGATCAAGGTCGCCATTGGCCGTAAGCATTTGGAGTTTGGTCTGCCGGATATAAATATCTTTCAGTTTTTCGGTGAAGCTCTGCGACAAAGTCGGATAGACCGATAGCGCCTGATTGGGGAAATCGCTGATGGAGATTGTTTTAGTCTCCGTATAATCAATCGAAGAGCCGTTGAAGCTGTAAGCTATTTTGCAGCCCGTTCCTCCTGTTGCCAGGAGGAAAAAGAGTAGTATGTATTTCATCTCCCGCATATTATTCCAGATTGTATTCTTTAATTTTCCGGTACAATGTTCTTTCCGAAATCTTCAGATCGATGGCTGCGTTTTTTCTTTTCCCGTTATGTTTTTCCAGTGCTTTGCGAATCATTTCTTTTTCCACTTCTTCCAGCGAAAGTGTTTCTTCTTCTTCCACAGGTTCTATTTCCTGAATGGCAGAAGTATGAATCGGTCGGGTATGCGGATAAGGCTCATCTGCCACCGGCATCTGCACATTCCCTCCCATAATTTCGTGCACAAGTTTTTTCAATTCATTCACATCGTTCCTCATGTCGAAAAGTACCTGGTACAAGATTTCCCGTTCGCTGTTGAATATCTTCTGTTCATATGCTTTTTTGACTAAGACGGGATATTTTTCAACATTCATATCGGGCAGATACTGGCGCAGAATACCGGCGCTTATATTCCTGGCTTCTTCGATGATGGAGATACGTTCGGTTATATTCTTCAGTTCACGCACATTTCCGGGCCAGCGGTAGGAGATCAGCAGTTGCTTTGCTTCCTCCTCCAGATGGATGGGCGGCATACGATATTTATCGGCACAATCACTTGCGAATTTGCGGAAAAGGAGTATGATATCATCGGGGCGTTCGCGCAACGGAGGCATCTGGATGGGAACCATATTCAAACGGTAATATAAGTCTTCGCGGAACTTGCCTTCCGTGACGGCCTCTGCCAGGTTCACATTGGTTGCTGCAACGATCCGGACATTTGTTTTCAGTACTTTAGATGCTCCGACCTTGATAAATTCACCCGTCTCTAATACCCTCAGCAAACGTGCCTGGGTAGGGGTCGGCAATTCGCCTACTTCGTCCAGAAAGACAGTACCTCCGTCGGCCACTTCGAAGTATCCCTTGCGGTCGGCCAGAGCGCCTGTAAACGAGCCCTTTTCATGTCCGAACAGCTCAGAGTCAATGGTTCCCTCGGGGATAGCGCCGCAGTTGACGGCGATGTATTGCCCATGTTTACGCGGGCTATTCTGGTGAATGATCTGGGGGAATGTTTCTTTTCCCACACCACTCTCTCCGGTAATCAAGACAGACAAATCAGTGGGAGCCACTTGTAGGGCCACATCAATAGCGCGGTTCAATGCCGGGCTGTTCCCGATAATCCCATAGCGTTGTTTGATTTGTTGCACATCACTTTTAATCAGCATAATAAAAGAATCTCTGTAATTATTTCAGTTTATCTGTCAAAATTACAAATCTTCGTTCAATTTATTACAATGAATGGGGCATGATTTCTTATTTTTTTGCGTTGTATGTTTTCTGATAAAGAACCCCGGCCAGTTCCGTGTCGTCGGTCAGCTGTTGTATTTCTTCGGCTGCGAGGGGTTCGCCGATATAGACATGAGCTGTTTTCCCCTGTTTATTAAATACTTCGGCTGGGATACGCAGTGTTCGTATCTTCCAGCTTATCTTTCCCAGCCAATAAAAGAAGCGGGAATTATACAAGTCGAAATACACCGGGAATACCGGTACATTGGCTTTCCGTATCAGGCGTATCACACTATGTGTCCAATCGAGGTCACAGATTTTTTTCGTCTCTTTACGATAAAAGGAGATGGCCCCGGCAGGGAAAAAGCCCATCGGATGTCCTTCGGATAAATGAGCCAGGGAGGCCCGTATGCCGTTTACATTCTGTATGTTCGTCCCCTGCTGGTTTTTCGTGTCGCGCCGTACGGAAATAAAATTGCTTTCCATGGCGCCGATATGGCTGAGTACGCCATTTACCATGACACGAAAGTCGGGACGAAGGCCTGCGAATATATCTATCAGGATAATACCATCCAGTGAACCGACCGGATGGTTGGAGACGGTTATAAAAGCTCCTTCGGGAAGGTTTTCCAGTCGTTCTTTATTATGCACCTCATAAGTAATGTTGATCAGAGGTTCTTCCAGTATGGCTGTTGTAAAACTGGCTCCTCTCAGGTGGCTGTTATTGGCATGTACCAGATTCACCTTGTCAATGCATACCCACTTCAATATCTTTTTACCTAAGAAGGTTCCGAATTTACTTTTAAACAAGGGAACAACCTTCTGCAAATCTGAAATATCTATTACGTTTTTTTTCATGCAGCAAATTTACAAAAAAGTTGAACACATTTTTTCATGTTTCTTCATTGTAAAAGCTAATATTATATTTAAAAAGATGATTTCATATAGAAAATAAATCCATACAAAGCCTGTAAATAAGACGATAAAGAGAACGATTGTGCGCCCGTTGAAGGTCATCAGATCAATATATTTCATTAGCCGGCAGCTCTTTTGCCTGAAAGCAAGCCTTATTTCCTGCGGTATATCATCGCCGTATCCGGCATATAAGTGCCGGAGCATCCGCTGTAAAACAGGCGTTGCCTTTACCTGGACTAAGGTATAAGGCCGGTAAAGGAGGTAGAATACTTTATGAAGCCCCGGTTTGGTTGCTTTGTGACGCGCCCTCACCTGGTCTATCGACTGGAATTCGTAGCCTTTTTCTTTGCTGATGAAATAAAGGTGCAGTGTCTTATAATAATCTGTAATATTAGCCTGGGCCAGATGCGACAGCCCCGAAGCGACAGCAACGGCATAGAACCAGGAGGTATTGTATTCGTGTGAGAGCCTGAAAGCCAGCGATACATAGATGAAAATAAACCATACATCACCGGCAATCCCGTCGAGGATGCGCCCGATTGTTGATTTATTCCCCGAAAGACGGGCAAACTGCCCATCCGTACAATCCAGAATATTCGCAATTATCAGTAAAAGAATCCCGTACACCGTGCAGGCCATATCCGGGTAATGGAACAAATAGCCGGCACAGGCTCCGATAAATATCGAGATAACAGTGACCATATTGGGAGTTATCCGGGTAGGGAGCAGCCGGTAGGCTATACGAAAGCCGATGGGGCGGTAAAATATCCGGTCTATGAGGTTCTCTGTCTCAATAGATTTCAGGGAATTTTCATATTCTTTATTCAGCTCACTCATCCACAAGATTATTTATATGAATAACCGCCGTCTGCGACAATTATGCTTCCATTAAAATACGTATTTTCAATCAACATTCTGTACACTCCGGCAAGTTCTGCCGGTTCACAAAAACGCCCTGAAGCGATTTTGTTTTCTATCGCCTGCCGTATCTCCGGCGGTTTGTTTTTCTGCCACTCTGTATCGACGAAGCCCGGAGCCACTCCATTGACCCGTATTTCATAAGGAGCCAGGAATTTAACCATGTTTTCCACGATGGAATGGACAGCGCTTTTCGTCACTCCGTAAGCCAGCGAAACCGAATGGGGATGAATGCCCATCAACGAACCGGTAAAGACGACGCTCCCTCCTTTATTTATCAATCCCAGCATACGCTGCAATAAAAAAACAGGGAAAGAAACATTTCCGAAAAACACCCTTTCCCATTCATCCAGCCTCATCTCTTCAAACGAGGCCCGACAAGTCAGGCCGGCGTTAAAGACCACAGCATCCATACGCAGGTTGTTTTCCGTAAGATAGTCATATATAATGTCTATGCCCGGTCTGCCGGTAATATCCGCCTTCAGCAGCCGGATTCCGGCTCCGGGGAACTGTTTCAGCAATTCTCCGCGCGTCTGAAGAGCAGCATCCTCATCGGAAGCATAAGTCAGCAACAGCTCATAGCCTGCTTTACCTAAAGCAGTAGCCACAGCCTTTCCTATACCCTTTGTTCCTCCGGTAATCAGTACATGTTTTTTCATATCTTGTTGTAGATTATTTAATAGCGGGCTTTGCTTTTTGTTGCATCTGCAAATGTTCTTCGTATGAATCGTGGATAGCTTTTCTTAAATTCGAGGAAGAAACTCCTGTGCCGTAAGGGAAATAAAAGACCTTCACGCCAAGCTCCTCCAGATAATCGTACTTTCCGAACCAGTCGTCTCCTACCACAAAAGCGTCGAAATTCAGTTTTTTGACTAATTCCGTATGGTCAAGCGAATGTTGGGGGATGACAATATCCGGTGTTTTCAAAGCCTCGATAATCTGAAGCCGCTCATTAAAAGGGATGATAGGCTTCGGCTTGTACGAGGTTACCAATTCGTCGGTACTCACACCAACAATCAGAATATCAGCCAGACTACGGGCATAATTAATCATACGGAGATGATTATAGTGGAACATATCAAACGTTCCTGAAGTATATACAATCGTTTTATTTTTAAACATGTCTTTCCAAATTGAAGTACAAACTTACGTAAACTTTTCTTATCAGAGAAAAATTAATGAAAAAAACCTCCATCCCTATCAACATACAACCGGAAGCTACGGGAGCGTGCGACATAAAATCCCTGTAAACATTTTGTTTACAGGGATTTTATGTCTTCACATCTCCTTGTTTTACAAGTTGTTTCTGCGGAAACTCTCTGTGGCCTTATGCAACCTTTATAAGTTAAAATTTTCTCATCCCTTAGCGCATCCCTGAACTCATGTTATATCATCAGAAAAGTCTATGGGGGATGTGTGTCGTCCTCCTGCTCCCGTCCGAAATAAATCCGCTCCCGTCCGAAATAAATTTGTTCCCGTCCGGAAATAAACCGGACGGGAGTGAAACAGATACAGGTTCCGGAGGGGAAGATCCTATATACTCCGGGGGTGAAAGTAATGGGATCTGAAGTGAAAGTATATTAGATCCGGGAGTAAAAGTATATACTTCTGAGGGTATAAAGTATATACTTTCGGGGGTGAAAGTATATAGGTTCTGAAGCGAAAGTATATAGGATATCAACTTGTAACTCGTAACTTGTAAAACTCGTAACTCGTCCTCACGAATGATGGAGCTATTATACCTTATTTATTTCGCATCCCTAAATAATTTCATTTTTTTTTAACGATATTGTAGAGCTGTTTAGGAAAAACATGATTACCTTTGCGCTCGTTAAAAAGAAAGCAATATAAAACGTTTTTAGTAAACCCAATAAAAGTTACATGACAATGATTAAAGTAGGTATTAACGGTTTCGGCCGTATCGGACGTTTGGTTTTCCGCGCAGCACAAAAGAGAAGTGACATTCAGGTAGTGGGTATCAACGACCTGATCAGTGTTGAATATATGGCATATATGCTGAAGTATGACACGATACACGGCCGGTTCGATGGAACAATTGATATTAAAGACGGCAATTTGGTAGTAAACGGCAACGCTATCCGCGTAACAGCCGAAAGGAATCCTGCCGACTTGAAATGGGACGCCGTAGGCGCTGAATATGTAGTAGAATCTACGGGATTATTCCTTTCCAAAGACAAAGCCCAGGGACATATTGACGCCGGCGCCCAGTACGTAGTTATGTCGGCTCCTTCCAAAGACGATACACCTATGTTTGTCTGCGGCGTCAACCTCGATGCCTATGTCAAAGGCACTTCCTTTGTATCCAATGCTTCGTGTACGACCAACTGTCTGGCTCCAATAGCCAAAGTGCTGAATGATAAATTCGGTATTGTCGATGGTTTGATGACAACGGTTCATGCGACTACCGCTACCCAAAAGACTGTTGACGGACCTTCTGCCAAAGACTGGAGAGGTGGCCGCGCTGCTTCGGGCAATATCATCCCTTCTTCTACCGGCGCTGCCAAAGCCGTAGGTAAAGTAATACCTGAATTGAACGGTAAACTGACCGGCATGGCTTTCCGCATTCCTACCCTGGATGTTTCGGTTGTTGACCTGACCGTTAATTTAGCTAAGTCTGCCACATACGAAGAAATCAAGGCTGCGATGAAGTCTGCTTCCGAAAACGAATTGAAAGGTATCCTCGGTTATACCGAAGACGAAGTGGTCTCTTCCGATTTCATTGGCGACGCCCGCACATCTATCTTCGACGCCAAAGCCGGTATTGCTTTGACAGACAAGTTTGTGAAAGTTGTTTCATGGTACGACAACGAATGGGGCTATTCCAGCAAAGTATTGGAACTCATCGCCCACATGAAGAAAGTAAACGGATAAACAATAATCCGGCGGTATACATGTAAAGCGGCTTCCCGTAGAAGGAGAAGCCGCTTTTTGTTTCTCTCTCTCTATATAAAACATTTCCATAACCCACTCTGTGGGAGAGGGGCGACGATTTGTATGGCTTCTTTTGAGACGGGGTGGATAAAGCCGACGCTACGGGCGTGCAGGCAGATGCCCCCGTCGGGGTTGGAACGCCTGGCTCCGTATTTCAGGTCGCCCTGGATGGGGCAGCCTATTTCCGATAACTGAGAGCGTATCTGGTGATGGCGGCCTGTCTTCAGGTCGATCTCCAGCAGATAATATGTATCGGAGTGCGCTATCAGTCTGTAGTGCAGGATGGCTTGTTTGCTCTGGGGGCGTTCTTCGGTATATACATAGCTTTTGTTTTGCTGCTCATTCCGGCTGAGCCAGTGGGTTAGTTCGTCTTCCTCTTTGGGCGGGGGATTCTTCACGATAGCCCAGTAGGTCTTTTTTATTTTGCCGAGGCGGAACATATCGTTCAGGCGTGAAAGGGCTTTGGTCGTTTTGGCAAACAAGACCACTCCGCTGACAGGGCGGTCGAGGCGGTGTGTTACGCCTACAAATACGTTTCCCGGTTTCTGATACTTCTCTTTCAGCCATTCTTTCAACAGTTCCGAAAGAGGAGTATCACCGGTTTTATCTCCTTGTACAATCTCGCTGCACGTTTTGTTTACGGCTATGATATGATTGTCTTCGTAGATAACTTCCATAGCGTCAGGTATTCATTCCGCCGCAGCAATGAATGGTCTGCCCTGTGACGTACGAAGAGAGGTCGGAGGCGAGGAAAGTCGCTACATTCGCCACGTCTTCCGGCGTTCCGCCCCGGCGCAGGGGAATCTGCTTGGCCCATTCGGTTTTTACGTCTTCCGGCAGGCCGGCGGTCATATCGGTAATGATGAAGCCCGGAGCAATGGCATTGGCCCGGATGCCGCGCGAGCCTAACTCCTTTGCGACACTCTTCGCCAGGCCGATCATCCCGGCTTTCGAAGCGGCATAATTCGCTTGTCCTGCATTACCGGAGACGCCTACTACGGAGGCCATATTGATGATGCTCCCGCCTTTTTGCTTCATCATAACAGGCGTGATGGCGTGTATGAAATTGAATGCCGACTTCAGGTTTATGTTGATGACCATATCCCATTGTTGCTCGCTCATACGCATCATCAGTCCGTCGCGGGTAATGCCGGCATTATTGACTAAGATGTCGATACGCCCGAATTCTTTTACGATTTCTCCTGTTACCTTGTGCGCTTCTTCAAAATTGGCGGCGTTCGAGGCATATCCTTTTCCTCTGACTCCGAAGGCTTCTATTTCCTTTTGGGTAGCCAGTCCGGCTTCATCGATCAGCAGATCGGTGAATGCCACATCGGCGCCTTCCGAAGCGAACTTCAGGGCGATCGCCTTTCCTATTCCGCGTGCCGCTCCCGTTACAAGAGCCACTTTACCTTTTAATAATGTCATACTGTGTAAAATGATTAATGAGTATCTAAATAATTAGTATTTTATCAGGCAGGCGCCAGCAGAATATCCTCCTCCGAAGACGGTGATACCCAGCAAATCGCCCTTTCTGAACAGATGTTCGTTTTGTGCGTAAACCAATGCCGAACTCACCGATCCGGTATTTCCCAGTTCTTCGATATTGTGCAGGAATTTTTCTTCCGGCAAGTCCAATTGTTTGGCTATGTTCATCAGGATACGCATATTGGCCTGGTGGCCGATGAAATAAGAGAGCTGGTCGAGGGTATATCCGTTCTTTTCCAACAGATAAAGGATATTTCTGGGCATAGAGGTGCAGGCTTGTATAAAGACATCGCGTCCTTCCGGCATCGTGATTCCTCCTTCTCCGGGTCGCAGCTTGACGGCCTCTGTGCTTTTCCCCAGATATCCGAGGCCTTCGGTATAGATATCGACGATCTGCTTGTCGGTTTCCTGCATCCGTTCTTTCGAGATAAAGAAAGCGGCAGCCGCATCGCCCCATAAGTGCCCCGTCTGTGGGTCGGATTCGTTCTGATAGGCTGAATTTTTGTCGGCCGGCAGGATGAGCGCTTTCGAAGCTTTGCCCATAGCAAAATATCCTTCGGTGATCTCCAGTGCATTCAGAAAAGAGGAACAGGCGGATGAGATGTAGAATGCTTTCGCATGTTCTATATGGTATTCGCGCTGGACTTCATGCGCCGCCGTAGCGACCGTATCGTATGGTGAGTACGAGGCTGATATGATCAGGTCAATATCTGATATGTCATACGGTAATCGGTATAAGGCATGACGCACAGCGTTCAGACTCATGGTATTAATGTTTTCTTCCGGTTTAGCTTTCGATCTTGTAATAATCCCTGTACGTTGTTCGATCCATTCACTTGTCAACCCATTCACATGAAAGAAATAATCATTGTGCACCCGTTCTCCGGGCACATAAAAACCTGTAGCATTAATAAACATTTCTGTTTTTACTTTATTTTTATTCCGTTGAATACTAAATTCATCACATTATCTTTTCTCTTAACTCTCTGGCTGGCCGTATCTCCCATCAGCCCCCGTATGTAGGGGACTTCCAGTCCTTTCAGGGCATGATGCAGTACCAGTGCTGTGATGCCTACATCGGGCATATCAAAGACACCTTCTTTTATACCGTCGTCCAGTATCCTTTTTATAAGTTCGATTTCTCTGAGGTCGAAGCCTTTCCTCACTTTTTCCACCCGCCAGATATCGCGGAAGAAGTTCGCCCGCAAAGTGCCGTTACGAAACACCAGCGATTTGACAGCTTCTAATCGTGTGTATATAAAGGTTATCAGCTTCTCGTCAGCCGGAAGTTCCTTGGCCGCTACGTCGAAAAGCATTTTATATAATTTATCTATTTCAGATTCTACTACTGCCTGATAGATGTCATTCTTGTTTTTAAAATACGTGTACAACGTCCGCCTTCCTTTGCGGGAAGCTTGCGCAATGTCGTTCATAGTGGTGTTGTCAACTCCCATGCGGGCAAATAATTGCCGGGCTACATCCACTAACATATCACGTGTTTTCGAAACGGTTATCGCCATTGTATTGCACATTTTGATTGAAACTGTGCGCAAAGTACCAAAAAAAGATTGTATAATCCAAGAATATCCGGAAAAAACTTACATGAAAAATGATTAGGGGGGAAGAGTTATACGAGTTACGAGTTACAAGTTACGAGTTACGAGTTACGAGTTATGTTTACATATACGTTTCAAGTCTCACTCGTATAGGGGTCAATATGAAAACTTTACTATTCACTGTTCACTGTTCACTATTCACTGATTTGCATTTCTTTTCCTGCCTGAGAGCTTTGGATAGCGGCTTCGAGGATGCTGACTACGGTCAGGTTGTTTTCGAGGGAGGAGAGGTCGGCAGGGTTTAGTTGTATTTCGCCCCGTACGACGGCTTTGAGATAGTAGAACGAATCATTATAGGGAGCCTGCAGGGCAGGAGGGGTGAGAACGCTCTCCTTCCGGCCGGTATAAATACGCATGTGAGTAGGTGTATCCTGATAAATATACCCTTTACTGCCGTAGATATGCATGTCTTTGCGACTCATCGGCCAGTTCCACGACCCCATGATCTGTACCGTAGCGGTGGGGTATTTGAGTACGATCGTGGCATCATCATCCACTTCAGGATATTTATCGGGCTTTTGATGTTGCAGCACACCATAGACGCTCAATGGTTTTTCTCCTTTCATCAGCCAGGTTGCCAGGTTGGCTCCGTAGCAGCCGAAGTCTATGACTGCACCTCCTCCGTTACCTTTCGGATCGGTGAGCCAGTCCAGAAATTCTTTTCCGCAGCCGATCTCGATCGGCCCCTGGTGTCCGTCATATACATGAATGCGTGTTATTTTGCCGATAGAGTCGTTTGCAATCAGGCGATACGCCTCGTGGTTGGTACTATACCAGGTTGTTTCGTAATTCGTAAGCAGGTGTATCTTATGCTTTCCTGCCAGTTCGGCCATACGGGCGGCATGTTCCGTGTTTACGGCCAGTGGTTTCTCCACCATGACGTGTATGCCTCTGGGGGCACAGGCTTCCACTACGCTCAGGTGGTCGTAAATCGAACCGTAAGCGACTACCACTTCGGGCTTTGTCTTGTCCAGCATTTCTTCCAGGTTGGCATAAAAGAGTGCTCCGTCTATTTTCCGGCGAAGCCCGTTATTCTCCCTGATTTGTTTATCGGCTTCGTAAACGCCTACCACGGTGAAGTCGCCCCGCTCCACACGTCGTGTCACTTCCGCCAGATGTCCGTGGGATACGCCTGCCACGCCCAGACGCAACGGCTGATTGCCTTGCCCGTTCATACTCAAAGGAAACAGAAAAAAGAAAGAGAAAAATACATAAGATATCAAATCAAGTGTTTTCATGGTCTAAATAGAATAAAATTAATCTCGCAAAGATAGATGTGGAATCCATACGTTGCCCGCAAACGAATTGTTTTTTTCGCGTTAAACTATATTAAAACTCTTCCTTGCTTTTAATGAAGATAATACCGGGTAATTGGCTCTATATCGTTTTGTGTGGGTAATCGAAAATAAAGAATGAACAGTAGTGAAATATCCGGAAATCAGCAGACTGTTCCGGTATTTGTTTTTGTGTAAACCCTCTGCGGCCTTCTGATGCAGTAAAGTCTGTTACGTTTATAATCAGAGGAAGAAGTTCCCGCAGAGGAATATACCGGCAGCCTGCCTCTGAA
>JAISZA010000064.1 GCA_031269535.1 Tannerellaceae bacterium
CGATATCACTAAGGGGGTAGCCCAATGGACGGCCACTTCCGCCAGCACATTACAGCCATTGAAAGCGTTCGCCCCGATGGCGGTAACAGAGCGGGGTATCTCAACCGATTTTAAGCGAGTGCACGACTGGAAAGCCGAAACTCCGATGGTTTCTACCTTAGCGGGAAGGACTACGGACTCCAGAC
This sequence comes from Tannerellaceae bacterium, assembly GCA_031269535.1. GTDB lineage: Bacteria > Bacteroidota > Bacteroidia > Bacteroidales > Tannerellaceae > DFXE01. The sequence goes on from JAISZA010000064.1 coordinate 186, forward strand.
CGGTGCAACCGGAGAAGGCATTGGCTCCGATAGTGGTCAGCTCTTTGCTGAAGCTTATGGAAGCCAGCTTGCTGCAATTTGCAAAAGCATTGGCTCCAAGAGATTCAACCGAATTGCCAATCGTAACCGACTCCAGGCTTTTACAATTGCTGAAAGCGGTATGACCGATAGATTCTACCGGGTTGGGAATCGTTACGGAAATCAAATTCTGACAGTTACTGAAAGTATTGCTACCTATATGTTTTACCGTATGACCGAATGTCACCGTGCTGATACTCGAACCGCTGAAGATGCCGTCGCTGATTAAGGTAGCATGAATGGTTGCGGAAATCAAGCCAGAGCATCCTCCAAAAGCGTCGCCTGCGATGGATATCGTAGCAACCGGAATCGTTATGGAAGAAAAGCCGCTGCAGTTGTAAAAAGCCTGCTTTCCGATAGATGTTACCGTAGCCGGAATCGTTACGGAAGCCAGGCCGCTGCATCCGTTAAAAGCGTAGTCGCCAATTCTTGTAAGCGAATCAGGAAGGCTGACCGACGCCAGGTTATTACAGCCGTAGAAAGCACAGTTGCCAATGCTTGTCACACCGGGCTCTGTTACTGCCGAAAATATCTTACTGCGAACATCATACCAAGGAATAGTAGTATAATAATAATTATAATCCGGCATCGCCTCGCCGCCTTCGCGGGTGGTCTTGATGGTGAGCGTTCCTTTGTTGTCGAGCGTGGCCGACATGGTATTTGATAAGTTCCAGGTCTGCGCCCAGCCCGGAGCTGTGTTCAGGAAGAGGGCGCATAGGAATACTGTTATTTTTGTTTTCATACGAATAATGAGTAAAAGGGTAATAGAATAAATTTATCAGGATGGATTTCAGCTTGTCGCCTCTCGTCATTGCGAACTCGGAGGGTGAAGCAATCCAGGGGTGCGGTCTGGATTGCTTCGGTCTTCGCCCTCGCAATGACGGGCATTCATTTGTTGATGTTTATCGGATGACAACTTTCCTTGTTTCCTTTCCGGCCTTTATGATATACAGTCCGTGGGGGAGGGGGAGGGTTGTTTCACCGGCACTGATAGCCTGATGACTGACGAGGGCGCCCGCCGAGGTGTATATATATAATGTACAGGGAGCGGGGGTGTTTATGTGGAGACTGCCGGCTGCAGCATAGACCTGAAGGGTGCTCTGCAAAACCTTTTCGTTGCTTACCGGAATCGGGTCGGCGACAATGCTGAAGTTCTTCCAGACAGGAGCCGCCTGGTAGAGGGCTTCCGTACCGGCAGGCACATAGAGGGTGGCGGCAGAAAGATTCACGCTCTCAAAGGTATTTGCCGCTACTGCTAAAGGCGTAGCCCATCTGACGGTTACTTCCATCAGTTCTTTGCAGCCGCTGAAAGCCTCCGCCCCGATTTCGATCACCGAGGAAGGGATGGTTACAGAGGCTAAGTGATCACAAGACCGGAAGGCCGAAGCACCGATGGTCTTTACCGGATCGGGAATGACTACGGATTTCAGACTGTCACAATTGCTGAAGGCATTGGAACCGATTGTTTCCAGCCCATTACCGAAGGTGATGGAAGCCAGCTTACCACAATTGCTGAAGGCGTTTACCCCAAGTGTTTTAACCGAATCGCCCAGTATCAGCGATGTTATGCCCAGGCCGCTAAAGGCATTGTTGATCGAGGAAGAACGAACGGTTACGGTAGCCAGGCTGTTGCAATAGGCAAAAGGTGTCGTTCCGATAGACGTCACCGAATATGGAATTTCTATGGAAGTCAGGCTGGTATTAGAAAAAGCGTTTTGCCCGATCGTTGTCACCGAATCGCCAATCACAGCCGATATCAGGCTGCTGCATCCGTAAAAAGCTCCATTGTCGATAATTTCTACCGAGTTGGGAATCGTTACGGAAATCAGGTTCCTGCAGTAGTAAAAAGCTCCGTCACCTATATGCTTTACCGTATGGCCAAAGGTCACCGAATTAATGCTTGAACCGCTGAAGACGCCGCCGCTGATTGAGGGGGCATGAATTGTTACCGAAGTTAAGCCGGAGCAACCATAAAAAGCCCCGGTATAATCCTTACCTTCGATAGAAGTCACGCCAACCGGTATCGTTATGGAAGGCAAGCTGGAGCATCCATAAAAAGCTTGACTGCCAATCCTTGTAAGCGAATCAGGAAGCGTAACAGATGCCAGATTATTACAATAGAAGAAAGCGGCGTTTCCTATGCTTGTCACGCCAGGTTCGATTATTATTGAAAATATCTTACTGCGAACATTAATCCATAGAGCCGCACCCGGTGAATTACCATTATAATCCGGCATTTCCTCTCCGCCTTCTTTCGTTGTTGTGACGGTCAGCGTGCCTTTGCTATCCAGCGCTGCCGACATTGTTGTAGTCAGGTTCCAGGTTTGCTGTGCCCAGCCTGGAACTGCGCTCAGGAAGAGAGCGCATAATAATACTGTAACTTTTGTTTTCATACTTCAAAGATTATTGAGATTAGTAAGTGATTTTTCAGTTGTTGAAATACTTTTTTTTGAAAATCCTGTCTCTGGTGATGCAGGCTTGCCTGGGATTATTTGCCTCCCGCACCTGGTGACGCAGGAGGCAAAACTTTTGCGGAAGCCGGCTCCTCGTGGGGAATTTGCCTCAGGGCATCAGTCTTCCGGCTCGACGTTGGTATTCGTGCCGAGTTGTAGTCTGTCGAAGTTGAAAACCTTGTCGAGCTTGCGGTGCAAATCCTGGGTTTCGCCCTCCATCTGCTTTTGCAGCTTCTGTCTGGCTGCTTCGAGCGCCTGGGTAGCGCTGTACGAGAGGCGGGTGATGATCTGGATGTTTTTATTAGGCAGTTCGCGGTAAACTTCGAGGTCTTTCGTCACCTGCCCCAGGTCGGCCACCACCAGTTCCTTCGAAGCCTGGAGATGTTTATTGAGGGTCTGTGCTTCGCCGTTGGTTACTTCGTTGTTGGCAACGCTGCTTTCAATCAGCGAAGCGATCATGGCCGAAGTCAGGCTGGCGATTTCCACCTTGGCGGCGTGCAGGGCCTGCGACTTGGCAGCCGTCACGTTTCCGGCCGTTACCTGGGCATTCCCGACGATGTATTCAGGATATCCGCTTGCATTCACATCCACGGTTTTCACCCAGGCATTTTCTATCTGCTTTTCCATCGGCAAGTCGCCGAGGAAAGCCCGATAGCCATCTTTCTCGAACTTCTTAGCTTCCTTGACGGCCGCTCCGGTTGCTTTCTTCTTAAAGTCGGCCAGCAGGGCGGCCCTCCGGTCGCGATTCGTATCCAGAGCCGTTTCGGTGGCGCTTTTCTTACTTGCGCCGCAGGAAGCCAGCGCGATTACTAATCCCAGAGACAGAATAAAATTTAATGTTTTCATAACGATTTGTTTTTTGATGATTATTGAATATTTAATTTAAAACTCTTTCTGTAATACTATGTGTGCTCCTTCTTATTTGTGACAAAACAATTAAAAGTTGTAAGCAATAATTTTCGCTGTTGCATTGTTGCAGCCTTTCATGGTGCGGGCAATGGGGGCGCCGATGTAGGTAGGGTCGCAGACAATGTAGCGTTCGTTCTTATAGACGATGGCATCGCCGGGTACATCGAGTCTGACGGCTGTGGCTACATGGGTAGGATATTCGATCAGGAGTGTATCTAGTCCGCAAAACAGCCTGACCATCCGGCAGAACAAGACTGCCCGGTCTTCGCAGTCGGAATACGGATAGGAGAGCGCTTCTTCGGGGAAGAAAAACTTCTCGCGTCCGAACTGCTCTTCGTCGGTCTGGTAGGCAAAGCCATACTGCACGAAGGAGAGCAGGAAGTTCAGCTTCGCGGCGAGGCTTTTGTCCTGCAAGTCGCGGTCGAGCTCCGTCTTCATCCCACCGAGGGCGACAGGCGACAACGGTGTGGCGGCATAGATGCCCAGTTCCGTCTGCGGGAAGGTATTGTAGTAATCCACCAGGTTGTTGTCGTAGCTGAGCGTATAGACCTTATCCTTATAGGTACGTTTCACGGTGCGGGTGTTGCCGGCCAGCTTGGGCAGGGCGCGGACGTGGAGGTCAACGTATGAGACGGCACGTCCGTAGTCGAGCTTGTAAGAGGCGACAGGCATCCCTTCGGCAGCCGTATGTTCCGAAAGGATATAATAACTGTCGTCGCCAAAACGGACGTAGGCCTTTCCGTAGATTGTATTCCTGAAAGCCATCATCACGACCAGGGAGTCTTTCACCCGTCCGATCTTGGCCTTATAGCCTGCCTGGTTAAGCATATAGACGGTAAAGACCACCTTCTCGTTCTGCCGGTTCGGGCCAAAGTGGGTGTCCGCCCATTCGCAGATAAGGCGGTAAAGCCCCCAGGAGCCCAGCTCAAGGGTGTTTTTCTTCCGGTTCAGGTCGTCGATAAACGCCTTATAGTTGGTTTTCGCCAGCTTTGTCCAGTAGCCGGCAATCTGCTTTTCGCCCGTCCCCGGCAGTTTGGTTTCATAGTCTCCGGGAGGACTGATCCTCACCGGGGTACCAAAAAACGCCATGGCCGGCGCTCCCGTGTTTTTCTCCACGGAGGCCGCCTGTATGTCGTTCTTCCCGGTTGTAACCGCCGCTTCTATGGCGGCAGTATCTTCCGGCTCCGGGGCGGAAATGGCGGGCGTATCCACAGGCAGTTGTTCCTCCTCGCCGGGTATATAGACGGGCATCTCCTGAGGCGTAGGCCTCTGAGGACGCATGTTGGGAGCTTCGACATTGAAAAGTTCCCAGTTCCGGGCAAGGTATTCGGCAAATTCCAGGTTAATGGAATCAACGTACGATGTGAATCCGCTCCTGAACTGCTGACTTCCGGCGTAAAAACGCCCGATAAAGTCGTCGGCATTGCCCTGCGGGAACGCTTTATGCAGTCCGCAGAGCAGGAGGGCAAGGATGAAGAGATAAATTCGTTGTTTCATATCCGGTCGTATTATGTATATTATTTCGTATTATTCCGGAAACTTCCACCTTTTCCAGTCGTCGCCGAGCCGTGGAGAAGTGTTTATTTCCGGGTTTTGTTTTTTGTCAGCTATACTGCTGGATTGCCATTCCACGCCCTTGATGACTTCTTCGGCCAGGTCTTCGTAGCTGACTTTTCCCTTTTTGTCCTGAATTGTTTTGAGCAGGAAGTAGGTGAACATGCCGTGTCCCTTTTCCTCGTAGGTACCCGAAGTCTGGTTCGGCAAAGAAGAGGTAAAGACAAACACATCGCCTTTACATTCATTTTTGGCCACCTTAGCCACGGCTCTGTCGCCCTTCACATTGCAGGCATCGAGGAAGAGCGAAGCCCTTTTGAAGTTTGCTTCGTTAAGCGCCACATAAATATCTTTCCGGCTCACGGAAAGGCTAGCGTCGGCCCCGATCACATCAACGGGGAGGAGATACTGGTCGTCGATCTCGCCGCCGTATTTGTCTTTAGCGATTATGCCGTGCCCTGAATAATAGATGATCAGTTCCACGTCCCTGCCCCGGCTCGGGTCCTGCATCGCCTTGCGGGTCAGCTCGTGGAGCGCCTGCTTCATCTGGTTGCCGGTAGCATTGATTCGGCGTATGATATTTTCGGGCGGGATATTGAAGGTGTAAGCGCAATACTGACTGAATATCTGTGCATCTTTTTCGGCAAAGGGCACGTCCTGATTACCGGTGTATTTCTCGTTGCCGATGGCGAGAACGTAGGTATGGACGTTTTTAAATTCGTTCGTCGAGCGGGGGATGTTAAAGTCCACTTCCGACATCACGGAATTGGCGGTTCTTTGTATGTCTTTCCCTTCGTTCATATCTTTCGTGCGCGTGATGTTTTTGGGAATTCCGATGGCACGTCCGCCGGCGTCGGCAAGCGTGATGGTGAATATATCCTTGACATTCTCGTTGAAATACTGGTTCTTAACGAAGGTGAAAGCTATCTCCTGCGACTCATCGGGTTGGAGCTGTTCCAGGCTAAGCTCGCTATCCCCCTTGGCATAGACCGTTTTGGGATAGTCAACGTTTATCTTCAGATCCTTCATATTAGAAGAGCCGGTATTTTGAATGGTAAATTCCACTCTGAACTCCCTGTCGCCCAATTTATAGATTTTGTCGTTGGTAATCTCTGCCCTGGCCACTCCCGATTCCCTTGTCTTGAGTGAAGCTGTGGCTATCCCGCTCCTGCCGCCGTTGGCTTCGGTAAGGAAAAGCTCAAAGTCTGCCCGGCCGGTGCGCAGGTTCGTCCTTCCGTTCATGGCGATGGAGTCGGTGCGTGTTTCTCCGGCTTTAAACCGCTTGGCGATAAATTTATGATTATCGTATCCGAGGCCGGCGAGGCTGTTGGTTTCCGAGGCATAGAGATGCAGGTTGTAGGCGTCGCTCTGCCCGGCATTTCGTATGGTGAAGCGGATGTATCCCTTCTCTCCGGCCGAAAGAGCGCCTTCGTTCGCCATGCCGCTGAAGGTGAGTCCGGAGATTTCGAGTACGGGGGGAGTGTATGTGGCTGGGATTTCCTCCCGGCTCAGCGTGTCGGCGCCCAGGCGGATCACTCCTATGGCCGCGCTGGCGGCAACGCTTTTGGCGGGGACAGCGCCCGTCTGTTGCTGCCCCCAGAGAGTACCGGTGCACAGACCGGCAAAGATGATAAGAATGACTTTTTTCATGGCTTTATTTATTTAACAGGTAAAACATATCCTAATCCTAATGAGTAAAACATATGGCCGGACTTCATCGTAAACTCGCTGTTCTTATTGCTGATACTGAAGCCGGGGAATGTTACGCCTCCCCTTAGCAGCAGGCGGTCGAACAGCCGGAGGTTTACGCCAAATTCGGAGCATAGCCCGATATTGTTTCTTTGCGAAGCCCATAGCTCGGCGCCGGCAGCGTCGTTGTAGAGCTTGTATTCCTTCTGGTACGACACTCCCAGGCCTCCGTAGAAGTACATCCATGTGAGGCCGAAGGTTCCGATGGCATTGGCATGGTCGGATACGCCTGCATAGGTAGCCTCTTCGCTCAGACTGACAACTTCGTCTTTGGGACTAAACAGAAGGGGGTTGATGCGGGCAGAGAAGTAGGCGCCTACCTTATGATACGAGATCGTTCCTGCCGAGAAGCCGATGATGTTGGTACTCCCGCCTGCCTGGCCGGGAACATCCATCATGTAGGCAACATAGGTGCTGGCGCGTGTATAGCCGTCTTTGGGTATGGATTTGAGCTTGACACCTACGCCGAGCATGAGGCTTATGCCTTTGGTCTTTATCAGCTCGTTGGTCGTCATGGAGAGGGGATACTTGAGGCCGACCATCAGCGAGAAGTAATCGTAGATATTGCCTATCACACCGGCTTCGGGACTGAGGAAGAGGTTCTTCACCCCGTCGGTCAGCCGGCGCTCGTCTTCGTATCCTCTTTCGCCGACAAGGTAATTCCCCGTCAGGCTGTTTGCTCCCAGGCCTACGCCGCCGTAGAAATAGGCCGAGGCATACTCTGTCTGAATAAGCCGGGTGGTTAGTCCGGTCGAAAAGAGCCAGGAAGACAGGCGCACGTCCGACAGGGGTGTCAGCTGGTAATCGCCCTGAAGTTCTTCTACGTCGGTAAAATAGGAGAGGTTGCCCCGCGGGGAGTAGAAGTTCTTGTCTGAGCGGAAGGAGGCATAACCGCCTACGCCTCCGTTTTTGAGCAGGAAGGCCGAAAGGCCGTGCATGCTGTTTCCTCCTTCGGCCGTAGCCATGTCGAAGAGATAGGAGACGTGTACCTTGTCCTTTGAGGCGACCAGCCTTATGTTTCTCTCAGACAAGCGTACCTGTTCGCCGGCATAGGCAAGGTCGGAGGGATTACAGTTGCAGTTCGGGCAGTTGATTACATTGCTGTAATAGATAATCGCCGTTTCGTAGTCTTTGTCGGCAAAGAAGCGGTCGGCGAGCCTGATGTTGTTGTCGCACTCGGCTTGCTTGACTTTGTCGCGCACTCCGGTAAGGTGGATCACGAGATTCTGCGCCTCGAAGGTAGCGTTGGTTGTTTCATTGAGGGGGCTCCAGACAATCGTCTTGCCCGTTCCGGGCGTAAGAGCGTGGAGGTCGCCCGTCAGCGCTGTGGCTTCTTTGGCTTCCGTCTCGTCGCCTGTGGTGTAGGTGACGACTACCTCGTCGATGGATTCACTCTGGGCGGCATAATCGTAAGTGATAATGATTTGCTCGCCTTCGGCAGCTACTTGCACATTGCTTATCTGCGCTTCCAACCATAAGGGAGACACGAATAAGCCTGCAATCAGGTAAAAATGTTTGATAGACTTCATTCTGAATTATTTTTAAGGGTTAATACTATTTTATTCTGATTCCGGATCGTATTTCCGGTTTTTATCTTTCGATTGCAAATTCGGTAAACACCTGCGTGCGCCTGTCGGGAGAGATTTTAGCTTTCCAGTTGGAGACCGCCTGCAGGCTGATGTGATTCTCGGCAAAGTGGATATCGTCTTTGAGGAAGAGGAAGAGGATACGGTTGATTTCCTTAGCCTTTGTCCTGTCTGATTTCTCAAGCCGGTAATAATATTGTCCGTTCAGGGGGAATTTTATCGTTCCATCTTTGGAGAGGAGCATATCCGGTTCCTTTTCCTTGTCAGGATAAAGCTGGTCGCCTGTGCCGTCTTCTTCAAAGAGGAAGATGCGCAGGTAGCCGTTCTGATAAGGAGTGACGGAGAAGGTCAGGGTTTCTTTTTCGCGGTAAGCGCTCTTGATACCTTGCACCTGAATACGGAAGGAAGGATCGCTTTCCTTGTCGTATTTTATCACAGTAGCATTGATGACGACTTCGGCAATCAATACCTTAGCCCCTCCCTCTTCTATAAACTTGACGTCATCGCTGACAAGGTCGAAGCCTGTAATGCTGCCGCCTATTTCAAGATTGGAGGTTTCGAGGAACACCTCTCCCATCTGTGTAATGTCAACAATGAGGTTTTCGGCTATTCCGGCCTTCCGGAGCGCATCGAGCCGGGCATTGAACAAGGCCGTTTCTTTGGCCTTTTCGGGAGAGATATTCGCGATGACACAGGTTCCGACGGCATTTTTAATGTGGACGGTCTGTTGCGCTCCTGCACCCATGGCAAGCAATAGGGCGCAGACGAAATAGATAGCTTTCATCATGGCTTGTCGTTTACCTGCGTTACTACTTTGTCGATTACCTGTTTGAAAATGGAGGCGTTGAGATCGTCCTTTTCCTTCATACGTCCGGCAAAGGTGTCGAAGACATTGCTTTTCTCTACCTTAACCTTGGCATAGCAGGTATAAAGGCCGCTCTTGTCTTGGTTGTAAACCACCTCTTCGGTTACGACATTCACCAGCGACCGGCTCACGCTCTCCGTACTTACGGAAATAAACTGTTCGCGGAGGCTTATGTCGGCATTCTTCCCGATCTGGTCGAGATAGTCGAGTACCACCATCTGGCATACCGAATTAGCGCTCCGTGCGATATCCACCTTGGCATTGTGCAAGGCTTTCGACTTCGCCCTCTGCATATCGGCATCTTCTCCCTGCCCTACGGCCCGGAAGAAGAAGGCATCGGATACGTAATCACCGAAAGGGTCGCTGATAAATTTACTCTTCGTTTTACACCCCCCGAGGCACAGGCATAAAGCCAGCGGCAGGAGGAAAAGAATGTTCGGGTATAAGTACTTTTTCATCATAACTATGAGATTTGATTATTTATTATTAAAATATATTTTGCCTTTAAATTTTTTGCCGTCGAGTGTCAACGCCCAGTTCAGGACATGAATGCCTTTTATCTTGTCTGCTTCCGGCGCATAATTTCCGCCCTCGCCTTTGGCCTCTGCCACTATCTGCTCTCCGCTACGCAGGATTAGCTTATAGCTTGCTTCCCTGTTCCACCTGAAAACGAGCGAGTCTCCCTCTCCGACAGTCACTTCTTCCTTGTCGGGAAAGATCATCCCGACCTCCATCTCCTCCTTGTCGGCCACGGCCTGGCGGTTCACCGACGTCTTGTGGTTCAGCACTCCAGGGCCTCCGTCGTTGAAAATATAGATGGAAAGGCCTCCGACCAGCAATACGCAAGCCGCTATTGAGACAAACGACCATAGCCTCGTCTTCTCTCTCACCGGTCTTTTCCTGAGAGGGGTTTTGGCGTACACCAATTCCTCGTCGGCAATAAGGCATGAGAGCCTCCGTATGGAATTGACGTACGCCCTGCATACGTTACATTCTTCCAGATGCTGCTGAAAGCGAGTTTCTTCTCCCGGCGACATCTTGTTGAGAAGATACCGTTCGGCCCGGCTTCGTGAGCACGGTTGTACTAATTGCTTATTCATAAGATATGATCCTTTGTTTATCTATTTATGTAAGCGGAGCCGGATTTGTGACAGTCGATTGTGTCTTTTTATTGACAAGTTCTCTCATCCTGTCGCACAATGTCTTTCTCACCCTCTCGTAGTCTTTCCTGGCCTTGACGACGGCCTTCCGGAAGTCCTCTTCGCTAAGGCTTTCCTCCCCGTATTTCTCAGAAATAATATCATTATAGCTCATGTCGTTCACCGCCTTGTCTATCAGAATCCCCACCTTATCCTCAATGCCTTGGGTCAAAGACTTGTACAAGGGATGCCTTGAGTTCATAAGGACAATAGAAACAGCCGAAGCCACCTCGTATGGATTGGCTATATTAATATCCAGTTCGGATATTTCATCCTCCTGTTCGTCGTTTTCGCAGGCCTCGCCCGGCAGCAAGGTACCGTCGTCGTCGTTGTTGTCTTCTTCTTCGTAAGAGGTATTCATTGGAAAATCTTCTATATAATAATTATCTTTCTGCATATATTGCCTCTGTAAACTGCTGGCTGTAAGTTTGCAGGCCTTGATAAGGTAGTTTCTGAAATCGCCTCCGCTCTCAAAGGTTGGAATATTCCCCATCCTATCCACCAGGCGGTTTCTCATAAGCCTGTAAACGTCCGTCCATGTCTGGTCTTTGATCAGGTCCGAAAAGCCATAGTCGTCGTTCCTTTGCAGCATATAGCTCGCCACCATGCGCGACAATCCCTGCATATAGCGGGCGCAAATCTCCCAGAAAGAGATGTCGTCGCTCTCAAGTTGTTCCGTCACCTGTTTCATCGTCAGGGGGTACATCTCTTTTGCTTTGCCGAAAAAGAACTCATCCGTATCCAGCGGTGTTGCCAAAGGCAACACACAGTCACAAAAACTCCTGTAAACGTTCTCATAAAGAGAATCCGTGAAATGCCAGGCAAAGGATATGCCCTTCGGTGTTTTGAGTTCCTCATCCAATGCGGCCTTCATGTTCTTCTGTAAGGCTGCAATGTAGGCTTCTGTTTTCCTGAAATGGTGCTTCTTCAGATTGATATTGCTCGCCTTTTCCTCTCTGATAAATTTCTCATAACCAAGAACAGAAGAGTAAAAAATATCCAGCAAAAGTCTCTTGTTATCTGCAAAAGAGCTTTTGGAAGAGGCAAAAGAGCGTTCAGTCATCTTGATTACTCCCGCCCAGTCAGCAACTGATCCGATATAGGTAAGCCGGTGTTTTTCTTCTTCTTTTAATAGTATCTCTCTTATGTACATGTCTTATTTATTTTCGTTGTATGTTCACCTACGGGCATAAAAAAGCGTGGACGATTACTTCGTATATTTTTATCTGCTTTGTGAGGTCTTCGCATTACCTTAGTGCTCAAATAAAAACAAGTAAAAGCCCACGCCATAGCGTGAGCGTCATTGCTTATATTCCTGAGCACTCTCTGAAATTTGCGAAGTTTCACAAAGCTCAAATATCAGCTAAAACGCTTTTTTTATATATCCTTACGTGCGAGAGCAAGCTCTCTCATGTCTTATTTACATAGGCAAATCTGTTTTAAATTATCAAGACAAAAATACGAAAAGTATTTGGAACTCCTGAGATTATTTCATATGGAGTTGTAAATAAGGAAGTAAAATTAACAGGAAATGAACAAGTACCCGATCGGCTCAGTATCTCTCCCGTCGTCACGTCCTCCGGTTCGTAATCCATATGCTGCCCAGGGCGTTGCTGCTGGGCAGGGATATACAGGGCTTTCAGCCCTTTTCGCTGTCAGGATGAGTCGGACGGGGGTATGCCTTGTCCGTTCCGGCTCGTTTTATTTTTATCTGTAGAGAAAATCCGGAAGTTTTTCCGGGCTGAAAGCCCCTTATATTCCAGCCCGGTGGCAACGCCCTGGGTATAAAACGGAATAATCCGGTACGCGCCCTGAAAGGGCAGCCTAATGATGTCCGCAGATAATATCCGGCAAGGGTAGTTGGCGGAGTGAGCAGCTGATGGAGGTAAAACAACTGAGTTGGAGCCGGAGTGAGCAGCTGATGGAGGTAAAATTACTGATTCCGGCCAAGTGTGAGGTGTAGATTGGCCTAATACAACTGAAAATCCTCAAGAGTGAACATAAGATTGGCTCAAAACGACTGAAAAGCCTCAAGAGTGAGGTATATCATGCTTCAAAACGATTGAAAAACCTCTTGCTATACTTCCTGCGAGGCGAAAAAAAGGCCGGCAACCTTTATCTATTTGTCATGCAGGCTGCCGGCCGTGGATTTTGTTCCTTGCAGGAGGTCATTCCTCCCCGTCTTCGGGAGCGGCATCTTTGGAGATGTTCCCGTGGAGTTCGGGCGTGAATTCTGTCGTGCCATCTGCGACAATTTGAATTGAAAATCGACGTAGTCAAATGCACCCACTTTCAAAGGGTGCAATTCAAATTGTCGCATCGCCATTACGGGCCGCCATTGGCGTTGTCAGGAAATCTCACGACATAGGGGCATCCCCGCGACTCGCAGGGGCATCCCCATGACTCGCAGGGGCTTCCCCATGACTCGCAGGGGCTTCCTACGACTCGCAGGGGCATCCCCGTGACTCGCAGGGGCTTCCCCATGACTCGCAGGGGCTTCCCCATGACTCGCAGGGGCATCCCCACGACTCGCAGGGGCACCCCCACGACACGCAGGGGCACCCCCACGACACGCAGGGGCATCCCCGCGGCACATAGAGGCATCCCCGCGGCACATTCATACTCCGGAGCAAAGCATAAAAATATCCTTACCCGGACAATAAAATATCGCCACCTGGCGGGTGCAATTCAAATTGTCGCATCGCCATTACGGGGCGTCATTTCGAAAGGGAGGGTGAAGCAATCCAGAGCGAGCACCCTGGATTGCTTCGTACCTCGCAATGACGATAGAAATCCATTGAATCTGCGACAATTTGAATTGCACCCCTGAAACCTGTATTTTTCATCCCGGCGTATATATACTTCCGTCCTGAAACCTATATACTTTACACCCCAAAATGTATAGGATCTGCTCCCCCAAACCAATATATTTTCAGTCCCGTCCGGTTTATTTCCGGACGGGACTGAATTTTAAACCGCGCGAAGTATAAACGATACATCGATATATCTGAAGTCGACAGCCGGTTATCCGGTTGTCATGCTTTCTCCCTTTCGCCATATATACTGTTGGACTTATGCCTATTTCGGCATACCATTTATCAACAAACCTGTAATATGATACTGATTACAGCTTTTTTCGCAGGTATTTCCTTAGCGGAATATCGTAAAATTTCATGGCGGCGTACGAGATCAGTAGCGTCGTTACAAAAACGGCATACGGAACCCAGCCTGCC
>JAISZA010000226.1 GCA_031269535.1 Tannerellaceae bacterium
CTGAAGCTGGCGGTCGGTAATATCGGAGACACATCGTATGGTTCAGCCGTCTTTTTACGGGCAAACAGTTTCAATATGGGAGATGATGCGGGTATCTATGGCCACGGCATAGCCGGTGCGGCCAATATATTCAAGTATTGCGACGATAATTTTCTGCGGATCACTATCCCTGCTGTATCGGGGACGGCCACTGTGATAAACGGAATCACGTACACCGGGACGGCCGTCAACGGGACGCATTACACCCGACCCGACGGTTCGTCGCTGCCTACCTCAGTCACAGTGCCTGCCGGTAGTTTATATGTGGATATCCCGTTTAAAGCGACACCTGCTGCCGTTGCTGGCTCCTATTTCAATGTAGCTATTCCCTGTCCCTGCGGTGGCGGTATTATCAGCAATACGCATACCGTGCATATTTACAACAACGACATCATGATTTCGTCCGTCTCGTCGGTTTCACCTTGCCCCAGCAACAACACCGGACAGTTAATCGTCAATGCCTCGAATGGATCGGGTCTGTATGAATACTCCCTCGATGGCCTCACCTGGCAGACGACAAATGTCTTTACCGGATTAGCTGCCGGTGACTACACGGTCAGGGCGCGGGACATAGGAGGATGCGAAATCAGTACGCAGCTTGTAAACCTGACCACCCTCTCCTCCAATGCCGGAGCTGATCTGAAGCAATGCGACCCCGTCTTCACAATGAACGGACGCCAGCCCGCTACAACTGCCGGTGAAACAGGGATATGGACAATCGTAGGCGCAAGTACAGGCATCAGCATCGCCAGTCCACAGCAATACAATACCACCGTAACACTGAATCTGAGCCAGACGCAAACAGCCACCCTGCGGTGGACGGTAAGCAACGGACAATGCTCGGCGTACGATGACGTCACGCTGCGTTATGAACCCTGTTCCCTCCCAGTCAATCCCCATATACGTGCAGGTTTCAGACAATAATAAGCGTATTTAAACGTTTGAAATCTTAATTGTAGTCAAAAGGATAAACGAAGCCGGTTTTATTGTTTATCTTTGCGACTCTCTTTCTTCCCCGTGGAGGGGGGAGGGAGTCAATGGAAAGACACTTATCAAACTAAAGATATGCGAACATATAAGCTTTTCAACAATCTATTGGGATGGATTACATTCATTGTGGCATCCACTGTCTATTTACTGACTATCGAACCTTCGGGCAGTTTCTGGGACTGTGGCGAGTTTATTTCTTCAGCTTATAAACTGGAAGTGGGGCATCCGCCCGGAGCGCCCTTTTTTATGCTTACCGCTAATTTATTCACGCAGTTGGCTTCCGATACCGGCAGTGTGGCCAAGATGGTCAATTCGATGTCGGCAATCTTCAGTGGTCTGACCATTCTTTTCCTGTTCTGGACAATCACGCATCTGGCGCGTAAGATTATCGTCAGGGAGGAGGAAGAAATACAGACGGCGCAGCTCATCACCATTCTGGGCAGCGGTCTGGTAGGCGCTCTGGCCTACACCTTCAGCGATACGTTCTGGTTCAGCGCAGTAGAAGGCGAAGTCTATGCGTATTCGTCGCTGTTCACTGCCCTGGTCTTCTGGCTCATCCTCAAATGGGAAGATGCCGCCGACCATCCTCATGCCGACCGTTGGATCGTCCTGATTGCCTACTTGATGGGCCTGAGCATCGGCGTCCACCTGCTGAACCTGCTTTGTATTCCCGCCATCGTACTGGTTTATTATTATAAAAAGTTTGAGAATCCCAGCATGAAAGGCACGGCGGTTGCTTTGCTTATCTCCTTTGCCATCGTCGCGCTGATGATGTTCGGAGTCGTGCAGGGCCTGGTCGAAGTAGCCGGCCTGTCCGAGCTCCTCTTTGTCAATGCACTGGGTATGCCCTATAATTCGGGTGTCTTTGCGTATATCCTTATCTTAGGCGGTGTATTGGCCTGGTCGATCTACGAGAGCATGCGTTCCGTCGTACGGGAAAAGCAGCTGAAAGCGTCTTTCCTGCTCTCTGTTGTCTTGCTGGGGATTCCGTTCATCGGCGATGGCTACTGGTTAGGTGCGCTGCTGATTGCCGCCCTTGCCCTCTTCCTGTTCAACAGCAGTAAAGTGAATGTCAAATTACTGAATACAACCCTGATATGCATGCTGGTGATTGTGGTGGGCTATTCTTCGTATGCGCTGATCATGATCCGTTCGTCGGCCGGGACGCCGATGGACCAGAACTCCCCCAAAGACATCTTTACCCTGCGCACTTATCTGGCGCGCGAACAATACGGAGAGACCCCGCTGGTTTACGGGCAGACCTACGTATCGGAGGTGAAATACACCCGGGAAGGAAACAGCTGCATCCCTTCGTCGAAGGAAGGAAAACCAACCTGGAACCGGGTGATCAAGCAGTCGGAAAACGAGAAAGACCGTTACTACGTCTCGCAATACGCCCGCCAATACGATATGGTCGATGAGCTGAATATGCTTTTTCCACGTATGCACAGCTCGCAAGCCAATCACGTACAAGCTTATAAAGAATGGGCAAAGATAAAAGGGACACCCGTCAGATACGACCGTTGCGGCGAAAGTTCTACTGTTATCAAACCGACCTTTGCCGAGAACCTGCGCTTCTTTTTCAATTACCAGCTCAACTTTATGTACTGGCGTTACTTCATGTGGAACTTCTCCGGACGCCAGAACGACATACAGAGCCGGGGCGAAGTCCTGAACGGCAACTGGATAAGCGGCATCCCGTTTATCGACGAGCCGAGGGTAGGCCCTTCCGACGGCCTGCCCCATGATATTGCCGCGAACAAAGGGCATAATGTCTATTATATGCTCCCTCTCCTGCTGGGCATTATCGGACTGCTTTACCAGGCTTATGCGGGAAAAAAGGGCATTGAAAGCTTCTGGATTACCTTCTTCCTCTTCTTTATGACGGGGATAGCGATCGTGCTCTACCTCAATCAGACGCCCGAACAGCCCCGCGAACGCGATTATGCCTATGCCGGCTCGTTCTATGCCTTCTGTATCTGGATTGGCTTCGGAGTGGCCGGACTGAGCAAGGCGCTGGAAAAATACCTCAAGGCGCCCGCCGGAGTGGCCGGAAGCGTGGCTTCGGTCGCCTGCCTGCTTATCCCGCTGCAGATGGCCGGACAGAATTGGGACGACCACGACCGATCGGACCGCTATGTCGTACGCGACTTCGGGCAGAACTATCTGGAATCCTGCGAACCGAACGCGATTATCTTTACCAATGGCGATAACGACACCTTCCCTCTGTGGTATGCCCAGGAAGTCGAAGGCATCCGGACGGATGTCAGGGTATGCAATACGAGCTACCTGCAGACCGACTGGTATATCGACCAGATGAAGCGGCAGGCCTACAACTCCGCCCCGCTGCCTATCTCGTGGAACCGCGAAGATTACGTACAGGGTACGCGCGACGTGGCCTATGTGGTGCCGGGCACCGATCAGCCGGTCGATCTGAGGCTCGCCCTGGATTTTGTCCGCTCCAACGACCCCAAATACAAGAAACTGCCGGGCTATAGCCAGGATATGGATTACATACCTTCTCAGACACTTGTCTATAAAAGCGACTCGGCAGCCGTCGTCAATACCGGCACGCTCAGCGAGAAATACCTGCCTTATATGCTGAAGGAGATGCCTATCGACCTGAAAGGCAAAAACCTCTTAGGCAAACAGGAACTGATCATACTGGATATGCTCCGGAACAATAACTGGGAACGCCCGATATACTACGCCATTACAGTCGTGCCCGACCAGTTCGTGCGCTTAGATGGGTATTTCCAGCAGACCGGCATGGCCTACCAGATCGTACCCCTGGCCACAAAAGGCTCTCCACACGCCATCCATACGGAAAAGATGTACGATAATGTAATGAACAAATTCAAATGGGGCAATGTAAACCTCCCCGGCGTATATCTGGACGAAACGGTCATGCGCATGTGCAAAAGCTATCGCATGAGCGTATTTGCCCCCCTGGCAAGAACCCTGATCAACGAAGGTGAAAACGAAAAAGCGCTCCAGGTACTGGATAAGGCGATGGAAGTGCTTCCGCCCGAAAATGTCCCGATGGATTACAGCATTGTCTTCATAGGCGAGTGCTACTTCCTGGCGGGAGCGAAGGAAAAAGCCGAAGCGATTTATGATGAAGCCGCCCGGATAGCGGTCGATAACGTGAACTGGTGCTTCCGCCTGCGCCCCTCACAGCGCGAGTCTGTCATGCGTTATCTGGAAGATAATCTGGCAGTCCTTCAGGAAGCGATCCGGCAGGGTGAGCGATATGAATCGGAATACGTCGATAAGTACAAACGTATTTTCGAAGAATATCATATCAAATATTCCGCCATCGCCAGAGACTGATATGCTGATCGAGCAACCGCCCTGGCTATACAGAGCGCTCTTCCCGGGGGCGCTCTGGAGGATGCCGGCCGCAGAGAAGTGTGTTTACCTCACTTTCGACGACGGCCCCATCCCCGGAATCACTCCCTGGGTGCTGGATACCTTAGACCGCTACGGCCTGAAAGCGACCTTCTTCTGCGTAGGCGACAACGTAAGGAAGTATCCCGATATCTACCGGATGGTCGTGGACCGCGGGCACCGGACAGGGAATCATACGTATAACCATCTACAGGGTATCCGTTCGCGGACTTCCTTTTACCTCGACAATGTGGAAAAGGCCGGAGCCTACATCGACAGCGAGCTTTTCCGTCCGCCCCACGGGCATATGCGCCTGCCGCAGCTCTTGTCGTTGCGCAAGACCTACCGGATCATTATGTGGGACGTCGTGACCCGCGATTATAGTCCGCACATGACGCCCGAAGGGGTGTTTAAGGTCGTACGCCACTATACCCGCAACGGCTCTTTCATCGTCTTTCACGATTCGCTGAAGGCCGAGCGGAATATGAAAGAAGCGCTGCCGCGCTCCATCGAATGGTTGCAGGAGGAAGGGTATGCGTTCAGGCTATTGTAACAACGTTTAATTAATCATTGATAATTCGTATTTCTTATGAGACGGTCTTTTTTGTTTCTTTTTCTCTCCTTCCTTCTTTCTCTGGGCGTCGTTGCCGGGGAGATCAGGGAGAGGCTTGCGTTATTGAAAGATATCAGCGCTATCGAGGAGCTCAGCTCGGAGTATTATCAGGAGAAGTATCTGGTGCGTATTACCCAGCCTGTCGATCACAAGCATCCGGAGGCAGGCTCTTTTACACAGCGGGTAGTGGTATGCCATGTAGGGCTGGATCGCCCTACGGTCGTGGTGACGGAAGGCTATGGCGGAGGTTATGCCCTGTCGCCCCGTTACCGCGAAGAACTTTCGGGGCTGCTGAATGCCAATATTGTCTTTGCCGAACACCGTTATTTCCTTGAATCGACGCCGGAGCCGCTGAACTGGGATTACCTGACGGCCGAAAACTCGGCATACGACCTCCACCATATTGTCGCGACTCTTCGGGGCCTTTATACGGGGCAGTGGATAAGCACGGGCATCAGCAAAGGAGGGCAGACGACCCTGATATACCGTGCCTTCTTCCCCGACGATGTCGCCTTCTCCGTCCCTTACGTAGCTCCGCTCTGCCGGGGCGTGGAAGACGGGCGTCACGAAGGTTTCCTCCGTAAGGTAGGCACCAGAGCCGAACGCCGGAAAATCGAAGCCTTCCAGACAGAAATACTCAAACGCAAAACCAGCCTGCTCCCAAGGCTCGAAGCCTTTTGCCGGGAGAAGGAGCTCACATTCGGCCTGCCCATAGCCGAGATATTGGATTATTGCGTACTGGAATATTCGTTTGCCTTCTGGCAATGGGGGACGCCCGTAAGCGCCATTCCCCCGCTGGAGTCGGAAGACGAACAGCTGTTCAAACATCTGATAGATATCTCCGGCCCCGATTACTTTGCCGAAAACCAGCCGAACGGCTCTTTCTTCGTACAGGCTGCCAGAGAACTGGGGTATTATGGCTATGATGTTCGTCCGTTCAGGAAATACCTGACGATACAAAGCGCCCAGGGCTATCTGGCCAAACTCATGCTGCCTCCGGGAGCAGGAGCCATCGGCTTCGACCCCGCTCTGTATGAAAAAATCCATCATTTCCTGAAAGAAAACGACCCGAAAATAATCTATATCTACGGCGAGATAGACCCCTGGAGCGCCGCACACGTCCCCGTCTTCAAAAAAAAGAAAAACAGTCATTTCTTCTTCCAGGCCCGCGGTAGCCACCGGGCACGTATCAGCAATATGCCCGAAAAGATAAAAGCAAAGATATTGAAGCAACTGGATGAATGGCTGGATAAAAGCAGCCCATCAAACGAAGGTCGGCTATAATGCCGCATCATCATTGCGAACCCCAAGGGGAAGTTAATCTGTAGTTTTTGGAGAGGGAGCATAGATCCTGACGGGATATCGTTCCCCGCAAGGAGAATGCTTTTCTGACATTTTTGTCAGCATCTGATATCTGGCATTTGTTTTGCAGGGATAAGAGCAGATAAAAGCAAATAAAAGGAGATTAACTATATGAATTTTAATAATTTTACAATCAAATCGCAGGAAGCGCTGCAACAGGCTGTGCAATTGGTTTCGCAAAGGAACCAGCAGGTGATTGAAACAACACATTTACTGAAGGCTGTCATTCTGACAGGTGAAAGCCTGGTTCACTTCCTCTTTCAGAAACTGGGTGTGCCTGTACAGAATCTGAACCGCATACTGGATAGTCAATTAGACTCGTACCCCAAAGTATCCGGAGGAGAACCTTACTTTTCTAAGGAGACAAACGCTGTCTTGCAAAAGGCAATCGATTATTCCGGCAAGATGGGAGACCGGTATGTGTCGCTGGAAGCCATCGTGCTGGCACTGCTGGCGGTGCCAGGCACAGCCTCGCAGATACTGAAAGATGCCGGCGTGAACGAAAAAGAGCTGCACCTGGCCATAGACGCACTACGCAAAGGAAATAAAGTAAGCAGCCCGTCGGCAGAAGAGACCTATGAGGCCCTGAGTAAATACGCAATAAACCTGAACGAGCGTGCCCGGAGCGGAAAGCTAGACCCCGTGATCGGACGCGACGACGAGATACGCCGCGTACTCCAGATACTCAGCCGACGCACCAAAAACAATCCCATACTGATAGGTGAGCCGGGAGTGGGCAAAACGGCCATAGCCGAAGGACTGGCACACCGCATCGTACGAGGCGATGTACCCGAAAATCTGAAATCCAGACAAGTCTTCTCGCTCGATATGGGCGCCCTCATCGCCGGAGCCAAATACAAGGGAGAGTTTGAAGAACGACTCAAAGCCGTGGTCGGCGAAGTCGTCCGCTCGGATGGCGAAATCGTCCTCTTTATTGATGAGATACATACCCTCGTGGGAGCAGGAAAAAGCGAAGGAGCCATGGATGCTGCCAACATACTGAAGCCTGCCCTGGCACGCGGCGAACTGCGGGCCATCGGAGCCACAACACCGGACGAATATCAGAAGTATTTCGAGAAAGACAAAGCGCTCGAAAGACGTTTCCAGATCGTAATGGTAAACGAACCCGAAGAAGCCGACACCATCTCCATCCTGCGCGGACTGAAAGAGAAGTACGAGAACCACCACAAGGTACGCATCAAGGACGATGCGATTATCTCGGCCGTCAGACTCTCCTCGCGCTATATCACCGACCGGTTCCTGCCCGACAAGGCCATCGACCTGATGGACGAAGCAGCCGCACGCCTGCGCATACAGATCGATTCCGTACCCGAATCTTTAGACGAAATCAGCCGGCGCATCAAACAATTAGAGATCGAACGCGAAGCTATCAAACGTGAGAATGATACTGCCAAATCGGAGATGCTGAATAAAGATATCGCAGACCTGAAGGAAGAAGAAAAAAGGCAGAAAGCCCAATGGCAGAGCGAAAAAGAATTAGTCAACCGGATACAGCAGAACAAGATAGATATTGAAAACCTGAAGTTTGAAGCCGAAAAAGCCGAACGGGAAGGCGATTACGGAAAAGTGGCCGAGATACGCTACGGCAGGATCAAAGCCAAAGAAACGGAAAATGAAGAAGTGCAGGCGCGCCTGCACGAAAGACAGGGGGCTGATGCGATGATCAGGGAAGAAGTAGATAGTGAAGATATCGCCGACATCGTCTCGCGCTGGACAGGAATCCCTGTAAACAAAATGATGCAGAGCGAGCGGGAGAAACTCCTCTGCCTCGAAGACGAGCTTCATAAACGTGTCGTAGGACAGGAGGAGGCCATCCGGGCTGTGGCCGATGCCGTACGCCGCAGCCGCGCCGGGATGCAAGACCCCAAACGACCCATCGGCTCATTCATCTTCCTGGGCACGACGGGAGTGGGGAAAACCGAGCTGGCCAAAGCACTGGCCGGATACCTCTTCGACGACGAAAATATGATGACGCGCATCGATATGAGCGAATATCAGGAAAAGTTTAGCGCAACGCGCCTGATCGGAGCCCCTCCGGGATACGTGGGCTACGACGAAGGCGGACAACTGACGGAAGCCATCCGCCGCAAACCTTATTCGGTCGTCTTGTTCGACGAAATAGAAAAGGCCCATCCCGATGTCTTCAATATCCTCCTGCAGGTCTTAGACGATGGCCGGCTGACGGACAATAAAGGACGGGTGGTGAACTTCAAAAATACACTCATCATCATGACCAGCAATATCGGCTCTCCGCTTATCCGTGAAAACTTCGAAAAAATAACCCCTCAGAATCACGATAAGATAATCGAACAGACGCGCAGGGAAGTTCTGGACCTGCTGAAGCAAACCGTCCGCCCCGAATTTCTGAACCGTATCGACGAAATCCTCATGTTCTCCCCGCTCAACGAACAGGAGATCAGGAAGATTGTTGAACTTCAACTGGAACATATCCAACAAATGCTGGAAACCAACGGCATCAGCCTGAAGTTTACCGACAACGCCCTGCAGTTTATCGCCACAGAAGGATACGATCCCCAGTTCGGAGCCCGTCCCGTGAAGCGCGTGATACAGAAGTACGTACTGAACGAGCTGTCCAGACAAATCTTAGGCGGAGCGATAGACAGAAACCGCCCCGTCACGGTGGATGTAGTAGAAAAGCATATGTTTTTCAGGAATTGATGTGAGATTTATCCCGATAAATTCGTAGCTTTGACTTCTCAATATCGGGTGGCATCAGAATGAAAAAGAACGACTGGAAAGAGAGGCTGGGGATTATCTATTCGACCAATCCCGGTTATCAGTATGATACGGGTGAAGAAGAAGCAGAAACAGAGACGCTTCAGAAAGAGAAACAATTACTGCGCATATCGCTCGACAAGCGAAACCGCGGGGGGAAGCTTGTCACGCTTATCAGCGGATTCCGTGGTACATCTACTGAGCTGGAAGCCCTTGGCAAGTGGCTGAAAGTGAAATGCGGCGTGGGAGGCTCAGTCAAAGAAGGCGAGATCATCATCCAGGGAGACCTGCGCAACAGAGTGCTGGAAATACTGAAAAAAGAAGGCTACCTGAAAAGCCGTATCATCTGAACAGCCATGCTTACGGTTTACAGAGCTTCCGCAGGGGCGGGGAAAACCCATAAATTGACGGGAGAGTATCTCCAGCTGCTCTTCCAGGCCAGGACGGCTTATCGCCATATCCTGGCCGTAACCTTCACCAACAAGGCTACCGACGAGATGAAAAACCGCATCATCGAAGAGCTTTACAAACTCGCCTCGCACCGCCCCTCCGCCTACCTGGAGATGCTCACTGCCAAATACAAACAGACGGAAGAACAACTGCGCCGGAAGGCAAAAGAAACGCTGATCAGCATCCTGCACGACTATGCCGCTTTCAACATCAGCACCATCGACCGTTTCTTCCAACAGACCATGCGCGCTTTCACACGTGAGATAGGACTACAGGGAGGGTATAGCATCGAAATGGACCAGGAACTGGTCCTTTCCGAAGCCATAGACAAAATGCTGGGCGACCTGGAAAAACCGGAGAGCAAAGCGCTGCTGGGATGGCTGCTGCGCTTTGCCGGAGAAAAGGTGGAGAACGGTGGCGAGTGGAATCTGAGACGTGAGATTATGTCGCTCAGCCGCGAACTATTCAAAGAAAACTACAAGGCTTTCAGCGACCAGGTAAACCGCGACATCGAAGACAAACAAGCGCTCGAAACCTATAAAAACGAATTGTATGCTATCATCCGTTCCACCGAGGCTAAGCTGAAAGCCCTGGGAGAGAAAGGAACAGGCATCCTGAGGCAATACGCCCTGCAGGCTTCCGACTTTAAGGGAGGAAGCCGCTCACCCCTGTTCTGTCTGGAAAAACTGGCCAGGGGAGAAATAAAAGAACCGACCGCCAGCTTTGCCGGCCTGGCAGATACTCTGGAAGCCTGCTTTACCCGAACCACAGCACCCGCTACCAGACAAATCATAGGCTGCGCCTTTGAGAACGGACTGAACGAATGCATCAAAGACATCCTGGCCCTGTTCGGGAATATGAGAGATTACTACACGGCGAAAGAAGTCGTGCGCAATTATTACACCCTGGGCATCCTCAACGACGTATCCAGGCAGATCGCAGCCTACCGGAAAGAGAAAAACATCATGCTGATAGCCGATACGACCGAACTGCTGAACAAAATCATAGACGGCAGCGACGCCCCCTTTATCTACGAAAAGACCGGGACACGCATCAACCACTATATGATCGACGAATTTCAGGATACGAGCGATATGCAGTGGTATAACTTCCGCCCCCTCATAGGCGAAAGCCTGGCACACCGGCACGACAACCTCATCGTAGGAGATGTGAAGCAGAGCATCTATCGCTTCCGCAATTCCAACTGGAAACTGCTCGACGAACAGGTGCAGAAAGATTTCCACTACGGGCAGGTGAAAGAAGAAACGCTGAAGGAGAACTGGCGGAGCTTCTACCGGATTGTAGCGTTCAACAACGACTTCTTTACCGCCGCTCCCTCCTTATTGCAGTCTCAGTACAACGAGAGCCTTCAGGCGTCGTCTCTGCCGGAGGCGGAGCAGGAGCTTTTCCGGTCGGCCATCCTCTCGGCCTATGCCGGGAGCGGACAGGAGGTGCCTCCCCCTTTCCGCAATAAAGAGGGGCATCTGCAGATCGATTTCCTGCAGGCGGAAGAAGAAGAAGGGGGCGACTGGAAAGACGAATCGCTCCGGCGCCTGCCCTCCGCACTCGAACGCCTGCAGGACAAAGGCTATGCGCTACAGGATATCGCCATCCTCGTGCGTACGAACCAGGAAGGTGCGCGGGTAGCCGATACCCTGCTGGCTTATAAGGAAGAACATCCGGACAGCCGCTACCGCTACGATATCCTGTCTGACGATGCACTCTATGTGGGGCGCTCGCCGGCCGTCCGTCTGATCATCGCCCTCCTGACTTACCTGAAGAACCCGGATAATCAGACCGGCAGGCAGATGGCATTCCTGGCTTATGCCGCCTCCGGCAGCCACGACCGCTTTGCCGCGGCGGGGCAAGGCATGGAATTTCCTCCGGAGATACAGTCGGCCCTGTACAAACTCTCGCGTCAGGCCTTGTATGAGATGACGGAAGGCATCTTCCGCCTGTTCTCCTCCCGCTTCCCCGACAACGAACAGGTCTTCATACAAGCCTTCTTCGATATGGTGCTGGAGTTTTCGCAGAAGGAAAATGCCGACCTGGAGCGCTTCCTCAAATGGTGGGACGAGACAGGCTCGCGCAAGACCATTGCTACTCCCGACGGACAGAACGCCATCCGCATCCTGACCATCCATAAATCAAAAGGACTGGGGTTCAAAGTTGTGATTCTCCCCTTCTGCGACTGGAACATCGACCACAAGCCTACACAGCAGCTTATCCTCTGGTGTCATCCCGAGACGGCCCCCTTCGACCGCCTCTACCTGCTCCCCATACGCTACGGGCAGGGCCTGACGGCTACCTTGTTTGCAAAAGAGTATTTCAGAGAGCGCCTTCATGCCTGCATCGACAGTCTGAATACCCTTTATGTCGCCTTTACCCGGGCCAAGGAAGAGCTCCTTGTCATGGCTCCCTATCCTAAGAAAGTGGATGAGAAGACCGGCGGGATTGCCAGAATAAACACTGTCGCCGATCTGCTCTGGGCAGGCCTGAGCGCCTTCTTCCCCTTCGACGCTAAGGCCGGCAGGTTTGAGCAGGGCGCTTCCTTCTCTCCCCCGCACAGGAAGGCAGAGGCTAAGGAGACTGAAGAGATCGCCATGGGACGCCTCTGTTCCATCTCCCCCGACGAACGCCTGCACCTGCGCCTGCACGGCAAAGGCCTCTGCTTTGATCAGCCGCAGAGGAAACAGGGCGCGCTGATACACGAATTGCTCAGCAACATACGTACCCGGGAAGATATCCCCGCTTCCATAGAAAACTTCCGCCACAAGGGGATTATCAGCGGCGAAGAAGCCGTCCACCTGACCTCCCGCCTCGAGGCCTTACTGGCACATCCCGAAGCTGCCCCCTGGTACGACGGATCAGCACGCATACTGAACGAAGTCGGTATCCTCTTCGGCAAAGGCCAGACCCGCCGCCCCGACCGCATCCTGATCTACCCCGACCGCGTCGTCGTCGTCGATTACAAATCCGGGCATCCCTCCCCCCTGCATCATACCCAGGTCGAAGGCTACCTCCACCTCATCCGGCAGATGGGCTACTCTCAGGTAGAAGGCTACCTCTGGTATCTCTCCTCCGGACAGATACTGCCCTGCAAACCGGATACGGAACAGAGCCCGGAGAACTATCCCAGGTAAAGCGCATTCGCCATTGTGGCAATCCGGAATGCTTTCGTTATGTAACAGAGGCTTGTGGTTTATGTAACAGCTTTGTCGCATCATTCGTATAGCTTTGCCACATCAAAAAAGAAAGAAACAAACCGGATTGTCCGGTTTGATAAAATTAATCAGGTATGGAAAAGGTAAAAGTTGTTTTTTTTGCGGATATTTTACTAAGCGACTTCGACGGGGCGTCGAGAACCATGTTTCAACTGATCAGGAGAATACCTGCCGAACAGTTCGATTTTTTTTTGTCTGTGGCTTAGGGCCGGATCATATCAGAGGATTCAAATGTATCCATGTCAATACATGGGGTATTCCCGGTAATAAAAATTATAGAATGGCTAATCCCTTCCGGCAAAAGGCGGAACTGGATAAGGAGCTCCAGGCTTTCTCGCCTGATGTGATCCATATCTCGACCCCTTCCCTGCTCGGCAATTATGCCTTGAAGGCGGCTAAACGTCTGGGGGTACCGGTCATCTCGATTTATCATACGCATTTTATCAGTTATGTAGAGTACTACGTAAAGCATTTCCCGTTTTTGATTGGTTTTGCGAAGCAGCGGGTCAGGGATATACTCAGGTCGTTCTATAACCAGTGCGACACAGTCTATGTGCCATCCGGCAGCATCATGCAGGAACTGGCAGCCGAAGGCGTCAGAATCGATGTGATGAAACTCTGGGAGAGAGGTATCGACCGGAGCCTTTTTTCTCCGGCCAGGCGCAATCCGGAACTGATGAAATCGCTTACAGGTAATGACAATCCTTGTATCTTGTTCGTAAGCAGGCTTGTCTGGGAAAAGAATCTGCTGACCCTGATCCGGCTTTATGCACTGGTAAAACGAAGAGGCCTGAAATATAATTTTGTGATTGCCGGCGAAGGAGTTGCCCGTGAGGCCATCGGCAGGCAAATGCCCGAAGCCCTGTTCCTCGGACATGTCGGGCATGAGCGGCTATCGGAGCTTTATGCTTCGGCGAGCGTTTTCTTTTTCCCTTCTCTTACGGAGACTTTCGGCAATGTGGTGCTGGAAGCAATGGCTTCGGGGCTTCCCTGCGTGATAGCCGACAGCGGAGGCAGCCGCGACTTTATCGAAGATGGCGTCAACGGTTTTAAATGTAATCCGTACGACACGACCGGTTTTCTGAACCGGATAACTGAAATAATCGAACAGCCCGGACTGGCCGGGCAATTGGCTGTGAAGGGACTGGAAAGCAGCCGAAAATATCAGTGGGAGAATCTGGCTTCCGGATATTTCGACGACCTGAGAGCCTTATCTTATAATCTGCTTGTAATCTGAGATGAAGAAAAGCCTGCAAATACTACTTATTGTCTGCATCGTTGTCTGTTTTTTTATTTTCCTGAGAGCGACGGATGTAGGGGCCGGTTTCCGTTTAATAAAGCAGCTGGGATTTCACTCGGTATTCATTCTTCTTACCACGACCCTTGCCGGTCTTGCGGGGGCTTCAGGCTGGAAGCTGTGTATCGATTCGTATGCCAGACCCTCCTTCATGCGGTTGTTCATGATCCGGCAAACGGGAAATATAATCACCCTGTTTAATCCTTCCGGCGCCATAGCCGGGGAAGTGTTCAATGCCCGGAGACTCATCAGCGAAGGCGTGGAGGAGCAGGAGGCTTATAAGTCTGTTTTGCTGGCGCGCGCTCTGATGATATCAAGCCAGCTTGTATTATTTGCCATCGTACTGATGCAGTTCCTGTTTTCCCTTTCGTATTTCCTGATGTTTCTGCCGATAGTTTCGGCTGTAGGCCTGGCCTTTCTGTTGTTGAGAAAAGGTAAGGAAACGGCAGGCGGCCCGGAAAAGAACAGATGGCATAAACTCATATCCCGGGCCGTAGAAATGCGTACCTTGCTGGCAGCGCATATCCGCCGGCATCCGAAAAAGACGGCAGGCGCCTTCCTTCTGTTCTCCGCACAGTGGATTTCAGGTTCTCTGGAACTGTTTTTTATCCTGTACTTCTTAAACTACCCTGTAAGCGTATGCGACAGCCTGTTTCTCGACACCCTGATCATTGTACTCAAATCGGCAGCCGCTTTCATTCCCGGACAAGCGGGGGTCGAAGAGCTGATAAACAAGTTCGCCCTGCATCTGCTTGGCATACCTTCGCCCGGCCTCTGGGTGCCGGTTTCCATTCTCAGGCGGGCAAGGCAATTGTTCTGGAGCGGCATGGCAGTGCTGTTTTACCTGCAACTGAAAAGTGGAAGAAAATCAATAAAAGACTATGGAGATCTTATTCGTCAGTCATAAATTCCCGCCTTCGACCGGAGGAATGGAAAAGCATTGTTACGAGCTGTTGACAAGCCTGGAAAGAAGATGTAAAACGCACCGCCTGATATACGACTACCCAGGGAGCCGGCTGGTGTTTTTCTTGTCGCTCCGCCGCAAGATCAGGAAGATATGCAAGGCTCATCCGCAAATCGGTATTATTTATTTTAACGACGCACTGGTTGCCACCTTCTGTTCTTTTCCGAAGCCACGCAGACAGGTATCGTATGTGGTTACACTACACGGCCTGGATGTTGTTTTCCCGAGCCGGTTCTATCACAGATATATTTTCAACCGCCTGAATTTTTATGACCGGCTGATTGCCGTAAGCCATGCAACCGCCCGGAAAGCCATCGCCCTGGGGATAGCCCCTGAGAAGGTCGTAGTTATACCTAACGGCGTGGATGCCTCGCAGTGCCGGGATACGCCGGAGGATGTTTTCCGGGATTGGCTGTCAGAAAAACAGATTGATACATCGGGCCGGAAACTGCTGATGATGACCGGGAGACCGGTGAAAAGAAAAGGCTTCTCATGGTTCGCAGAGCATGTATTCCCGCAATTGCAGGAAGATTTTTATCTGATCATCACAGGCCCTTTCCACCCTGAACCTACGCTGCCGGAAAAGATCATTTACCTCTTACCCGGAAAAACGAGGGAGAAAGTAATGCTTTTCTCCGGCTATTTCTCCGACGAAAGACAGTTGCGGAAAATCATCAGGCAATCTCCCCGTATCAGGCATGTAGGACGCTTACCCGACGACGAAGTCAGGATGTTGTACACGAAAGTTGACGCTTTCCTGATGCCCAACATTGCCGTGGAGGGCGATATGGAAGGCTTCGGCCTGGTATGCCTCGAAGCCTCCGCACATGGGGCACTGGTCTTTGCTTCGGATATCGACGGTATCCCGGAGGCCATCACAGACAGGAAGAATGGTTTTCTTCTGCCTCCGGAAAAGGTCGGGGCATGGGTGGATACACTGAATCATCTGGCACACGAAAGCGCTTCGTACCAGCCTTGTAAAGCCTGCTTCAGCCATTTCACCCAGACAAACTACGGTTGGGAACAAATGGCCGGGGCGTATTACGAGGTTTTCGGGAGTCTCGGCCTGACAAACCCCCGCTAAGCCCCAAAGATCATGCAGCATCAGGAGACCGGCCGAATCGACGTCGGACAGTTAATCGCCGAAAGATTCCCCGGCAGCAAACTGTCGGGATTGGCGCTCTGCCTCATCCGGAAAATCCTGCACCAGGATGCGATCAACTCACTCTTCGCGCATGCACCCGGCAAGAAGAACATCGACTTCATCGATTCCTGCATGGAACAACTCCGTTTCACCTGCCATGTCAGGGGCGAAAACCATCTCCCGGCCGACGGCCGCAAACTTATTTTTGTAAGCAATCATCCCCAGGGAGGAGCCGAAGCCATTTGCATCGCCCATGTCATCGGCCACCGCTACGCCGGCAGAATCAAGTTCTACGCCAATGAATTCCTGAGCATCTTCACACCTCTGAAAGAACTCTTTCTGCCCGTCTATAAGCACCAGAACAAGGAGAGCCTCCGGCAAATCAGGGAGTTCTACGCAACAGACCAGCACCTCATCATCTTTCCGGCCGGAGCTACGGCTTATCAATCGGAAGGGAAAATAAGAGAGCACGAATGGCATAAGCATTTCATCAAAGTGGCCGTTGAATACAAACGCGATGTGGTACCTTTGTATTTCGAAGCAAGAAATTCGGATTTGTTCTACTGTATCGAGAATTTCCGGAAACATATCCGCTCAAAAGTCAATTTCGAAGTCATACTCTTTGCCCGCGAATTTTTCAGGCAGAGAGGCCGTACGTTTACTTTGCATATCGGTCAGCCGGTATCCTGGCAAACGTTCAATCACACCAAAAGTCACCGGGAATGGGCGCAATGGATGCAGCATCGGGTCAACTGCCTGCCGGATCAGGAACTTTTACTGCCCGGATAAGGATATTCTGATGCTTTTAAAGTTTCACACATTCCCCATAGACTTTTAACGAAAAATCCTTCACTCCTTCACAGAGGGCATAAGCTTTTGAGTGATATTTCGTTAAGGTGTGAAGGATGGGGTTCTTATCCTTCACACCTTAACGTGATTTGCCCCGAAATCAGCTGAGGGTTTTTGTCTGAAACGGCTGTCCGGGTTTATATCCGGAAGTCCCACTCGTATAGTTGGGACGTCCTTCTCCCTCTGCCCCTCCCGCAAGACAGGGGAGGAAAGGCGCCCGCTCCACAGGGAAAAGGCCGAGGGAAAGGTGAAGGATGAAAACCCCGTCCTTCACACCTTAACAAAGTATCACTCAAAGGATTATTCCCTCTGTGAAGGAGTGAAGGATTTTTCGTTAAAAGTCTATGGGGAATTGTGTGTCGTCCTGCTCCCGTCCGGAATAAATCCGCTCCCGTCCGGGGTAAATTTGCTCCCGTCCGGGATAAATTCGCTCCCGTCCGGGAATAAACCGGACGGGAGTGAACTATATACAGGTTTCGGGGGAAGACCCCGGGTGAGTCCGGGTGAAAAATCTGTAAAGATATCCATGCTTTGTCCCGGAATAATGTTTCAGACTTCGTTATAAAGACTATATTTGTATGTTTTTTAAACCACTATTCTTTAATTCAACTATCATGAAACATTTATTTTGTATTTTATTTTTATTATTCCTGGTAAACGAATCCATCTTTTCCGGGAATTACAAAAGTTTTAAAGTATCCGTGTACACCCGCGCTTACGAGGTGGAAAAGATGAAAGACCTGCATTGGCTCGATTCCACCTGGAACATCATCGCCAACCAGGTCAAAGTAGATAAGATATACCTGGAGACACATCGCGACCTGCTGATCGTGCCCGGCGAAACTCTGGAACAGGCTAAAAAATATTTCCTTGCCAAAGGCATCGAAGTAGGCGGAGGGATTACCTATACCATCAATGAGGCCAATAGCTTTGAGACTTTCTGCTACTCGAACCCCGAACACCGGAAGATCGTTCAGGAAATAGCTGAGCATACGGCCAGGTATTTCGACGACTTTATCCTTGACGACTTCTTCTTTACCAGTTGCAAGTCGGATATCGAGATCAAGGCCAAAGGCACGAAAAGCTGGACGCAGTACCGCCTCGAACTGATGACGGAAGCGGGGCAGAGCCTGGTTATCAAACCGGCTAAGAAAGTAAACCCTAATGTGAAAATCATCATCAAATATCCCAACTGGTACGACCATTTCCAGGGACTCGGATTCGACCTGAAGAATGGCCCGCAGCTCTTTGATGGCGTATGGACAGGCACGGAAACCCGCGACCCTTCATCTGCCCAGCACCTGCAGAATTATCTGGGCTATAACATCATCCGTTACTTCGAAAACCTGCGCCCGGGGCATAACCTCGGCGGATGGGTCGATAGCGGCGGCTCCAATATGGGAATGGACCGGTATGCCGAACAACTCTGGCTTACCTTCTTTGCCAAAGCACCCGAGATGGCACTCTTTGCCTATAACCAACTGATAGGTGTGGGGCTGAGGCCCGAACAACACCGTACCCCCTGGCAGGGACAAGGTACCAGCTTCGACTACGACGAAATGATGAAACCCGTCAATCTGAACGGACAGACCCAAATCCCTGCAACCATCGCCCGTGTAGCAGGCTATACGTTCGAAACAATTGATAAGTTCATCTATAAATTAGGTAAACCTATAGGCATCAAAACGTATAAACCCTACCATTCGCTGGGCGACGATTTCCTGCAGAATTACCTGGGAATGATCGGACTCCCGATGGACGAATACTCCGAATTTCCTACCGACCAGAAAGTAGTCCTCCTGACCGAACAGGCTAAGGGCGACCCCGATATCATAAACAAAATCAAGGGACAACTGACGAAAGGCAATGATATCGTCATTACAACCGGACTCCTGAGCGCCATTCCCGAAAAGATTGCCGATATAGCCGAGCTGCGCGCTTACAAAAACGCATTGGTAAACGACTTCGGCTATGCAGGAAAGACCGGCAAAGACATCCTCATCAGGCAGGTGCTCTACCAGACCAACGACTCCTGGGAAACGATCAGCGCCGGACGGCCCCTGACGGGAGGCGTCAGCGGATACCCCATCGTGCTCCGGGCGCCTTACTCCAAAGGAAATCTGTATGTAATCACCATCCCCGAAGACTTCGGCGACTTGTACGAATATCCCACCGGCATACTCAATGCCTTCCGGCAGATATTAAGCAAAGACCTGGAACTGCGCATCGACGCACCCGCCAAAGTCGCCCTGTTTGTCTATGACAACGGGACATTCATCGTGGAATCTTTCCTCGACGAACCCGTTACGATCCATATAAATACGATTGAAACGATCAGCCGCATTACCGACCTCCTCACCGGAGCCGTAATCGACAAACAAACGGAGACTACTCCGGCCGGAAGCTTCGGCAGACGGTTCCGCCCCGACGACAAAAACAATGTGTTCCGCGTCACACTGATGCCTCATTCGTACAAAGTCTTTCAGAAAAACCCATAAAAACGAATCAGATGAAAAAGAAACAATGGATATGTGCTCTCTGCGCTGCCGGTTCGCTCGCCTTCGTGGCGGCTACGGCTGAGGCGCAGACCGAAGTGATGGCCTGGGGGAATATGACAGGAATCCGCGTGGATGGACAGTTAATCGGGTTTGAGTCTTCTTTCCGCGTTATAGAAAGCGGCTGGACGGGTATGGATTTCACCGGTAGGGAACGACAAAGCACGCAATACAGCCGCAAGGGCCGGGCGCAAACGGTCGTAAGCTCGGTCAGACGGGTGCGCTTCGAACAGGTAGTAGAAGACAAGGGCAAGGGGATTGCAAGCGTCTCGCTTACGTATAATGCTGATACGACCCGCCAGGTAGAAGGAGTTTACTACGGCTTTGAACTGCCCGCCGGACGCTATGTGCCGGGAAGCGTGACAGTCGGCGGAACCACCCTGTCGCCTGCCACGCCCGAAGGCCAGGGACGGAAAATCTCCGGAAAGCAAATC
Source organism: Tannerellaceae bacterium (assembly GCA_031269535.1). Classification (GTDB taxonomy): domain Bacteria; phylum Bacteroidota; class Bacteroidia; order Bacteroidales; family Tannerellaceae; genus DFXE01. Next base: position 20,069 of record JAISZA010000226.1, read on the forward strand.
ACTATCGAAGGCAAAGGGTGTAAGATCGGGATAGACTTCGCAAGGACTGTAAAGGCTTTCCTGCACAAGGAAGCGGATGGAGACCTTATCCTTTACATTGAACTCTTCGGCAAGAACCTGAAAAAGGGACAGAAGGGACAGCTCAGCTTCAGCCTCACCGCTTCGGGCGACATCGACAATGCCCCCGTAGAAGTAGTTGTAGATAAAAACGCCCCCGGACGCCTGTTTACCGGGCTGGGCGGTAACTTCCGCCTGCAGAATCCGACCCACGACCCGCAGGTAATTGATTATTGCCTCAACAATATGAGGCTCTCTTTCGCCCGGGTAGAAATGCCCTGGGGCGCCTGGCAGCCCTCCGAAGACAGCGATCCGACAGCCGATGCCCGTGCAGGCAAACTGAACGGACACGTGCAACGTTCCATGAAGATAGCGCAACAATTATCCGCCAAAGGGATGCCGGTAATTGTCAGCGCATGGTTCCCGCCCGAGTGGGCGCTGGCTCCCGGCCCGCGTACGCCTCGCGGGGGAGGAGTCGCCGCCCTCCGGCTCGACCCGGCCAAAGAGCGGCAGATATACCAATCGATCTCCGACTATCTGGTCTATCTCAAAGAAGCTTACGGCGTAGAAGCCTATGCTTTCTCCTTCAACGAATCCGACCTGGGTATCAATGTGCTCCATACGCCCCGCGAACATGCCGGCTTTATCAAAGGATTGGGAGCCTGCATGGCTTCCAGCGGATTGGCTACGCGGATGTTGCTGGGCGATAATTCGGATGCGACCACTTTTGACTTTATCCTCCCTGCCCTGAACGATGCCGAAACACATAAATACATTGCCGCCGTATCCTTCCACTCCTGGCGTGGCTGCGACGACGAGACCTTGCGTAAATGGGCCGGCTCTGCCCGCCAGCTCAACGTCCCGCTTATCATCGGAGAAGGGAGTACCGACGCGGCAGCCTGGCGCTACCCACAGATATTCCTCGAACCCACATTCGCACTCTATGAGATCAACCTCTACGTGCGCATTGCCGCTATCTGCCAACCGCTCAGCATCCTGCAATGGCAGCTTACCTCAGACTATTCCCTCCTCTGGGGAGCCGGTATTTACGGGTCGGAGGGAGAGCTCCGCCCCACACAGCGCTTCTGGAACCTGAAGCAACTGGCCATCACACCCGAAAACGCCTTTGCCCTCCCCTTCACCTGCAATAAGGAAGAGGTCAATTGCGCAGCCTTCGGAAATATTTCGCGCGGAGAATATGCCGTGCATTTAGTGAACAACGGCGCCGGACGGAAAGCAACCATCCGGGGATTGCCCGCACCCGCAGATATAAAAGCATATGCGACAAATAGTTCGTCAGACATGCAGGCGATCGGAAGCACAAAGACTGCCGACGGAAGCATCAGCCTTGAACTTCCTCCGGCTGCCTTTGTGACGATAATTGTCAACTCCGGCGAGGTGGCTGTTAACAATTAAACCCTTCGCAAGGCAAAGCGCAGGTATATCTTCCTAAGGCTTAGTCTGTCTTTCTGTTCTGAGATAATGTGCAATGCCATTTTCCTTAGGACAGAAAGATTTTCTGATGCATATCCTGTTCTTGAACCTCCCGTGTGGATTCTATACAGACAATCGTCTTTAGATCTTCCCAGGCAGACAGATTCTCCTGCATTAGATATTCCGCAGCAGGGAGAATGCTGCATTTTCTGTTTTCTATGCGACCATGAAATGTTTATTTGTGTTCAGTTTCATATCTTTCTTTTGCCAACCTAAACTTCCACCCCATAAAATCAACTAAAGATTGGGGAGATAACACTTTTATCGTATCCACAAAGCCAAAGAATTCCCGTTGCAGTTCCTGATTGATCACTACATAAATTTCAAACGTTTTGGAACCATCTTCATGTTCCTCTATTAT
>JAISZA010000023.1 GCA_031269535.1 Tannerellaceae bacterium
AAAAGTGATATGCTTCTATGGTATAATACCAAGCCGGGAGAAACGACAGTTGAACCTTTACCGATAGGGAACGGATTGATTGGAGCTTTGGTATATGGCAGGGTCTGTCAGGAAAAAATTGCACTGAATGAATCCAGTTTCTGGTCGGGGGCGCCACATGATTATAACGACCCGGATGCCGGAAAATACTTCAAACCTATACATGATTTAGTGTTTGCTGGTAAATTCAAAGAAGCGGAAAAGATGGCAGACGAACATTTCTATGGCAAACCTGTCGGTCAGGCTGCTTATGAACCTCTTGGAAACCTCGAACTTCTGTTCTATGGGATTGACGATGCGGAAACAGGTAATTATTACCGCGACTTAGATATGGAAAACGGCATTACCTCAGTTTCTTTCTCATATAAAGGGGTAAACTATAAACGGGAGGTATTTGTTTCCTATCCCGACCGTGTATTAGTCATGCAAATTACGGCTGATAAACCTGGTAAAATATCGTTTGATGTGTCTTTAAAAAGCCATTTTACGGATAAGGTTACAGCTATACCGGGGAAATTAACACTCGACGGTGCCTGGGAAAACACCATACCGGAATATTGGCTGATTGGAAAAATAGCAGAAAAAGGTATGTCGTTTCAAACGGTCGTGCAGCTGAAAAACGAGGGCGGACAATCCGGTGTGCACAAAGACAAACTTACTATTCGTCAGGCAAACGCTGTTACTCTTATCCTGGCAGCCAACACAAGTCATGTGAACTATAAGGATATCAGTGGAGACCCGGCAGGCCGTAACCAAAAAGTCATCGAGGGGGTAGCCGATAAAAACTATACGCTACTCTGTCAGCGCCACATCGCCGATTTCAGTAGTCTGATGGGAAAAGTGCATATAGATGTGGGTGATAAGACGAAAAACGAGAAACCCATCAACCAACGGATTGCTGCCATAAATAATGGTGAAACAGATGCCAATCTGGAGATGCTTTGTTTCCAATTCGGCCGGTATATGTTGGTTTCAAGCAGTCGTCCCGGTGGGCAACCTGCCAATCTTCAGGCTATCTGGAACGAGAGGCTGTCTCCGCCCTGGGGAAGTAAATATACCATCAATATCAATACCCAGATGAATTATTGGCCGGCTGAAGTAACGAATCTGAGCGAATGTCATCTGCCGTTAATTTCCATGGTGAAAGACCTTTCCGGGAATGGGGTTAAAACAGCTCAGATTTATTACGGAGCCAAAGGATGGGTTACTCATCACAACGTAGATTTATGGAGGGGGACAGCTCCCGTGGATGGCGCCCGGTACGGTATGTGGCCGGTAGGAGGCGCCTGGTTATGCCAGCATTTATGGGAGCATTATGCCTTTAGCGGTGGCGACAAAGAAATCCTCAAAGAAATCTATCCCATACTGAAAGGTTCTGCTGAGTTCCTCTCCGGCATCCTGGTTGAATATCCGGAATATGGCTATTTAGTTACTCCCTTCTCCATGTCTCCCGAACACGGATACTATTTCGACGACAGTAATGTATTGGCTTATCTTTCACCGGCTCCGACCATGGACGTAGCTATCATGCGCGAGCTTTTCCCCCATGTGATTGAAGCCGGCAGGATACTGGGTGTCGATGCTCCTTTCCGCAAGCAACTTGAGACGATCTTGCCCAAGCTGCCCCCTTACAAAGTAAACCAGCTGGGATATGTGCAGGAATGGATAGAAGACTGGCGGCCTCAACGGGGCGGACACGATGTATCCCCTTATTTCCCGTTCTATCCGGGAAAGAGTGTCCTCCTGCATCGTGAAAGCGATGTGGATATTGTGAATGCATATCGGTATTGGCTGGAGTCCCGTGGCTTACGTGGAGGAGGATTCCCTGGTTCGTGGAATATCTGTATGTGGGCCAGGCTGGAACGTGGCGACAAAACCGGTGTACTCATGCAGGCTGCTGTGGCTTCCGTGGCCGGCAATTTCCTCCGGCAGGGAACAGGTAGCCAGGTAGATGGCCCCTTCGGCTTTACTGCCGGAGTAGCTGAGTCCCTGATACAAAGCCATGCGGGAGAAATAAGTCTGCTTCCGGCATTGCCTGTAGGCTGGGCTGCGACAGGTGAAGTGACCGGTTTGCGTGCACGGGGTGGCTATGAAGTCAATATGAAATGGGACAAAGGCAGACTCTTATCGGCTGAGATAAGTAACCCCAACGGTGGCGTATGCAATATCAGATACAATGGTAAAGTCATCAAGCTTACGATACCGAAAGGCCAGCCGGCTCTGATCAGTGAAAATATAAAATAACAATATAAAGAGGTGCATTTGACTACGTCAAATGCACCCAAATAAAACACTATAGTATGATTAAAAAAATAAGTTTTTGTGGGACGATAATGGCATTAATTGGGATATGCTTTTCGTTTCAACAGTGTTGTTCCGGCGATACAGACCGGCAGAAGTTCTCAAAGGACTCAAAGTTTTATTTCGACGGGTCTATCTCCCGTGAAGTATTGGAGAATTATTTAGACCGTTCGGTTACGGCCGGTTATTTTCTTGTTCCGGGAAATCCGGAGAACTATTTGTTTCCCTACCGGGAAGATGATATACGTATGCTTCAGAACATAGGTGCGAAGTTTATCGGCCGTTCCATTTACCGCTGGAGCGAAGAGAGTAAACTGGGCGACCCTGTCTTTCTCGATTATGCCCAAAGGCTAATCGACAGAATGCACGAGTATGACCCGGAAATTATTTTCCAGGGATGCCTCTTCGAACATGTCAGCGGAGATGTCAATAACCTGAAAGTTCCTGCATGGGTTTTCGACGCTTTCGGCCTTCCGGTGGAAGACCGAAATTTCAGGGTAGAAGATATGATAAAGAGGGTAAATTCCAACAGCGAGATACTGATGCGTAGCGCCCGTGGCGGCACACCGATGATAAACAACCTCGAAACCCAGCTCTGGTTTTACTTCCTTGCCAAATCGTATATCGACATAGGTTGCGAGGCCTTTCACCTGGGGCAGGTTGAACTCATCGGAAGAGACGATCCCGGCAAAACCCATTATGCTGCCTTCCTGCAGAAAATACGTGATTATGCCGCTAAAAATGCACGCCGCCATTATATCCTTCTGGATGGGCATACCCCTAAAGGCGGATTCGTGAAAGAAGGGGTCAGTCTGTTGGACTTCAACTCATTCCCTCTCCGGATAAAAGAGATTGAAGACAAACCGATGGAAGGCATGCTGGAAGTAGGGCATAACGACGGTATCTACCTGAAAAGCCAGGGCGGCATTTCGCCAAGCGGATGGGAAGCAGAAAGTATGCCCTATTTAGTGGAGTTTGACAACTTCGGAATAAGCAGGGAACCGGGAGTGGCCAATACGAACGACCATTTCTGCTGGGGATACGATGATATTACCTGGTTTGCCATGCAGGACGAAGCCTATCGCAACAAATGGCTATGGTATGCTTTCGACTGGCTCAGGGAGACCGACCCCAACGGGCATCTCCAGATATGTGTCATACGCATGATATCAGGGCCTCTGGGAAATCAATCGTTCCGCTCGTATTTTGCGAATACTCGTAGCGTTGCCTGTCCGGTGGGGTATTCACAGGAAGAGACAATCAAGGAAATCTGGAATACAAGATTGAAATGATATAATCCGACTTTACTGAATCATTATGAAACGAGCATGTGAACACTGTTCACGCCGAAGGCGATGAATAAAACGAACGGCGAGTTCCATACTACCTTAAAAAAAATTTATTCGTATGAAAACAGGATTCCTTCAACTGATAACCGGCCTGATCTTATTTGCAGGTCTGTCTCATATTGCCGTAGCACAATCCAACTCTAAGCAACGCATCAACGCGCTATTTGCCGGAGAGAAAAGTCTGAAAGAGATAGCAGAAACTGCTACGAATAAATATACGTTGAATCCGCTTCAGCCGGGCCGTAGCATGTCAACCAGTTCGCCGACGACCCGGGCGGCCCTATGGGGCGGCCCCGACAATCTGACGATCAGTATGCTGAAAACCGATATCATCGACCGTCGTTATATCGACAAAGACCATTATACAATGGCAGATATTATCGAAGGCGCTTATTCGGAAAAAAACAAAGACCTGAACGATATGCCCATGGCCGGAATGACCCGTCCTTCCTTTGCTTCATTAGATAAGCGTGGCGGACGTTATAACCATGGCATCTGGAGCGAGATTTATCCTTTCCCCTGTCAGAAACCGGTAGGGCAGGTCATCATCAAAGCTCCCGATTTCAAAGGGATCAGTCAGCCGGAAGCTACCGAACATCTGAAGAATGGCGAAATCAGCATCAGTCTGGTGAATGGAAACAAAAAACTGGATATAGGCTACCTGCTTTCCATGGAAAAGAATGTGACGGCCCTTGATCTGAATTTCGAAAATCTGGAGAAAAATATCACCTTGCGACTCTACCGGAATGTTGACCAGGGACACAGGCGATATATGGAAGAAGACGGTACATACAAGAAGTTTGTGGTTTTTCAGCCTGCTGATATCAATGAGCCTTTGGAGTATTATGATCTGGAGGCCGACAAAGATAAAAATGGGCTTTTTGAACCGCCGACCTACGGTACTGACGGACGTTTTTTCTGGATACATCAGGTCTTTCCGGCTGAAGAGACTTTTCCCCAGGGCTTCCGGTATGTCATTATGGCTATGGTTTCCAATGCGGATTATGAGTTTACCAGACACAGCCTGCAAAAGGATCTGGGAACCAAACCCTACATCCCGCGCGATAATCAGGGCTATCTGATGGTACCGGGTATCCGTACCGCGACGCATCCTGAAATAACCGAACTGCAGGCGCTCAATTATTCGTATGTGGCCAATGCTCCGGGCGTAGCTGTGGATGCAACGCTGAAAACTCCCCGGAAAGGGAAAGCACGGCTTTATATGGCCATTGCCACCCTCAATGAAACACCCGACTATATGGAAAGAGCAAAGCAACTCCTGCTGGATGCCGAAAAGAAAACCTACGAAGGTCTGGTCGCTGAGAATGAAGCATGGTATAATAAACTCTTTGAGAAACGTGAAAACGGACGTATCCTGCTCGGTCAGACGGAAGAAGAGAAAAAACAAACTGCCGCCACCTTCTTCAATGAGGTGTACCGCAGCTGGACAAGCGGCCACATGGGACAATGTTTCCCCGACCCCGGGAAATACGAAGGAAGCGCCAGTTATGCCGCTTTCGACGTAGATGCCCAGAGTTGGCATTCCCTGCCCTGCTACAACGAACTCTTTACCGAAGGACGCTTCTTCATGCGAAACCAGTACGAACCGAAGATTCAATGGCCCCAGCTGGTTTCGCATTGGCACGAAACATTTAAAGAAAAAGCCAGATTGAAGTTCGGATTGCCGGGAATGATGATCGCGCATGGCTACCTGCCGGCTGCCCGGCAAAGCCCCTGGTATGTGGAAAATGCAGTGCTCGACTTTACCATGGAAGTGCCCGGACAGATAATGAAGGTGATCTGGAATTTCTGGGATTATACCGGAGATGAAGCATTTCTCAGAGAGACCTGTTACCCTTTACTTAAAGACCTGGCCATTTTTTATGAGGCTTTCGCCCGCCGGGGATGGGATGGGAAAGTGTTTAACCTGGAACCTACGGTGGAAACAGAAAGCTACGGCATCTCTTACCGGATGGAATATACGCGCAATAACACAGGAGCGCTCACGATGTTTCGGAAGATTCTTACGCTTGCAGCTGAAGCGGCTGAATATCTGAATGTGGATGCCGATCTGATTCCGGGATGGAAGGAAGTGGCCAATCACCTGGCTCCTTATCCGAAGTTCCGTGTGGAATCGGGCGAGGTAATCGGAGCCAATGAAAAAGCGTTCCCCCGTTATACCCGCGGCGACCATGGCATGTACTCCGGCTTTTATCCGGTAACCTTAGCCGACGAGATTACTCTCGACAGCTCGGCGGAAGAAAAGGAACTCATCTCCCGTTCTGCCGATGTTATTGGTCATGGTAATAATGCCAATGCTTACATCCTCATTGGGAAAGCCAAAGACGATGTGCCCCGGCGCTATGCGTATGGCGCCCAGAAAATAACAACGTACAATGTACTGGCCAGCCAGATAAGCAGTGTTCCTGAACGTCTGATGAACAGCCGCTCAGGGCGCATCCATCTATTCCCTGTGGTACCTGACCAGACAGTGGCTGCCTTCCGTAATTTCCTTGCCCGGGGCGCCTTCGAAGTAAGCGCTGCCCGCAACGAAAAGGGAGTGCAGGCCGTGACCGTTAAAGCGCGTCGCAGTATCCCTTTGCAGCTTATGAATCCCTGGACAGGCAAAAAACCGCTTGTCACCGATCTGACAACCGGTAAAACGGTGGCCTATACAATGGATAAATCCAATGGTGAATGTATTGTGTTTAATGCACAGGCGGATCACCTCTATAGTTTTGATTTATAATCACCGGGATAACTCAATATATTACAATATGAACATGAAAAAACATTTTATTCTTATTTGTGGGCTGGTGTTGTCATTATCCGCCTGCTCCGTGAAGCAATCTCAGTACAAATTTCAGGACCCCGATCTGTCGGTGGATGAAAGAGTCAGCGATTTGATCAGCCGGTTGACGATAGAAGAGAAGATATCCCAGATGATGAACAATGCACCGGCCATTGAGCATCTGGGCATACCGGCTTATAACTGGTGGAACGAAGCCCTGCATGGCGTAGCCCGCAGCCCTTATCCGGCTACTTCTTTCCCACAGGCTATCGGTATGGCTGCTACCTGGAACCTGGATGCCATCCATCAGATGGCGGAGTATGTCTCCGATGAAGGACGAGCTATCTATCATGATTCGTCGAAGAAGGGGAAAACAGGTATTTTCCTCGGACTGACTTACTGGACTCCGAATATCAACATCTTCAGAGACCCCCGCTGGGGACGCGGACAGGAAACCTACGGCGAAGACCCCTTCCTGACCGGCTCCATAGGCGCTTCTTTTGTCAGAGGATTACAGGGGAACGACCCGGTTTACCTCAAGGCTTCGGCCTGTGCCAAACATTTTGCCGTACATAGCGGGCCCGAATGGAACAGGCATACGTACAATGCCGAAGTCAGTAATTTCGATCTCTGGGATACCTATCTCCCCGCCTTTAAAGAACTGATTGTCGATGCCAAAGTAACGGGAGTCATGTGCGCCTACAACGCTTTCTTCGGACAACCCTGCTGCGGCAACGATATCCTGATGATGGATATCCTGAAGAACCAATGGCATTTCGATGGCTATGTCACTTCCGATTGCGGCGCTATCGACGATTTCTACCGCACGCATAAAACCCATCCCGACGCCGCAGCGGCTTCTGCCGGAGCTGTACTGCATGGTACGGACTGTGAGTGTGGCAATTCTTACCAGGCGCTGGCCGATGCGCTGGGTAACGGACTCCTCACGGAAGAAGACATCGATGCTTCCCTGAAAAGATTGTTCAGGATACGCTTCCGGCTCGGAATGTTCGACCCCGACGACCGCGTACCCTATGCCCGGACACCTATCTCCGTACTGGAATCGCCCGAACACAAGGCGCATGCCCTCAGGATGGCGCAACAATCCATCGTCTTACTCAGAAACGAGAACAATCTGCTCCCCCTGAACAAGCAACAGATAAAGAAAATAGCCGTCGCAGGCCCGAATGCCGACAGCGAAAGCGTGCTGCTGGCTAACTACTACGGATATCCCACTGAAGTCACTACCCTGCTGGAAGGTATCAAAGCAAAAGCCGGCAACGACGTGGAAGTAATCTATGAAAAAGGAGTGAACCTGACCGACGACTACGTATTCACCTCCGCATACAACGAGGCACTCTTTACATACGACGGAAAACCCGGATTCAAAGCTGATTACTACCAGAATCTCCAACGGGAAGGTACACCCGGACTCTCACGTATTGAAAAGAAAGTAGATTACCAATGGGGGGACGGGCAAAACATTACAGACAGTATCATCACACGCCGGATGTCGGCATCCTGGTCAACCGTATTTGCACCGGACGAAACAAAAGAAGTCTGCTTCGAGCTGAAAGCCGACGACTGGGCCGAACTCTATATCGACGGAATCAAACAAGAGAAGACCGGCAACATCAATGCCTTTTATCTCCTGAAAGCCGAAAAAGAGAAATCTTATAAAATAGATATTTACTACCGGCAATACGCCGATAATGCAGAAATAAGCTTCGACATGGGAACACTCAGAAGAGCACACGCCAAAGAAGTAGCTGCCGCACTGAAAGATGCCGATGTGATTATCTTTGCAGGAGGAATCTCAGCCAAAGTAGAAGGAGAAGAAATGGGCGTGGTGATCGACGGATTCAGGAGAGGCGACCGGACGTCTATCGACCTGCCCGGCGTACAGAAAGAATTGCTGAAAGAACTGAAAGCTACCGGAAAACCCGTTGTATTCGTCCTGATGACAGGAAGCGCCATCGGCCTCGGATGGGAATCGGAAAACATCCCTGCCATCGTGAATGCCTGGTATGGCGGACAGGCCGGCGGACAAGCCATTGCCGATGTCTTATTTGGTGATTACAACCCGGGCGGGCGCCTCCCGGTGACGTTCTACCGGAGCGTCGATGACCTGCCCGACTTCGAAGACTACAGCATGGCGAACCGTACCTACCGCTACTTCAGGGGAACGCCCGTCTATCCGTTTGGCTATGGCCTGAGCTATACTTCCTTCCGTTACAGCGAACCCGATGTCACACCCGCCGCCAGCCAGTCCGTACAAGTAAAAGCGACCCTAACCAACACCGGCAACCGTGACGGAGATGAGGTCGTACAGCTTTACGTCTCGAACAAGCGCGATTTCACCACCCCCATCCGGGCGTTGAAAGGCTTCAAACGCATCCATCTGAAAGCCGGCGAATCGCGAACCATCGAATTTACCCTGACACCCGAAGACCTGTCGGTCGTAAACGCATCCGGGCATCCGGAACCTATGAAGGGCGAAGTGAACATCTCCATCGGAGGCGGGCAACCCTCCGCCTTATCCCTGGCCGGGCAGCAATGTACTCAGAAAAATATAACATTATAAGCCTGTGAGAACTGATGTCCGCAGATAATCGGCAGGGTAATTGGCGGAGTGAGCAGCTGATGGAGGTAAAACAACTGAGTTGGAGCCGGAGTGAGCAGCTGATGGAGGTAAAATTACTGATTCCGGCCAAGTGTGAGGTGTAGATTGGCCTAAAACAACTGAAAAAACTCAAGAGTGAACATAAGATTTGCTCAAAACGACTGAAAAGCTTCAAGAGTGAACAGCAGATTGGCTCAAAACGACTGAAAAGCCTCAAGAGTGAGGTATATCATGCTTCAAAACGACTGAAAAGCCTCAAGAGTGAACAGCAGATTGGCTCAAAACGACTGAAAAGCCTCAAGAGTGAGGTATATCATGCTTCAAAACGACTGAAAAGCCTCTTGCTCTACTTCCTGCGAGGCGAAAAAAAGGCCGGCAACCTTTATCTATTTGTCATGCAGGCTGCCGGCCGTAGATTC
>JAISZA010000148.1 GCA_031269535.1 Tannerellaceae bacterium
GTCACTGTCGCCGAAGTCCTGACGAAAGTCTTCGAACATTCCGATATCATTTATGCCATGGAAGGCAGGAATATCCTGCTGATGAAACGAAGCGAGCTGCCCGATAAAAAACAAACCACTCGGCGCATCACAGGCCAGGTAACGGATACAAACGGAGAAGCTATTATCGGGGCGAATATCGTAGTGAAAGGCACAACGAACGGGACGGTTAGCGATATAGATGGAAATTTTGAACTGATGAATGTATCAGATAATGCTATATTGGAAATATCGTATATCGGATATACATCACAATCGATACCTGTTGCTAATCGTATGACAATGAATGTTCAGATGCAAGAGGATGCCATTGGTCTGAATGAAGTGATTGCCATCGGATATGGTGTTCAACACATAAAAGAAATTACAGGTGCCGTTTCAAAAGTAAAATCAGAAACGTTAAATAGAATTGCATCCTCCGATTTTTCACAAGGTCTTCAAGGACAGATTGCGGGGATGAGTATTTCATCAAGTTCAGGTGCACCGGGCGCAACGGCTAACATTCAAATCAGGGGGGCTGGCTCTTTTTCAGCAGATGCCATCAATCCCTTATTTGTTGTAGATGGTATTCCTTTTGATCAAATTCCGCATTTTAGTTCAGATGAAATAGAATCTATTGAAGTATTGAAAGATGCGGCTTCTGCTTCAATATATGGAACCAGGGCATCAAATGGAGTTATTTTGATTACAACCAAGCAAGGAATAGCTGGTCAGATGAAAGTTTCTTTGAATACGTATTATGGGATTACGAAAGTATTCAAAAATATTCCATTGATAAACAATACAGTCGATTGGTTATATGTCAACCGGATTCGATACATGGCTGTAGGAACAGATTTAGGATGGACCGCTCTCGATGATAACCCTCGGGGATTGCATAATAATACAAATTGGATGGATTTATTCCAAGAAGATAATGCTCCCATGCAAAATTATAGTATTCGTTTGTCTGGTGGAACAAATAATCTGATTTACAATTTAGTAACATCCTATTTCAACCAAAGTGGATTGTGGATTAATTCCGGATATGAACGTCTCTCTACCCGCGCAAACACACAGTTTACAAATAAAAAGTTTACAACAAATATCGGAATGTCATTTAATCTTAGTACACAAGATATAAATAATCCCTCATTGCCGTTTGATGCGATACGACTCCGTCCGTTCAAAGCCCCTGTTTACTACGCAAATGAGAGAATTCCTGCACCAGGTTCCAATTCTGCTGCTGTTGCTAACATTGTCAGAAGGCTCAAAGAAATTAATGAGATTCGGGAAAATAACGCCGTATTGAACATGGATTTAAACTATGAAGTTTTTCAAGGGTTTAAACTTCGCGCAAATATCGGTGGGTCGATTGTCAATAGATATAATAAACTGTATAACCCATCTTTTGTATTGTACGATGAGGCAACAGGAGTTGAAGTTTCTGGATCTTATCCGATAGCAAGTCTGACAAATACCCAAAACTATCGTCACCAGTGGATAACCGAATTTATGAGTATGTATGATAAGTCTTGGGGAGAACATAAGATATCTCTTTTAGCTGGTTTTTCAATGGAAAGCCAAACCAGGGAGACATTCCAGGCTGGTAAACGTTCCTTTTTGAGTAACGATATCCAGGTATTGAGTGGTGGTTCCATTGATCCGACGGCAAGTGGAACAAAATACACAACCACCACTATTGGTTCCATCGGCAGGTTACAATATAATTATGCAAACCGATATTTGTTAAATACCAGTATTCGTAGAGATGGGTCTTCTAAATTTGGAAAGAATTATAAATACGGAATATTCCCCTCCGTTTCGGTAGGATGGTATGTCAGTGAAGAACCTTTCTACAGAAAGTTTCCGATAAGTTCGGTATTGACAAATGCAAAATTACGTGCCAGTATAGGTTCTACAGGTAACCAATTCATCCCTGATTATTCATATGTAGGAGTAGTAGCTTCTGGAAATGATTATGTGTTAGGCCCATCAGATCAGCATCTTGAGTTGGGAGTGATACAAACTGATTTTGCCAATATCAATGTAAAATGGGAAACCAGCGTATCTAAAAATTTGGGAGTGGACATTAGCCTGCTGGAAGGAAAGTTCTCTTTTACAGGAGATTTGTATTATACGAATAAAAATGATATGTTGTTTCCTGTTTCTATTCCTCCTTCAGCCGGAACAGGAGGAGGTACCATAAATATGAATGTGGGAGATATGATCAATAAAGGATTAGAATTAAGCAGTACATACCGGAAAACAAAAGGATTGTTCAATTTCTCATTAACAGGAGTCTTTATGAGCAATGTGAACAGGGTGACAAAAACGAATCTCTCGTCGAGCACTATTTATGGAGGAAATGCGGAAACAGATAATACTACCGTAATTAAAGAAGGTTATCCCATAGGTGCTTTTTTTCTCATCCCTAACGATGGATTGATCGATACTCAGGAAGAACTTGCTGAATACCGTAAACTAGTACCCGGTGCCATAATGGGAGACCTGAAATACATTGATTCGGATAAAGACGGGGTGATTACCGATGACGACCGAGTGTATCAAGGAAGTGGTACCCCAAAATGGGAAGGCGGATTAACATTCGGAGGCAATTATAAAAATTTCGATTTTAATGTTCAGATATTTGGTGCTTATGGCAATAAAATATACAACGCATTGAAACGGAATTCATATGCCCATAAGCGTCATCGCGATGTGTTAAATGCCTGGACTTATGCCAATCCAAATACCACTATCCCGGTTCCACAAGGGAATTTGCAACATGATAATTATCGTGCACGTTTAAATTATTTCCTTGAAGATGGAAGCTATTTAAGAATCAGAAATGTTCAGGTGGGCTATAATACTCCAAAAGCTCTTTTGAGTAAAATTTATATTGATCAGTGCAGAGTATATTTAAGCGTGGACAATGTGTTTACCTTCACACGTTATACAGGTAATGATCCTGAAGTGGGAGGCGATGGATTATTATCAAGAGGAGTTGATAATGGAAACATTCCGGTAACCTCCTTATTCAGACTGGGACTTCAATTAGACTTCTAAAATATTCACATTTTAATTATAACAATATGAAAATCAAAATATTCATTGGGAACCTTTTACTTTTAGTCATATCATCTCTTTCATGTTCGGATTTTCTGGAAGAACTAAACCCTAATACCATAACAGTAGATGAATTCTGGAAAACGGAAAGCGATTTTAATAAAGGATTAATGGCAACCTATAATACACTCGAAATGAGTTACGTGATGGGTGGTGCCAATGCTACGTCAGGACATGTCCAGGATGATATCACCATTCCGTCTCCATGGGGTAGTGGAAACATCGATTTAAATAATTTCCAAGTATCCAATATTAATCCTCTTGTAACCGGTAAGTGGCAGCAGCTATATAGGGGAATCTTTCGTGCCAACCAAGTGTTAGAACAATTGGACATAGCGAATCTTAGTGAATCATTTAAAATCGGAATAAGTGCAGAAACACGTTTTTTAAGAGGACTCTTCTATTTCTGGCTTGCATCTAATTTTAATGGAGGAAATATTCCGATCTTTATTTCTGTACCTAAAACAGAAGATGAATATTATAAACCTCTTTCTCCTAAAGAGACGGTATATAATCAAATTATAGAAGACCTGAAATTTGCGCAAACACATCTGCCGAAAACCTGGGATACCAAAAATATGGGACGTGCTACCTGGGGAGCTGCAACTGGTATTTTAGGGCAAATGTATCTGTATGAGAAAAAATATGAGGAAGCAAAAAACGAGTTTAAAACAATTATAAACAGCGATATATACAAACTTGTACCGGAAATAAGCTGGAATTTTGACTTGGAACATGAACATAATTCCGAATCTATTTTTGAAGTGAACTTTTCAGACGTGGTCAAAAAGGGAGAAGGTACGAATCATTCAACAAACAGAGCTTCGCAAATTGCACCCCAGGAAGCCGGAGGTGGACGTGCGATTGAACCAGCCTATAATTTTATAGAATTATGCAAACAAGACCCTATCGACCCTGCTAATCCAATAAATAAAGAGCAGACTTACTCTCAAAGAGCTTTAGCTACAATTTGCTTTAAAGGAGATGGGCAAATATTCTATCAACGACCTTCCTCCGACTTTCCTTTCATTGTGAATCAGGAAGCACATATCAAAAAGTTTCAGAATTGGACATGGACGGGAGAACCAGTGGAAGCACGTTCTGGTATTAACGAAAGGGTTTTACGATTAGCGGACGTTTATCTGATGTATGCCGAAACCATTATAAAAACTACTGGAGATATTTCTGAAGCTATTGATTACATCAATCGGGTGAGAGAGCGTTCCGGGGTACTCAAATTAGATAAGAAAGATTATGACGTGAATAAGTTGATGATTCACCTTATGCGTGTGGAACGTCCATTGGAACTGGCTTACGAGGGACACATGATTCGTTGGCAAGATATCAAACGATGGGGAATAGGAAAGGAACTTTTTGAAGAGTTATCTATAATCAAATATCGTTCATTCAGCGATTGGCTTAGGGTTGCTACTCCTGAAGATTTAGTTGATCCTACAGCTGATATACGAACGCAGTTTGTGGAATCCGCAAGAAACTACAATCCTGAAGAAGACGATTATTTCCCCATTCCCAATCAGGAAATAATTACTAATAATAAGTTATCCAACCAATAATGATGTTAAACTTTTAAATAATCCGTAATATGAAACGATATATAAGGAATTTCATCAGGCTGTTTTCCGGTGTATTAATATTGTTTGCCTGTCAACCTGAAGAAATTAAGATGAACGAATTTTCCTATGTATTTGTCACTTGGTCTCCGCTTCTGATTAATGTCGGTGGCGAAGTTGATTTGGCTGATGGATCACGCGGTGTGAAAAGTCGCCTTTGGACATTCCCGGTCGGAGGTGGCGTTGATATCCTCAATTCAGGTAATGATGTCACTTCTACTGAAAGGATTGTGTATGCAGTTTTTCATAATCCGGGTGTTTACGGCATACGTTTACAAGCGGAATTTAATGACCCCACTGTCACATTAGATAGTATTATTACAGTTACAGTAATTGATAATGTCGCTGCTCAATTCATATCAGATGCACCTGAGCAAGGCAATCAACGAGTAGTAATAGTCGGAACAACAGTAAATTACTCATCTGTTTCGACAGGATATCCAGATTCATATATATGGACATTTGAAGGGGCAGAGCCTAGTACGGCTACTGGCCAGACTCCATCTGTGAAATACAATTATCCAGGAGTATGGGATGTTACTCTTATCTCATACCGAAATAAACCTCTTGGGCGTGACACGGTTTACGTGAAAAATTATATCACCGTATTGCCTGCTACGATTACAGGAGAAGAGTAAAATAGTCCGGATTTTATATTAATTATTAAATTATTATTGTATGAAAAAGTTATTTATTTTAGTATCGATTGCAAGTTTGCTGAGTCATCTGTCACTTAGCTCTCAAACACAACAAACATCACCATCGCAGGAAGTATCAGACGAAATCCTTCTCCAACTATATGAGGGAGCCAGAGTGACAGATATTGTAGATGCTATGGTGACGGTAGGATATATAGATATAGGTGTTATGGATAGAAACATTGCACCTTTATGGCGAGATGTGCAAACGATGACCCATCGTTTCTCTGGTATTGCACTCACTGTCCGGTATGGTCCTACCAATCATCCGAAGAATCCGGGTGTCGATCTTTCCCAACCGGAAAATTACATGCAATACAGAAAATGGAGAGGAATGTGGTATTCACAAATGTCATCCGAGCCGTTTATCCCCCAAATCAAAAAGGGAACTGTTATTGTAATGGATAATAAAGACGATAATGACACAGGAACAACAGGCTCGAAAAATATCATGGAATGGCAGAAGAGAGGAGCAGTAGGCCTGGTGGCTGTTGGCGGAGTGAGGGATATAGATGAAGTCATACGACAAAAAAATCCGGTTTATATGGATTATACCAAAAGAGGTAGAGGTGAACGTATTGGAAGAAATGAATTTATTGATATGCAGCAGCCTGTAGTCGTAGGTGGAGTACTCGTATATCCAGGTGATATGGTAGTAGCCGATTCGGATGGAGTAGTGGTTGTTCCCAGAAGGATTGCAGCCCGGGTGGGACAAATAGCTTATCAGGAATTGGTAGATGATATGAAAGGAAGAAAACGTTGGTATGAAGAATTAGGACGTGAACTGGATGAAACAGTCATTATACGTGAAGAACCTGCAACTTTTTTCAAACGTTTAGGTCTGCCCGAAAACCCTAATAGATAAATGTCATAAAAATAGAATGATAAATGGTTAGTTAAACACTAACCATTTGTCATTCGTTCACTAAACGGCACATAAACGAAAACGGCAACATTAAAAGTTTATGTTCGGTTTCAAATCCCAAAGGCGGTTGAGTATTAACTTCTATTTTGAACTAAACGATTTTACCCAATCCTTGCTAAATGGAAAACTTTTGTTCATTAGAAGTGATTTTTTTTTCAGATAGTTGATATTTATTCAACTTCTAATGAACAAAAGTTTTCCGTTCAGCGGGTGTAATTCAAATTGTCGCAGATTCAATGGATTTCAGTCGTCATTGCGAGGTACGAAGCAATCCAGGGGCCCGGTCTGGTCTGGATTGCTTCACCCTTCCGGGTTCGCAAGGACGGCCGTAATGACGAGGCGGCAATTTGAATTGAAAATCGGTCGCCATACCCGTTATTCACTGTTCATAATGTCTGATCTTTTCTTTGAATACCAGTGAAAAAAATCTATTTTTGTCACCTCTTGTTTTGTCGGAGGGAAATAATATGATATCAATTGAAGGATTAAAGGTTGAATTTGGAGGGTTTACGCTGTTTGATGAGATAGCGTTTGTTGTGAACAGGAAAGACCGTATTGCCCTGGTAGGGAAGAATGGAGCGGGAAAGTCCACGTTGCTGAGAATATTGGCCGGACTGCAATCGCCTACTGCGGGCACGGTGAGCATTCCCAAAGAGGTGAGTATCGGCTACCTGCCGCAACAAATGCAACTGACCGACACACGCACAGTAAAGGAAGAAGCGGAACAGGCCTTCGGGCATATCCACGAACTGGAACGGGAGATAGAGCGCCTGAACCGCGAACTGACTGAGCGGACGGATTACGAATCGGAATCCTACCATCACCTCATTGATAAAGCCAGCCAGCGCGCAGAGCTCTTCCGGATGATGGGGGGGAATAATTATATGGCGGAACTGGAACGTACCCTGACGGGGCTGGGGTTTTCGAGAAACGACTTCGACCGCCCCACTTCCGAGTTCAGCGGCGGATGGAGGATGCGTATCGAATTAGCCAAACTGCTGCTCAGCCACCCCGACGTGCTTCTGCTCGACGAGCCGACCAATCACCTCGACATCGAATCTATCCAATGGCTGGAGACTTTCATCGCCACCCGCGCTAATGCCGTTATCCTGGTGTCGCACGACCGGGCATTTATCGACACTACGACCTTCCGCACCATCGAAATCGAACTGGGGAAAATATACGACTATAAAGTAAAATACTCCGAGTACGTAATCCTGCGCAAAGAAAGGCGCGAACAGCAATTGCGCGCCTACGAAAACCAACAGAAGAAACTATCGGATACGGAAGCTTTTATTGAGCGCTTCCGCTACAAGGCTACCAAAGCCGTACAGGTACAGTCGCGCATCAGACAGTTGGAGAAAACAGAGCGTATCGAAGTGGACGAGATCGACAGAGCCTCACTCAACCTGAAGTTCCCACCGGCGCCCCGCTCCGGTTCGTATCCGGTAATCGCGGAGGATGTAAGCAAACGCTATGGAAGGCATTTAGTATTTGAACAGGTGACGTTTACCATCAACCGCGGAGACAAGGTGGCTTTCGTAGGCAGGAACGGGGAAGGGAAGTCCACCCTCGTAAAATGTATCATGGGAGAGATTGATTATGAAGGCAAGCTCCAGCTCGGCCATCAGGTAAAGATAGGCTATTTCGCCCAGAACGAGGCCGAATTATTGGATGAGCGCCTGACGGTGCTTGATACCATCGACGCTGTGGCACAGGGAGACATACGCTTCCGGATACGAGACATACTGGGCGCTTTCATGTTCGGAGGCGAGGCTGTGGAGAAGAAAGTGCGCGTACTCTCAGGCGGAGAGCGGAGCCGTCTGGCCATGATACGCCTGCTGCTCAGGCCCGTCAACCTGCTGATACTCGACGAGCCGACCAATCACCTCGATATGCGCTCAAAAGATGTACTGAAAGCCGCACTGAAAGAGTTCGACGGTACCCTCATTGCCGTCTCTCACGACCGGGAGTTTCTCGATGGCCTGGTAAACAAGGTTTACGAGTTCGGCAACCAGAGGGTAACCGGGCATTCAGGGGGTATTTACGAATTTCTGGAACGCAAAAAGATGGACAGCCTGCGCGACCTGGAGCGCTCTTCCCCCATCCCTGCCCCTGAGGAGGAAATATCCCCCGGAGCCAACAAACGCTCCTACGAAGCCCGCAAAGAACAAAGCAAAGCCATCCGCAAAGCAGAAAAAGCCGTCAGCGAAACCGAAAACCAAATCACGGAACTGGAAAACCGCATCAGCGCCCTCGAAATACGCCTTGCCACCCCCCCCGAAGGCGTTTCCGCAGACACGCTATACAATGAATACGCAAATCTGAAAAAACGCCTGTCGGAAACCCTCGAACAATGGACGGAATTCACCCTCGAACTGGAAAAAATAAGGGAATAACAAACTTTTCTATAAAAAAATGTAAGTAATAGATACATGATGTTAATATTTTTATTACGTTTGCGTAACTATACAGTTAAATACTTTTTGTGTGAAAAACTATTCTGAAATAATAAGCTATCCGAAGGATGTGAGTGCGTCACACACACACACACACACACACACACACACACACACACACACACACACTCGCGCGTAAGTTACAAACAATATATAATATATACAAGTACGGCTTACTCTTATTTAAGGAGGGTAAGTCGTTTTTTTTATTCCGGCATCATACCATCCCGTAGTGGGTATTGTATGAATAAAGTGTGTTTAATTTACTAATTAAAAAGAGTATTTATGAAAAGAAGATTAACTTATCTTTTATTATGCCTCTTTACAGGCATAGGACTTGTAACGGCTCAGACGAGCAGGGTAGCGGGTAGCGTTATCTCTGCCGAAGATAACGAGCCGGTTATCGGAGCGTCGGTGGTTGTCAAAGGAACCACCATAGGAACCATTACTGCCTTCGATGGCAGCTTTTCGCTGGATGTGCCAACAGATGCCAGAACATTGGTCATATCCTATATCGGAATGAAAACCCAGGAAGTGGCTGTCGCAGCCAGAGTAAGTGTCGTCTTAGACTCCGACACCCAGACCATTGATGAAGTGGTGGTGGTAGGGTATGGGACACAGAAGAAAAAGGATGTGACCAGCTCCATTGCCAAAGTGGGTGGAGAAGACATCAGTAACCTGGCGGCTCCTTCTTTTGAATCGCAACTGGCAGGTCGCGCTGCCGGCGTTCAGGTAACTACCGAAAGCGGCATGGTGGGCGCTGCGCCCAAGTTCCAGATTCGTGGGTTCAGCACGATTTCTTCCGGCTCGCAACCGCTGATTATCATCGACGGCGTGCCGATGACATCGGGGGAAAAAGAGCAATTATACGGACGGTATAACCCTCTGGGCGATATTAACCCGAACGATATCCAGTCGATCGAAATCCTCAAAGACGGGGCGGCAACGGCCATTTACGGCTCGCGTGCAGCCAACGGGGTGGTCTTGATTACCACTAAAAAGGGGAATAAAGGCAACGTGAAAGTAACCTACGACGGCTTCATCGGCTCGTCGAAGCCGTCCAAACTGCATGACCTGCTGAATGCAGAAGAGTTTGTCATGATTGCCAACGAAAAATTCGAAAACTGGGGTGAAGAAGGCCCGGCTGTGCTCGACCCGAACGGGGTTGACACCAACTGGAACGACCACATCTTCCGCTCTGCCCTGCAACAAAGCCATTCGCTCGCTGCCAGCGGCGGTACCGACCGCAGCCAGTATTATGCCTCGATAGGCTATACAAATATGGAAGGGATCATACGCTCCAGCAGCCAGGAACGCTACACCGTCAGCGCCAATGTGACGCAAACGGCCAATAAATGGCTGCAGATAGGCGCCAATATCCAGGCCGCCCGGACCACCCTGCACGGAGCTATGAACGGGGAAAACTCGCTGGGTAGCGTCGGCTTTGCCGGCACACGCATGTTGCCCAACGTCAGCCCCTTCAATGACAACGACCCAACAGGTTACAATATCGACGCCGATAACCGCAAGGCGCTGGGGCGCGGCCCGAATAAATCGTATATCGACAACGGCATACAGAATATTGTCTGGGCATTGGATAACAACCTGAACCTTACGCGCAGTACCCGTGTGATAGGTGGCGGCTTTGCCGAAATCAAGTTCATGGAAGGCCTGACCTTCCGCACACAGGGCGGGATGGATTATACCCTGCTGAACGACTTCCTCAGATGGGATTCGGAATCGGGCGACGGATACGGATACGGAGGTCTGCTGGAAGAAGTCAATACGATTTATTACAACTGGAACTGGCAGAACGTATTGAATTTCAACCGTACATTCAGCGATGTACATAATGTAAGCGTCACAGCCGTGCAGGAATACACGCATACCGACTATGAGTGGGTGGATGCATACGTGATGCAGTTATCAGACAAATTCTTCAGCGAACACATTATCTCCGATACCTTCGGCGAAAAGGGTGTGGGTGGCTATAAATCGTCCAACGGGCTGGCTTCTTACCTGCTGCGGGGGAATTACAATTACGACAGCAAGTATTACCTCAGCGCTTCCGTCCGCCGCGACGGTTTGTCTAAACTGCCGCCCGACACCCGTTGGGGTACCTTCTTCGGAGGCTCACTGGCCTGGCGTCTGTCGCGCGAATCGTTCTGGGCTGAATCGTCCATCGGCTCCTGGTTCAATGATTTACGTCTGCGCGCCAGTATGGCTACCATCGGTAACTCCGATCTGGGAAGCGATTTCCCCTACCTGGGCACCTATTCGGCCAAAGATTTCGGTACGCAAAAGGGTATCGGATGGAGCAATATGGGAAATAACCGCCTGAAATGGGAAGCAACCCAGACCTACGACCTGGGCGTGGACGGTACACTGTTCGACGGACGGCTGTCGTTCGAACTGGCCTATTTCCAGAAAAATACCCGCGACCTCGTCATGGAAGTGCCTACACCTCCAACCTTGGGTATCCCCGAAAATAAGTATTACGACAATATCGGCAAAATAAAGAACTCCGGACTTGAGTTTTCGCTCTCCGCCACGCCGCTTGCTTCCAAAGGCTTCATCTGGCAGACCGAGTTTAATTTCACCGTGGTGAAGAATAAAGTGATTGAACTGCTTAACGACCAGGATATCATTGGTAAATACGTAATTACCCGCGAAGGCGAATCCTTCGAATCCATTTATGGCTTCGACTATTACGGCGTCAATAAGGAAAACGGAAATCCCATCTGGCGCAAAGCCGACGGCTCGCTGGTGCAATTCGATACCTTCGGTACTTACGACTATGCCGTATATGACCCAGCCAACCCGGCCGATGTTTCCCAGGAATCCAGCCTGTCAACGACCGAAGACCGGAAAGTGCTGGGTTCCTCGCTTCCTACCTGGTTCGGAGGGTTCAACAACACCTTTACGTACAAAAATTTCGACCTGAATATCTTCCTTCGTTTCTCAGGAGGTAATAAGATCATGAATGCTTCCCGTCAGAGCTCTTTGCTTAATCTGGACTTTTCGAACAACGGGAAGGAAATCCTGGGCCGCTGGCAAAGCAAGGAAAATCCGGGCGATGGCCAGACACCAAAAATCGGATACGGGGATGACGATCCTTTGTTTAACACTTCGTTTGCTGATTCGCATTTCGTGGAAGACGGTGCGTTCCTGAAACTCTCAAACCTTGCTTTGGGATATACCTTGCCCAGACAACTCTCATCGAAATTGGACATCAGCAAAATACGCTTCTATCTGCAGGCCCAGAATCTGCTGACCATTACCGGTTACGACGGTCTCGACCCCGAAACGTTCAGCCGCCGGGGTGCAGACTGGGATGGTATGCCTCAACAACGTATTTTCACCGTAGGTGCGAATATTACATTTTAATCAAATCGTTTTAATGGATAAAAAATACGACTATGCTACATAGATTCACAAAAAATATGACACTGGCCGCCTTAGCGCTTACGCTGACGGCGCTCACTTCCTGCGAAGACCAGGTAATCGACCTCCAGCCTATCAATAAGGTTTCCGACCTGACAGCTTTCGAAACGCCCGAACGTTGCGAACTGGCCATTATAGGCGCTTATGATGCCGCCCAGTGCGGCATATACAACGGCAGTTACGCCCGTGGATATCCTTTTGGCGCAGCCAGCATTATGCAAGGCGAAATGCGCGGGGAAGATATGAACCTGACCGCCGTTTTCTACGATGTCACGTATTCAGCCTCGTACACCACCTCTACGGCTAATAACCAGTATTACTGGGAAGCTTCCTTCGAGTGCATCAATCGCCTGAATACCGTGATGAACGGTATCAAAACGGCCGTGGAAGGAGGGGTGCTGACAGCCGAAGCGGGAAATGCCTACGTAGGCGAACTCCTCTTCCTGCGCGCCCTGACCTATCATAGCCTCCTGACACATTTTTCCCTGCCTTACAATGTGCCGGGCAACAACAATTACGGCCTGCCGCTCTACCTGACGGCTTTCAATACGCCGGTCGAAATTGAGGAAGGACTGAAAATAGGACGCGCTACGGTAGAAGAAACCTACGCCCAGGTACTGAAAGACCTGGACGAGGCGGAAACGCTGTTTACAAGCAACGACAGGAATAAAGTAAACGTCATCTCACGCGCTTCGAAAGGCGCCGTGATCGCTCTCAAGACACGGGTCTATCTGCACAAACGCGATTGGGAGGGCGTAAAGAAAGAAGCAGCCAAACTGACCAACGGTGCGGCGGCTCCCTTCAGCAGCCCTATCGGAGGCTATGAACTGACGGCTTCTCCCGAAACGCCCTTCACCTCTTACAGCAACAATACGGAATCGATCTTCTCGATCGAAAACAATGTGGACGACAATGGAAGCGTCAATGGCGCCATGTCCGCTATGATGTCGGCACGGACCGGCGGACGCGCCATCGTCACCTCCTCACCGACCCTCTACAACAGCAAATTCTGGTTGGGCGACGACAAACGCCGCAACCTGCTGCTCTATCGCGAAAGCGACCAGTATTATTTCTGCGATAAATATCAGAATCCGACGACGCGCGAAGAATATGCCCCCATCATCCGCTATGCCGAAGTCTTGCTGAACTACGCCGAAGCGGCGCTCCGTTCGGGCGACAAAAACCTGGCGCTGGAGATGCTGAATGCCGTGCGCAACCGTTCGCTGGCTGACCCGGCTACCCAGGCCTATAAAGCTTCGGACTTTGCCACCGATAAAGCCTTTATGGGAGCAATCCTCTGGGAGCGGCGCATCGAGTTCCACGGAGAAGGACGGCGATGGGAAGATATTCACCGCCTGGCAACCGACGACCTGCTGCCTTCGGGAGGGATTCCGGCCAAGATAGAATATTCGAATGCCCGGGGCAAAGGCGCATTTGTTGTCAACGGGGAAGTAAAGGAAGAGTGGTACTCTGCCAGCAGACGCTTTATCCCTTATACCGACAAGCGATTCGTCTGGCCTATACCGGTGAATGATATCATCCGCAATCCGACCTTAGCCGGCCAGCAAAATGCAGGATGGTAAGAGATGAATGTACTGAGTAAAAATAGTATAGGTAATACAATAGAACGAATGTACAGGGTATATTATCAATCGAATATTTAGACACACTAACCTGTACATTAACAGAAAGGGAGCGCTCGTGAGAGTGCTCCTTTTTTTATTTGAATAAAAAAATATAATAATTCGTGCACAATGTTAAGACATATCTTAGTATATTTGCGTTCGATTGATAATAGGGCTCAGGTCCATGCAAGTGTGTAAGTATATAAAAGAGTGTCTGAATCATACAGATACACTTATGCGTTATTGTATATGCAAGGGTGGCCGGGCTTCTTCCTGTTAAAGAAGTCAGGCCGTTTTTTTTATGCTTCCCATTTATTTCTGTGCCACTGTAAACGTTTGGCTTATGCTTAAAATAGTGTGTTTATTTATTAATTAAAAAAGTATTTATGAAATGAAAAGACGATTGACTTATCTTTTATTATGCCTCATCGCAGGCATAGGATTTGTGACGGCTCAGACGACCCGGATAAACGGAACCGTTATTTCGGCTGAAGATAATGAGCCTGTTATTGGTGCATCCATTATTGTCAAAGGGACAACAACGGGAACCATCACGGCTTTCGACGGTACATTCTCTCTGGATATGCCCGCCGGAGCCGCGACCCTGGTCATCTCTTATATCGGGATGCAAAGTCAGGAAGTGACGGCAGCGCCCAATCTGTACGTTATACTTCAGCCGGACACTCAGACACTCGACGAAATCGTGGTTACGGCTCTGGGGATTTCGAGAGAGAAAAAATCGCTGGGATATGCGATGCAGGAAGTGAAATCGGAAAGCCTTACGCAAGGGGGGCAGATAAACGTGGCCAGCTCGCTATCCGGCAAGATCGCCGGAGTGCAGATTACCTCGCAGGGAGGACAGGTGGGCGCTTCGCAAAATATCGTCATCCGCGGTAACTCTTCCTTCGGCAACAACCAGCCACTGATCGTGGTGGACGGCGTGCCTGTGACGAACGACAATGCGACAGGCTCGACCATAAACCTTGGCTCCGGATTGAACGACATCAATGCCAACGACATCGAGTCTATCTCCGTACTCAAGGGAGGATCGGCCGCCCTCTACGGGATGCGGGCCGGTAACGGCGTTATCCTCATCACCACCAAGCAGGGCAGGAGAGATAAGGGCGCCACCGTGTCGTACGACGGAGACTTCACCGTCGATCAGGTCTATAGCCTGCCGCCCCTGCAGAACAAGTACGGGCAGGGCTACTACGCTTCGGAATTCGACTGGAAAGAGGCACAGGCCGGCGGCTATACCGGCTCTTATGCCGACTTCGCCCGCGAATACGGATATTCGTATGTAGATGGCTACGGCTCTGGAGTGAACGACAACGCGGATGAATCCTGGGGACCCCGCTTAGACATCGGCCTGCAACTGCCGCAGTTCAACAGCCCGGTGGTCAACGGCGTCCGACAGGCTACGCCCTGGGTGTCGAACCCGAATAACATCAGTGACTTCTTCCAGCCGGGCAGTTCTACGAGCCATACCCTCTCCTTATCCTCGGCTTCGGAGCATGCCACCACACGCGCCTCGATCGGGTACCGCGGACAGACGGGTACGTCGCCTAACGTAGATTTGCAACGCTACTCGGCCTCGATCAACAGCGTCTTCAACGTCAACAAATACATCGAGTTCGACCTCGCCGCCAACTACGTCCGCACCACCAGCAACAACCTGCCGGGCACGGGCTACAACGCCACCAACCCGATGCAGTCGCTGCTGCAATGGTTCGGCCGTCAAGTAGATATGAAGGACCTCAAGGAGCACTGGCAGGAAAAAGAAGGGGACGACTATTATAACTGGCAACAGGAATACCACTCCAACCCTTACTACATAGCCTACCGCAACCTGAACAAATACAACCGCGACCGTACCTTCGGCAAAGCCTCCCTCTGGTACAAGCCGACCGACTGGCTGAAGTTCGAAGGCCGCCTCGGTATCGACGTATTCAGCTCCGACCAGCTCTCCAACCGCGAGCGCGACCCGGACTATCCCGACGGATACTTCCGTGATTACAGCCGCCACACGGGCGAAATCAATGCCGACTTCATCGGCTACTTCAACAAGCAGTTCGGGACGCTCAACGTCAGCGCCATCGCCGGGGCCAACTACCGCGACTACGCCTACCACATCAAAGCCATCGGAGGGAACGCACTGACCGTTCCGGGGGTTTATACCGTGAGCAACGTAGCAGGCAGTCCCTACGCAGAGGAAAACCATGAGTACCGCCGCTCCAATTCGGTATATGGCAACGTTTCGCTGGGCTGGAAAAATCAACTCTATGTGGACGTCAGCGCACGCAACGACTGGGATTCGACCATAGAAGACGCCTTCTTCTATCCATCCGTCAGCGCCAGCTGGATACCGACCGAGACTTTCTCCTTCATCACGGAGCCGGGCCTGCTCAACTACCTCAAACTGCGCGGCGGATGGGCACAGATCGGTTCGGCTACCGACCCGTACAGAAGCGGCAGCTATTACCGCTCCGAAACGACAGGCATATACGGCACGACCCTCTTCAGCCTGCCCTATATCTACCCGCCCACCGGGCTGCGACCTGAAAACGTCAAGACCTGGGAAATCGGCGTAGAAGCCAGTCTGCTCCGCAACCGCATTCGTCTGGATTTCGCCTATTACGATAAGGTAACGACCGACCAGATCATGGAAGTGAACACCTCGCCGGCTTCCGGCTATACCTCCATGCTGATCAATGCCGGGAAAATCACCAACAAGGGCGTGGAAATCCAACTCTCCGCCGACATCCTCAAGAATCCGCAGGGTCTGAACTGGACCAGTACGCTGAACTGGGCCAGAGACCGCAGCAAAATCGTCGAACTGTACACAGACCCCAACACAGGACAGCCACTGGAATCCTTCCAGTTGGGCAGCGAATGGAGCACCACCAACCTGGCCATCCCCGGCAAATCCTGGGGAACGCTGACAGGCACCGGCTTTGTGTATAACGAAGACGGCTCCATCCTTGTAGAAGACGGATTCCCGGTTTACGAGACGTCGAAGGAAATCGGCGACGTAACGCCCGACTGGATAGCCGGCTGGAACAACGAGTTCTCCTACAAGAACTGGACGCTGGGCTTCCTGCTCGATTTCCGCATGGGCGGCGATCTGTTCTCCGTATCCCAGTCTTTCGGTACCTACACCGGTATCTATGATTTTACCGCCGAGGGCGATATCCGCGAGAACGGCGTCATAGCCGGCAAGAACGCCCTGACAGACCGGGTCTTCAAGACGGCAGACGGACAGATAAACGACGTAGCCGTCAATGCCGAAGACCTCTTCGGCCTCTTCTACACCATCAAGGAACTTGCCGTAATGGACGGCTCGTACCTCAAGCTGCGCGAGGCCTACCTCACCTACACTTTCCCGCAAAAACTGCTGGTGCGGACAAAGTACATATCGGGCGCCAGGCTATCCCTCATCGGGAACAACCTTGCCATGCTCTGGAGACATAAATCCAACCTGATCAAGCTCGACCCCGAATCTACTACAGGCTCCGGCAACGCCGGCGTCGGCTTCGAATCGAACGCCCACATGCCCACCCGTAGCATCGGTCTCAAACTGGGTCTTACTTTCTAATTATGTTTAACAAGAAAAAGAATAGAGAAAATGAAGAAACATATTCAAAATATATTTATCACCGTGGTATTGGCCGCCGCATTTCTTTTACAAGGATGCACAGACGATTTCGAAAAGATCAATACCGACCCCGACAACCCGGCTGAAGTGCCCGTCGACAACCTCTTTGCCTGGACTATCTGGCACACCTCGGCCCGCTTCTACGACCGCTGGTTCATGCTCGACGAGCCTTGCGCCTTTGCCGGCTATGTTGCCAAGATGAGCTATATAGACGAAGCCCGTTACCAGTTCCGCGCCGGCGTGCAAGACAGCAACTGGTCGTACATCTACCGCACGCTGATCAACCTGCGGAAAATACAGTCTATCGCCCAGGCAGAAGGCCTGGTCAATCTCGAACTGGCTGCCAAGGCGATGGAAGTGGAAGTGATGCAGATTGCCACCGACCGCCTGCGCGACATCCCCTACTCCGATGCCGTGAAGATGGGTGAAGGCGTCCTGACTCCTACCTACGATACGCAGGAGGATATCTATCCCGCCCTCATCGCGCTGGCTAAAGAAGTCGGCGACCGCTTTGCCGACGGCGGCGGCGACGACGACATCAGCGGCGGCGACCTCCTCTACCACGGCAACACCGGGCAGTGGCGCCGCTTTGCCAACTCCCTCCGCCTGCGCATGGCCCTCCGCATATCCGGAGTCAGCCCGTTGGGCAAACAGCACGTAGAGGAAATCCTGGGCAACCCCGGCCGCTACCCGCTCATAGACGAGAATGAGAACAACGCCTTCTTCTGGTGGGATGCCAACGACAATACGCGCTACGAGCCTATTGCCGATGCCTACCGCACCCGCAAGACGGAGTTCTGCGCCTCCGACCTCCTTGTAGACCACATGCTGGAACGCAACGACCCGCGCATCTCCATCTACTTCACCCCTACTCCCAGCAGCCAGATGCCGGATGACAGCGACTATGACGACGGCCGGCCCCTCTACCGCGGCTACATCATCGGCGCCGGAAGCAACCCACCGGCCAAGAACTACTCCGTATGGGGAGAGCGCTACGGCATCGACCTGGGCGGCTTCTCGCCCTACTACCGAGCTTCCGAGGTGTACTTCCACATTGCCGAGGCGGCCGCTCTGGGTTATAACACGGGAGGCATCTCGACCGAGGAGGCCTATAACACGGCCATCAAACTCTCGATGGAGGAAAACGGTGTCAGCACAGCCGATGCCGAGGCTTACCTGGCAGGTGCCGGCAAGTTCGGCGGCGACAAGAAACAAATCTGGTACGAAGAATGGGTAGCCCTCTTCAAGCAAGGCATGGAAGGCTGGTCCTTGTACCGCCGCACCGGCGTACCGGAGAACAACTACATCGCCCCCGGCCGCGCCGCCCGCTACACCAACCACAACAATCCGCCCTTCCGCTCTCCGTACCCCGACAAGGAGCGCACCCTGAACAAGGCAAACAATGCTCCCTTCGAAGCCGACGTAATAGATGACTTCTGGGGTAAACAAATGTGGTGGGATACACGTACAAACGTTCATTAATCACGTAGAAAAAAGTTACGAGTTACGAGTTACAAGTTACAAGTAAAAAGAGTTACGAGTTACAAGTTTTTTAGTTTTCAGCTGAACAGCCGTCTTTTGACTCCTTTTACTCGTAACTCGTAACTTAACCCCATCCCCCCCCAATTCTTAACTCGGGTGCATTTGACTACATCGTCCTTGCGAGTGAAGCGAAGCAATCCAGGTTTTTGTAACGTTTATTTCCCGACATTCCCCCATAGATTTTTTCGTTAAAAGTCTATGGGGGATTGTGTGTCGTCCTGCTCCCGTCCGGAATAAATCCGCTCCCGTCCGGGAATAAACCGGACGGGGGTATGGCTGTCCGTTCCGGCTCGTTTTATTTTTATCTGCAGGGAAAATCCGGAAGTTTTTCCGGGCTGAAAGCCCGGTATATCCCAGCCCAGGGCAACGCCCTGGGTATAAAACGGAATAATCCGGTACGCGCCCTGAAAGGGCAGCTTAATGATGTCCGCAGATATGCAGCCTCCCGCGCGAAGTATAATCAAATCTTATCAATTATATCTTATAAACAAATCCTTTAGGGTGCAATTCAAATTGTCGCATCGTCATTGCGAGGTACGAAGCAATCCCGGATGCTCGCTCTGGATGAGTGCAGTTGACTACGTCGGTGGTGGGGTGGGAGGGTGGGGTGGTGGGGAGGGGGGGGGCGGTGGGGGGGGGGGG
>JAISZA010000193.1 GCA_031269535.1 Tannerellaceae bacterium
GGTCTGTTTATTGATTACAATGTTTCGGAAGTAAACGATTCGCAAGTCATACGCAATATTCCCGAAAGATCGAATGTCAAGAATGTAATGGATCAGCTTTTGAAAGGGGCAAACTGTTCGGTCACATTTGCTAATGGTCACATAATCATCCGAGAGCAAACCCAATCCGTTTCCACGAATAAAAAAATTACAGGGGTCGTAAAAGACGCCAACGGAGAGCCTGTTATCGGAGCGAATGTCGTAGAAAAAGGCACTATCAACGGAAATATTACGGATATAGACGGACGCTTCCAATTAGAGGTATCCCACGATGCTGTATTAATTGTTTCTTATATCGGGTATAATCCACAAGAGATTCCGGTTAAAGAAAAAAACGTTGTTGAAATTACTCTGGCAGAAAATATTCAGGCACTGGAAGAAGTAGTGGTTGTAGGTTATGGCACGATGAGGAAGAGCGATATTACCGGTTCCGTATCTTCCATCAAAATAAATGAGCTGAAAGAAGGAGCCGGTACTTCCATTGACCAGATGCTGTTGGGCAAGAGCGCAGGCGTAAACGTAGTTCAGAACAGTGGTGAGCCGGGCGGAGGATTTTCCATTAACATCCGTGGAGCGAGTTCCATCAATGCGGGAGTATCACCGTTGTATGTGATTGACGGAATCCCTATTGACAATTCACGGGCTATAGAGCAAGGCTCTATTGTAGGTTTTAACAGCAATCGCACTCCACGTAATCCAATCTCTTCCATCAATCCGGCAGATATTGAGTCTATTGAGATTCTGAAAGATGCTTCGGCAACAGCTATTTACGGTTCAAGAGGCGCCAATGGTGTGATTTTGGTAACAACCCGCAGCGGTTCTTCAGAGAAGATAAAGGTCAGTTATTCGGGTTTGGTAGGCATTCAAAGTCCTGCCCGTAAACTGAATCTGTTAAGTGCGGCCGATTACAAGCGTGTCTTGAATGAAATCATTGATGAAGGTGGTGGTGATGAAGCCAGCCGGGTAGGTGACATCGCCAATAATGGCGCAGGTACTGACTGGCAAGATGAAGTGACCCGCAGTGCTACCACACACGAACATCAGTTATCTTTCTCCGGTGGAACTTCCCAAACCTTTTATTATGCTTCCTTGAACTATACCAGGCAGGACGGTATTGTAAAGAATACCAGCTTTGAGCGGTGGGGAGGTCGTCTGAACCTGAAATCGGACATCAGTTCCAAACTGACAATAGGTATGAATGTGACAGGTTCATATGTAAAAGACCAGTATGCAGCTAATGGTTACGCCGTAAACGAAACATCCGGCACACTGTATTCGGCTTACAACTATGACCCTACTCTTCCGGTAAGGTCAGAAGACGGCACTTATATGATTGCCAGCTCACTTACAATAGATAATCCGGTCGCCATTCTGGAAGGTATGCGTTCCTATTCAGACAGTTACCGGTTTCTGACATCCGCCTACGGTGAATATCACATCACCAAAGACTTGTCTGCCAAACTGAGCTTAGGTGCGGATATCTTAAACGAAAACCGCAAGAGCTTCATCTCAAGCATAGCGAAATACGGACGGGATAACGGCGGAGTTGGTTCTAACCAGAATGGAGAAAAGAGTAACTATATCATTGAGGGTATAACAAACTACAACAAGACTATCGGTAATCATTCTTTTGGTGCCATGTTCGGACTTAGTTACCAGCGTTTCAGCAATACGAATATGAATATGCGCTCGGCTTCATTCCCGGACGAGTCGTTAGGTGCTAATAATCTGGCTGCAGGTACACAAACTACTTATCAGATGAACAACTCCGCCACGGGTCATAGGCTGGCCTCTTATATCGGACGTGTGAACTACTCGTTGAACGACCGCTATCTGTTGACTGCAACTTTCCGGGCTGACGGCTCTTCACGCTTTGGAAAGAACAACCGTTTCGGATATTTTCCGTCTGCTGCTGTGGCATGGAAGCTCTCCAACGAAGCGTTTATGGAAGACCTTCGTGCGGTTTCCTCGATGAAACTTCGTACCAGTTGGGGGCGTACCGGTAATCAGGACATCGGTAATTATCCTTCACTGAGCACTTATAGTTCTGGCAATGCAAGTGTGTGGGGAGGTGCAAAAGTAAACGGTATCCAGCCCAGCAAAATGCCGAATGCAGATTTGAAGTGGGAAACGACAGACCAGTTTAATGTCGGTTTGGATTTCGGTCTTTTCAGTAACCGTATCAACGGAAGTATTGATTATTTTTGGAAGAGGACTACGGATATGTTGCTGGAGTTACCTGTTGACCAGACCACTGGATATTCAAGTAAACTTTCCAATATTGGACGTATCGACAATCGTGGGTTCGAGCTGTTCCTGAATACGGTTAATGTGCATGCGAGAGATTTCAGATGGACTTCCGACATCACGTTTTCTGCCATCACGAATGAAGTGAAAGACCTGGGCAGTGTAGATGAAATTATTATCGGCGCCGGGTACACTCATGTGGAACAGGTTGCCATCCGCAAGCCGGGCTATCCATTGAACGCCTATTATGGCTGGGAGGTAGCCGGCGTATGGCAGGAAAATGATGATTTTAGCAAGATGAAAGAGGCTTATGTCCCCGGTGAATTGAAATATGTGGATCAGAATGGAGATGGCTATATCAATGACAAAGACCGCGTGGTGCTGGGTAGTTCTTTCCCTGACTTCTCCTGGTCGTTTGGTAATACTGCGAGTTATAAGAATTTGGAACTGTTTATATTCCTTGACGGCGTGCAAGGTGTTGAAATGCTGAATGGTAATCTGATTGACAACTACTTTCCGCTGAGTTTCCGCCGTAACAAACTCTCCGAACTATATTTAAACCGGTGGACTCCGCAAAATCCGACCAATGAATATCCGTCGTTTGTAACTCCGTTGGCACAAGGTCGCAAGGTGGTTAATTCCCGCACGTTGTCGGATGCCTCTTACGTTCGTTTGAGAACCATCCGTTTGAGCTATACATTCCCTGAGTTCTCAAAGCATATCCATTCTTTGCAGGTATATGCAACTGCTGAGAATGTACATGTGTTTACCGATTATATCGGCCTTGATCCGACACTAAACTCGAACAGCGATGTCAATTTCCGCATGGATTTCAATACATATCCGAGTACCCGGACATTTATGTTTGGAGTGAAATTTGATTTATAGTAGTAAAACTGATTAAATGAAAGAATATGAAAACGAATAAACATATAGCAGCTTATTTATTATTTATGGTTGTTTTGATATTTAACCAGAGCTGTGAAGATATTTTGGAAGAACCTGTGAAGTCGGAGTTTACAGAAAGTTCGTTACTCTCGAAGAAATCCGGACTAGAATCCGTGTTGGCCGATGCTTATGGAAAGAATAACAGTTCAAGAAACACGGTAAAGCGTGGAGAGATGACCGCCGATATATTGTGGCAGAGAGGTGGTGGAGAAGAAGGTACTGCCACCCCTCTGATCAATTTCAACTGGGATCCTTCCAACACATTGGAGGCTTTCGACTGGATGAATTTATGGCAGATAATCCGGGATGTCAATATCGTGCTGGCTAATGCTCCAAACGCAAGTGGTTTCAACAGTGATACCGAACGCAGGCAACTAATTGCGGAAGCACGTTTTATGCGTGTCTGGGCCTACTATGCTTTGTGGGAGCAATATGGAGTTATGCCTATCCGGCAGAGCATTGATGACCCGGATGTGTTGCCCCGTGTTTCGGAAGATGATTTTAAGTCTTTCATTGAGACTGAGTTTAAGGAGATTCTGGAGGATATTTATTTGGAAGGCGAAGAGCCTGCCTATGGCCGTGTGAACAGAGGAAGTGTCCGCGGACTGCTTTGTTTGTGGTAT
Organism: Tannerellaceae bacterium; assembly: GCA_031269535.1. Lineage (GTDB taxonomy): Bacteria > Bacteroidota > Bacteroidia > Bacteroidales > Tannerellaceae > DFXE01. The sequence goes on from JAISZA010000193.1 coordinate 3,858, forward strand.
TTGAATACACATCAGTGGCAGAAGTGCATGGATGTAGCGGATGACATTATTACGAGTGGTAAATATAAGCTCTGTGATGATTATAATGCGATGTTTGCCATAGAAAATGAAAGGAATACGGAATTTATGCTCATCTTTTCACACCTGGCCAATAGTGGAGCGTGTAATTATACGCTGGCAACAGCCTGGCCTACGGATCTAAAGATGGGTCTGGATGGTTATATCGATGGGGTAGTCAATACCCAATGGTCGAGTTATGCTTCCAATTACCGCATGTACAAGTCTTTCTACGATAGTTTTGACGAGAAAGACCAGCGCAAAGGCCGTATTCTGACAAAATATGTGAATACAAATGGTCAGACAATTGATCTTTTGGAAGATAATACGACGAATGATAAAGGGAATATTCGTGGTATCAAATATCCACCCGATCCTGAGGCTAATGCGGACCAGCATGGAAATGACTTTCCGTTTGTCCGCTATGCGGAAATTTTGTTAGCAAAAGCTGAGGCAATGAATGAACTGTCCGGTCCCAACCAAGATGTGGTTGATCTGATAAATAAAATCAGAAACAGAGCTGGGCTGGAAGACCTTAATCTGAGCGACTTCTCCGGAGATAAAGAAAAGCTGCTGAATCAGATACTGGATGAACGCAAGTGGGAGTTTTGGTACGAAGGCAAGCGGAGGCGTGATTTAATTCGCAGAGGGCGTTTTATTACAAATGCACAAAAGCGTGGAATTAAAAATGCTCAGGAATTCCATGTCTATTTTCCGATTCCTCAATCGGCTATCGATGCGAACCCTTTGTTGAAACAAAATGATGGTTATTAATAAAAACCGGAAATCCGCATAATTATCATTTCAATAATTAATAAAGAATATGCGTATGAGAAAATTGTGTGCTTTTTTAACGTGTCTCCCTCTCGTCTTGAACTCTTGTCAACCGATGAAAGAAGGGACGGTGTATGCCCCAGCAGTGGATAATTCGTTGCGTGCTCCTGCTTATCCTTTAGTGACCATTGACCCTTACACGAGCGCCTGGTCGTTTGCGGATAAGCTGAATGAAAATGTGGTACAACATTGGACAGGGAAAGAACATTCCTTGACAGGAGCCGTCCGGGTGGATGACAAATCCTACCGTTTTCTGGGAAATGAAAAAAAAGAAACTACCGATGAGGCTCTTTTCAGATTGGCTGCAACGCAGACGGCTGCGGTAGTAATGCCTACCCAGACCTTTTATACGTTTGAGTGTGGAGGCATCCGGCTGGATGTTATTTTTACTGCCCCATTCCTAATGGATGATTTGGACGTGATGGCTTCTCCTTATAATTATATTACCTATCAGGTTCGTGCCATCGACGGAAAATCACATGAAGTGCAGATTTATCTGGAGGCCACTCCTCAATGGGCGGTCCATACAGAATCACAGAAAGTCATTTTTGGGAAAGTGGAAAAGGAAGGATTGGTTTATTTAAAAACCGGGACGGAAGAACAAGCTGTTTTGGGGAAGAAAGGGGATGATGTCCGCATTGATTGGGGATATTTTTATTTGGCCGGCAAGAAGTCTGATGAAATAAAGATGAATCTCGGCGATAGTATTTCTTCCAACATGCAGCAGCAGATGACTGTTCTTTCCTATATGGACAACTTGGGCAAAGTATCCTCAAAACACCGTAGCGGCTATCTTTTGATAGGATACGATGACCTGTATTCCATCCAATATTTTGGTGAGAATCTCCTGCCTTACTGGAAACGGGACGGGAAAACCGACGTTTATGCTGCTTACTCGAAAGGATTTCGATCGTATGCTGACATTATGGAACGTTGCAGCCAATGGGATGCACAGTTGATGAAAGACGCAGTGGAAGCGGGAGGACAGAAATATGCCGAACTATGCGCTTTGGCTTACCGGCAGGCAATTGCCGCTCATAAATTAGTGACGGATAAAGAGGGGAATCTTCTTTTTCTGTCGAAAGAAAATTTCAGTAACGGTTCGATTGGCACCGTGGATGTCACTTATCCTTCCGCTCCCTTATTCCTGCTTTATAATCCTGAATTGTTGAAGGGTATGTTGAACCCGATATTTTATTTCAGTGAGAGCGGAAAATGGAAGAAGCCTTTTCCCGCCCATGACGTAGGTACTTATCCTTTAGCTAACGGACAGACTTACGGAGGAGACATGCCCGTGGAAGAATGTGGGAATATGCTGATACTGACGGCAGCTGTCGCTACGATGGAAGGAAACGCAGACTATGCTGCCAGACATTGGGATGTGCTGACCACCTGGGCCGATTATCTGTTGAAAGAAGGGCTTGACCCTGCCAACCAGCTTTGCACGGATGACTTTGCCGGCCATTTCGCCCATAATGCGAACCTTTCGGTCAAAGCAATAGAAGGTATAGCCTGTTATGGGAAGCTGGCGGAGATGTTGGGTAAAAAAGAGATTGCTTCCCAATACACGGATACTGCCCATGAAATGGCTTCCAAATGGATAAAAATGGCAGACGACGGCGACCATTACCGCCTGGCTTTCGATAAGCCCGGAACCTGGAGCCAGAAGTATAATCTGATTTGGGACAGAATGTTGGGATTGAATATCTTTCCGAAAGATATTGCCGAGAAAGAATTAGCGTACTATCTGACCAAACAGAATGTGTACGGCTTGCCTCTGGATAACCGTGAGGACTATACTAAGTCTGATTGGATTCTCTGGACAGCCTGCCTGACAGATTCTGCCGAACATTTTGACGCTTTGATGCAACGGGTCTGGAAGTATGTTGACGAAACACCTTCACGTGTGCCGATGAGCGATTGGTATTTCACTTCAACGGCCAAGCAACGAGGTTTTCAGGCTCGTTCCGTTGTTGGAGGTTACTTTATGCGTCTGCTACAACATGAATTAATGCATCGTTGATTATGAAACAAACATGGTTTTGGGGCTTTGCAGGACTTGCATCCACATGCTCTGCACAAGCTGCGGAGAAACCCAATATAGTGATTATTTATACGGATGATATGGGTATAGGCGATCTATCTTGTTACAACAGCGGTTGGACTACGACTCCCAACATAGATCGTTTGGCTGCAAACGGACTTAAATTCAATCATTATTATACTGCATCTCCTGTAAGTTCTCCTTCGCGGGTATCTCTGACTACCGGAATGTTCCCCACAGAGTGGGGAGTGAATACTTTTTTGCATGAAAGGGCAGGGAATGCGAAATGCGAGCAAGTTGATTATCTGGATGCGTCAGCTCCTTCTATGGCTAAAGCACTGAAAGATGCAGGCTATTCAACCACTCATATAGGCAAATGGCATATGGGTGGTGGACGTGATGTGGATGATGCGCCACAGATACCTCTTTATGGTTTCGATGAATATGTATCGACTTATGAAAGTCCGGATCCTGACAAGCTGATAACCGCGTCTAATTGGATTTGGAGCAAGCAGGACAGTATCAAACGTTGGGAACGCACAGGATATTTTGTTGATAAAGCCTTGGATTTCTTGTCGCGCCACAAGAACAACCCTTGTTTTGTAAATCTTTGGCCGGATGATATGCATGACCCCTGGATTCCTCAGAAAGATTTTTTCGATGACAAAATGAGTTGGGTAAGCCAGTCTAATTTCATTGCTGTACTTGAAGAATATGACAGGCAGATAGGACGTTTTGTAGCTGGGCTGGAAAAATTGGGAATATTGGAAAATACGTTGATTATCTTTACGAGCGACAATGGGGCTTTGCCTACATTCGACCAAATCCGTACGAATGGCTTGAGAGGTTCGAAAGTCAGTCTGTATGAAGGAGGGATAAGGATGCCTTTCATCATCAGTTGGCCAGCAAAGATAAAAGGTGGTGAAACAGAAGATGAAAGCGTAGTTTGTTCAGTGGATATTTTTCCTTCGCTTTGCGCGATTACCGGCGCAAAGATGCCGAAGGGGTTCAATTATAGTGGTGAAGATATGAGCAAGTCGTTGTTAGGCATCAAAGCACAACATCGTAAAAAAGATATTATGTGGGATTTTGGCCGTAACCGGTTCTTTGGTCGTCCACCTCAGCCACATCATCAGAGCCCGCACTTAGGCATACGCCGGGGCGACTGGAAGGTGTTGGTAAATGCTGACGGAACGAATCTTGAGTTATTTAATATCAAAAAAGATGCGAACGAAACGACGAACATATCTGATAAATATCCTGGAATGGCGGCAGAGATGTCGAAGAAAGTGATTAGCTGGTACTTTACGAAACGTAAAGTAAGATAGAGAAGCTCCGGATAACAGCTTTCGTTTTAGCGGAGCGGTGCAGCATTTTTAAACGTCAGGTTGGTGTCGGGGGTGTTTTTCGCTTTCAGCGCCAGCTTACGGCCTGAGGTTGTTACTTTACCTGTGATAAACTCGGGGATATTGTAAGATTTCATGAAGCGGTGGTAAAAACCCGTATCCTTTTGAGGCAGGAGGAAAGGCTTGGAGGCCTTTCCTTCGCTGTTTATATAGGCTATGAAGGGACGTGTGTAAAGCCCGTCTGTCCTCCGGCTGCTGAAGACAATCCAACGGCTGTTGCTACTCCAGGAATGATAGCTCTCTACGTCGTCGGAGTTCAGGATGTCCATCGGGCGGTTCGTACCATCGGCCAGGTCGATCATATACAAATCCGCATCTTTGTGCCAGACAGAGAAATTACCGTAGCCCGAAAGGGTATAGAGCAGGTATCTGCCGTCGGGCGATACGCGCGGGAAAGAAGCGCTTCTCCCTCCTTCTGCCGCCTGATATAAGGTATCCACAACAGAGCCGAAAGTTTGCGAAACCGGATCGAAAGCAATGGAGCAAAGGCTGTACTTTACTTCTTTGAAAGACTGCGGCATCGGCTGCGCAGGGGCGCTACAGAAATAGAGCGTCTTTCCGTCGGGAGAGAAGGTGGGGAATGTTTCGAATACATCGGGCGAGAACAGGGCTGAGGTGGTGATGATCTCGTGCTTATCCGCATCATAAACGACCACGTCGGAGGCTTCGTCGAAGACTTCCACGCGGTTGGGGTCATGGTGGTGGTATCCTTGTTTGGTCTGATTCACCGAAAAGGCGACGAACCTTCCCGAAGGATGCCAGGAGGGATAAACCAGGGGCGAGATGGTTTGCTCCGTCTGGGTATTAAGTTTCTCTATCCGGTCGCCGTCTGTCAGCAAGGTTCCCGGATACGTAGCCCGCATGTGAAAGAGCATCTTGCCGGGATTTTGCATACAGAACGAATGGCAGTTCATACAGTTCTTACCGCTCATCGTATTTTCAATGATGGGTGTTTCCGAATACGTTTCCAGGTTACGCTGGTAGATACCCATCCGGTTCCACAGTTCGTAACCCGGCTCTATCAAGCGATAAGCGAGGTAGGGGTCTATCGGCTCTACGGCCACATGGAGATAAAAGGGCGCGTAGTGTATCCATTCATCGCCTCCGGCACGGGCGGATACCGATACGGATATGGATTTCCCTTTTGCCTCCGACAGGAGTCTTTTCCAGGGAGAGGCGGGGATGCGGAAACTCCCTTTCCGGGCTTTGACCGTCAGCCTGCTGCCGCCGGCTTCGAAAACAGCGAAACCTTCCGATGCCGGCCCGGCCAGTGCAAAGCAGAGCGGAGCAATATTGGGAGGGACGACGACGCCCGCATAATCGGGGACGATGCCGGGCAGAGCGCTGCTCGCTTTCCCCTCCGGCACGGTGCCGGTACACGAGACAAACAGCGGGATAATCAACAAGAGAGAGAAGATTCGTTTCATACCGGAAGATTATTTAAACATATAATAAAACCAATACGTATTTCCGTAGGCGCGTCGCATCAGCGAAGGGAGGGCGTTGCTGTTACCGCTCCGGTTGCCTTCCACTATCTGCCGCTTGTATTCGGCGAAGCGTCCGGCCACTGCTTCGGAAACGCCGAAACGCCGCCAGTAATCCGGGTCTTTTTCCGACAGGATGATGATTGCTTCCTGAAAGGCAAGGGGCAGGACGGGCAAGACGGGCGTAGCGAAATTCTTTTCCACCCATGCCCGGAATCCTTCCATATTTTTCTCCAGCAGATAAAAGGCTCCGGCACAGGTGATGGCCGACCGGTCGGAAGGATTGCTTATGGCAATGCCTTGCAATTCGGCGTCTAAGCCGTCGATCAGCGACAAAGAGGCATGGGGGTTCAGCGACCTGCGTTTATTTCCCAGCAGGGGATCGTTTCCGACTTCGGCGTCGTTGTACAGGAAACGGCGGTGCGCCCTTGCCCAGTCGCGATAAGCAAACGTATGCTCCAGGATGGAGATGTATTTCTCTGCCACGGGATAAGCGCCGTAGATCAGGTTCGTTTGCACCAGGCGCTTCAAGGCGCGTGGATTCCCTTCGCCTATCGTACTGATATACGCTTCGAAAGCCATTTCCTGTGAGAGTGCAGTCTCGTTTATGGCAAAATACAGGTCGTTTAATAAAATGGAGACAGAAGCCGTCTTGTTCCAATCGACCAGTAAGCCCTGAGGCCCCCGCTGGTCGTAGGCAAACATCCGGTCGCCCAGTTCGCTTTTCTGCAGCAATGCGAGATTAACGTAAGCTATATACAGGTAATTGGTGAGCGTGCCCTCGCAGCGTTTCAGTAGTTTGTCCCATTGCTCTGTCCGGCTGTAATAGTCGAGTTCCTTCATCAGGTACGATTTCCTGTCGCTGTATTCCGCTATGCCCCATCTGCACAAAGCAGCGACGAATACGATCTGTACGATGCTTTCTATCCATCGCCTTCTCTTTCGTTCCTGCTGTCTGAGCCTGGCAGAGGCCACGACAAGCAGCCAGAGGGAGCACCAGGAGAAATAAATTACACTCCGGGGTAGCAGACTGAGATGATAATATCCATCAGGCAGGAAGGCATGGCGGTATTCGCCATACTGCGCAAAGTAAACACTCAGTATCCCGATCAGGAGAACCTCTCCCCCGATCCCTCCCCACAAGGGAGGGGAGAAGAATGAGGTGGTATTCTCCCCTCCCTTGTGGGGAGGGATCGGGGGAGAGGTCAAAGCCAGGGCTGCATAGAGCAGAAAGACCGGCCCGGCAAGGCAAAACAACAAGGCTACCGCCGACAAGTGGGCCATGAGACGGCCCGCAGGGCGCTTTATCCCCAGAACAAAGAAGAACATAACTTCTGCCAGCAGGAAAGCTATGGTTCCGTATGTCTGGTAATTGAAATCGAAATGGACGAACATCAGCGTGACGACCGGCAGCAGGCAGGCTATCATCAGGTTCGCGCCGGGCGCAATCCGCCTCGTGATGCCATAGGCCAGCCACCCCGCAGCGGTAAGCAAGGCCGCTGTTATCCCCGCCCCGGCTCTGGGGAAGAGGAAAAACTGGAGCAGGAACTCTGAGACTACCAGCGCGAATCCGCCCGGTTGCAGCAGGTGCTCTGTCACATAAGGCCAGGTATTCTGAAACAACTGGTTCTGCTCCACGAAGTAAAAGTGAAACTCACTGTACGTCTGCAGGAAAACAAACAATATGCCATAGACGACAGGCCAGAAGCAAAGGGCTTTATACGTATTCATCGGGAGCCTTCAAAAGGGTTTGTATTTAGATAGTGTCAGTATTTTCTGCGCCTCCGTCTCCTGCATCAGCATGGCCGGAGTAGCGCCGGTCTCTTCCATGTATCTGCGGACGATTTGCCAGCCGATCCAGACCCCTATATAGCCGGGCGCCTCTTCGGCGAGGAAAGCAGCCGGCGTCTCTTCGATGTATTTACGGGTCGTTATCAGGTCGGGGGTATAGAGGTGCTTGCGTCCGACAATGGTTTTCCATACCTCCGGTTCGTTCTTCCCGCACCAGGCATAGGCTTCCTCCGTATAACCCATCAGTACGTGCGGAGGGATAGCCGGCAAGGCCTGAGAAACGATGTATTTTATCTTTCCCTCGTAAATCATCCGGTCCAGCAAGACATCCTCTCTTTCGGTAAAAGGATACTCCGACATGAGCCAGCCCGACAGATAATCGGGTAGGATGTGGGCGCGCTGCATTTTCTCACGCTGGAAGTCGTAAAAGAAACGCTGGTAAAGCGGGTAATCTTTTCCCATGTATTTGTCGATGGAGACAGAGAGAAGATGTTCGGCTACCAGGACATTCTGATTCAGGCCCGATACGTGCATATACACCCGCGGAATGGGCATCTCGCGGAAATGGGCTCCGAGATAAGCAAAAGCGCTTCCCAATTGCTGCTCAATATCGGAGATGGAATCATACAGCGCAAGGGCATCCCGGTAGAGTCCTTTCAGAGTAGGTTCGGAGTAATAACGGGTCAATCGTTCGAAAAAACCGGGCGTTTCTGGCGTCGGCATATTCAGAACACCTTTCCCCACGACATCCATCATTTCCGGATAATCACACAAGAGCTCACCCTGTATCGTCACATCGTTATCAGACTCAATCAAGCGCAGCAAGGCTTTGTCAAAACGATGAATACGAACCGGCTCAGCCGAAGAAAAGGCATTACTCCCCTGTCCTTTACAGCCGGAGCAGCCAAGCAGCCAGACAAGGATACAAAGTATTTCGGCACGCATGGCGGGGGATTATACCGTTATCGTCTGGAAATCCGATTCCTGAAAGCGGGTGACTTCGGTATCCCAGCGTTCGCTTACAAACCTTGTGTGGTTGGGGTCGGCGGTATAGGCTTCGAAGTCGGCCTGGCTCTCAAAGCGCATAGAGAAGCCGTACTGGTAGTCGTTTTTCGGACTGCACTGACGGAAGACCTGAAAATCATGTACTCCGGGTATGTTTGTCAGGATAGCATATCCATCGGTTAAAAACTTCCCGGCTCCGGCTGATCCGATGGGATGGGTAAGGTCGAAAATCACGGTGTGGAGCACTTCTCCCGGCTTTAATCCGGCAGGCGAGGCACAGGCAGCGAATCCTCCGGATACAAGAGCCGCCGCAACACCTGCACGCTGAATAAATTGTCTTCTTCTCATGGGTATAAAATATTTCGGATTTTACAGCAAACTTACAATATATTTCAAAAATAACCAAAACTAAACGATTTTAGGGTGCAATTCAAATTGTCGCACCCGTTAAGCCGCCCTTATAGTAGGCATTTTAAGAAAGTCTATAACTTTCGCTCATTGTCTGTTCATGGAAATAATCCTTAGT
>JAISZA010000241.1 GCA_031269535.1 Tannerellaceae bacterium
GTATAATCTATTTTATAAAATATCAAAGTTGTCTGAATTAACTTTAAAATACAATGACAGTAAGATACCGGAAACCGTAATTTAACATTAAAAAGAAACAGAATTAGCTATATTTAGTATCATGGAAGAAATTTAAACATTTATTGGCAACCAATCAGGAATCAGTGTTATTTTACTCATATACAGGCTTATTATAAAAAATCCCATATCTCAGGGAGCGCTTGCCGGGCGCTGCAAAAAACGCAAAGGTTTGCACAAGGCAAAAAAAAATAATACATTTGGACAATTATATATTCAGGAATGAAAAAACGTCAAATAACCATAAAAGATATTACAAAAGCGCTTAGTCTATCGCCATCCACCGTGTCGCGTAAAAATATGGGAGCGAACAACAAAAACCTGCGCTACTGGTTGGAAGCGATGCGTCCGAAGACACTTACAGCCTCCCTCAGTCCGGTGCTTCTGGGATGTGCGCTGGCTTATCGCGAGGCTGCATTTCGCCCCGTGCCGGCCCTGCTTTGTCTGCTGGTTGCTTTGTTGGCGCAGATAGCCAGCAATTTCGCGAATGATTATTTTGATTTCAGACACGGGGCTGATACGGCCGACCGTCTCGGCCCCGCCCGTGCTGTGGCCTGTGGGCGTATCACTCCCCCGGCAATGCTGGCTGCTACCTTTGTTACGCTGGGATTGGCCTGCCTGTGTGGCCTGGGGATACTTTGCTATGCCGGTTGGTGGTTGCTCCCTGTCGGAATAGCCGTCGCCTTATGTGTGCCGGCTTACTCCGCAGGCCCTTTCCCCCTGGCATACAAAGGGCTGGGCGATGTGTGCGTCTTATTGTTCTATGGCATTGTCCCGGTCTGTTTTACTTATTATGTGCAGGTGCTTTCGTTCAGCCTGCTTTCCTTTTGGTTGTCGTTATCGGCCGGCCTTTTATCCGTGAATATTCTTATTGTAAATAATTACCGTGATTACGAGCAAGATAAGGTAGCAGGGAAACGTACTTCCATCGTATGTTTCGGTCGTCGTTTCGGTCGTATTCTTTACCTGGCGAATGGTGTGCTGGCTATTGTTTTCAGTCTTCCCCTGCTTCTGAAAGCTACCTTGTGGATGGGTTTACTGTATCTTGCTTTTTTTGTGCTTTTCCTGACGACCTGGCGTGAGCTGATCCGCCTTCAGGGGGCTGCCCTCAACCAGACCCTCGGGCGCACGGCGCGCAATGTATTTCTTTATACCCTTCTGCTTATTCTGAGTCTTTTATTATACTAAAGCGGGAAACTAATATACAATTTTATTATATATTTACACAAAACAGCTACAATTATGCGAATATATTACATAAATGTGGTATATTTGTACCGGATTTAATGATTGATTGATTCATTCATTCTTCAGACCGTTTATACGCTATTTTTTTAACTATAATGTCAAAACAAAAAGATGAACAAAAAGAAAAGTTTATTATGGGCGATGTCCTTCGTCGCCGTTCGGGCTTTTGCCCAGGTAGGCATAGGTACGGAAAAGCCGGATCCTGCCGCCATGTTAGATGTAGCATCCCAAGAAAGAGGTGTGTTGATACCACGGGTTGAACTCAGGTCGATTACGTTTGATTTAGACGGCTTGCCCGGTCAACCCAAGGGTTTATTGGTGTATAACACCGGAGTCGATCTGGCCGGGGGCTTTTATTTCTGGAACGGAGTGGAATGGGAAAATCTGGAGTCGTCTTCTGTGATTGCTCCTCAGATAGCAACACTCGAATGTAATCATGCCATTCTGGAGCCTCCGACATTCAGAGCCCACCAGCCCTATATCGGTATATTGAAGGTTCCTTATACCGGAGGGAACGGCGGGAAATATCCTGCCGGAGCAAACATCGCGGCTACTTCAGGGAATACGAGCCTGACAGCCTGCCTGAGAGCCGGGAGATTAGAAGCGGGGAGGGGATACCTGCTGTATGATGTGACAGGCACTCCGGGGGCTGGCTCTCCCGTGGGCGCCACTTTCCCCATCGTGTTTGGGGATAAATCGGGTGAAGCAAAGGTAGGATATACAGAGAGTGCGACCATGACCTCTACATTTTCCATAGGGGATTTGGTACCTCTTTCGGATGGCACCGGACATCAGCGGGTGGTCACTTCTTTTGACGGGAAATTTTCGGTAAGGTGTTTTGTGGATAAGACCAATCCTTTGACATCCGGAAGACTTCAGATCAGGCATAATACCCCGGATAGCGTTGCCATTATGTGGAATGGGCTTACATCCAAAACCGTGCTTTACGGTACGGCCGGTAATCAATTCATTTTACATCCGTCCAAAACATGGTATCCCAGCCCCGGCACCTGGGGAACGGAATATTTCACCACAGCCGAACAGCGTAGCTATATATGGACTACGACGGATGTAAAGGATAAGACCGTTTATCATTTAACCTTTATGCTGGCTGCGCCGGGTTCCGGGAACAAGGAAAACTGTAATGTTTTCCTGAAAATAGAGCAGATACAAGCCAATTAATCAGAAACAAACAGACAATTATGAGCAAAAAAGTAAAACTATTACTCGTAGCAACCGGCTTAATCGCCATGCATGTTTCTGCCCAGGTAGGCATCGGGACGCTGCAACCGGATGAGGCCACCATGCTGGATGTCTTTTCCGCAGATAAAGGTATATTGATTCCACGGATTTCACTTCCATCCACCACCTACGCTTTAAGAAGCGGTATAAGCGTTCAGCCGGCGAGCTTATTAGTCTATAATACGGGAGGTAATCTGCCGGAAGGTTTTTATTTCTGGAACGGGTCGGAATGGAAAAACATCGAATCGTCCACTGCCATCGCTCCGGCTGTATCCGGTCTGATATGCGAGCGGGCCAGCCTCGAACCTTCGTCGTTTAAAGCCGATGTGTATTATTCGGGCTTAATGAGAATTCCCTATCCCGGAGGCAATGGCGGGAAATACTCCATCGGTAACTGGGTCGGCTCTACCGGGAATACGGGCCTGAAGATGCGCCTGAAAGCCGGACGCCTGGAATACGGGGCCGGAGAGCTTGTTTACGATGTAGAGGGTACTCCGGCATTCAATTCGCCTGTCGGCGCCACCTTTGCCATTGATTTCGGGGGCCATCGGTGTGAGGCAACGGTTGGGGAAGTACAAAATGCAAACGTCACTTCCGTTGCTTCCGTAGGCCCTCTGGTAGCCACTTCAGAGAATGGGTATGAGGGGTATCACAGGTTTGTCACTTCTCCCGACGGGGATTTTTCCGTCAGGGTTTTTATCGACAAAGGTGGGGTATTGGAAAATGCAGACCTCCAGATACGGAGTAATACAGACTCTGTCACGATTATATGGAACGGGATCGTATCCTGGACAACAGGTTACAAGGGTACGGGCAGTAATGCTTTCTATCTGCCTTTGGCCGGAATCTGGTATGGGAACGTCGAAGAGAACGGCAATTCTGCCGTATCAAAAAGTACTGCCGGCTGGGGAGATGAAGATGTGTATTACGGAGCACCCGAACAGCGCCGCTATGTATGGAGTACCCCCCACGCAAGCGACAAGGCTGTTTATGTCATGACATTTATGATGGGAGCGCCTAATCCGAAGCTGGCAGCTAATCCGGAGAATGCGCTCCAGACCAAAGCCTTTCTGCGTATCGAGCAAATAGATACCGATTAGTTACAACTGAAAGGCATCCGCCAGGTCGTCGAGCTGCCGGTCGTTCATTCCTTCCGGTTCGTAACCGGCCGCCCGGGCGCTGAAGAATATCTGCGCCGACTTACTCAGGGTATCAATCGCATCAAAGCAGTCGATGATATCTTCTCCTACAGCCAGGATGCCGTGTTTTTCCCAGAAGACGACGTCGTGCCGGCTGAGTTGTCTGATGGTCGCATGGGCAAGCGCCAGCGTGCCGGGTATCTCGTAGGGGACGATGCCGATACCTTTCGGTACGATGATCCGGCATTCCGGAATCATGCTCCAGAGGAGGCGGGTCAGTTTATCCGAATCCAGATAAGGCCTGCAGTGCGTCAGCCCGATGAGATCGGTGGGATGGGTATGGAGCACCACCTTCGTCTGCCGTCCCGAAGCCCGCAGGTAATTGTGCATCAGCAGGTGCGAGGGCAGTTCCGAGGTAGGGGGTATAGGTTTTTCGGCGAGGATATCATACGAGGCTCCATCTCCGGCGATGCGGATAAGCGCGCCGTTGGCAAAAGGGGCCTGGGCGACGTAGCGCATCCGCTTCCCCGTACCTGTTACGTAGAAAACATCTCCTTTCAGCTCTCCGGCAGGCTCCTGCAGGGCGATGCCGGCCTGTACAGGCTCCATCGCCAGTTCCCCGGGAGTGAGGGTATCGGTGAGGTTTACGGAGATATTCCCTCCGTTTCGTTCGGCCCAGCCTTTTTCCCAGAGGTAGCCGGCCACTTCGGCTATGCGGCCGATTTCCGCCATCAATCGTTTATTGTCTTGTATCATATCATTGGGTTTAAGTTTGGAAAAAGCAACGAAAATATCAGAATGGCCATCCCGATGGCAAGTACCCCGATAGTCTTCCTGTCTGCTCCTTTCCACTCCTTGAGGAGGATGCCCCATCCGTTGCTGAAAAGGATGTTGAGCGACATGAGGATACTCCACGAAAAGGCCAGCATGACAGGACTTCCGGCAAAAAAGGTCTTCCCCATCCCCAATCCGAAGAACTGGCTGTACCAGAGCAATCCTGCCAGGGCGCAAAATAACACATTATTCAGCAGAACACCTCCTGTGGTGGCGAAATAATCGCTTCCGCTCCGGTTTTTCAGGTTCAGGAAGAGGCAATAGGCGGCATTGGTGAGGAATCCTCCCATCGTCACCAATAAGATGACGGGGTTCAGGGCGAAGAGTTCGTTGGCTCCGGCGGCCCGGGCTGCTTCGGCAATGGGTTTTCCGGCTTCCAGTCCCAGATTGAAACAGGCGCTCATTCCTCCGGCCAGTAGTGCGACCAGCAATCCTTTGGTGAGGGCAAAATCCTGAATCGCTTTGCGTTTTTCCTCCTCAGAGAGTCCTTTGTCGCGCAAACTGCCGGCGTATCCAATCACTGCGATGCCCGCCAGCATAATGCCTACACAGGCCGCCAGCATCCATTTCTTTTCTCCCGGGGCGCTGCTATCGTCCATCAGGGCGGGGATCATCGTTCCAAAGGCAGAACACATGCCCAGGGCGATACTCTGTCCCAGGGCGATACCCAGGTAGCGCATCGAAAGGCCGAAAGTGAGTCCTCCGATACCCCATAACATCCCATATACCACGGGACCTTTCAGTGAGATACCGGCATAGAGCGTCCAGAAACTGTTTCCCGCCGGCACAGCCAGCATAGCTCCCAGCCAGGGGAAAATCAGCCAGGCAAATATCCCTTGCACCAGCCAGAAACATTCCCACCTCCATTGCCTGACCTTCCGGATGGGCACGTACGAGCTGCTCTGCCCCAGGCTTCCGGCAGCGATGATGAGTAAACCGATGATGATATCCGGCATAAAGCATTCAGCGTTTAGAGGTGACATTTCGTTCGTAAGCCCCGATGCCGGCGATATAGTCTTCGCCTACCGGCACCTCATTGCTGAGGCAGAACATATCCCAGACGGCGCTCCAGGGGAGTGATTTGGCTTCTTCCTGGAGGGCCAGGCGCTCGAACAGCCTGCCTTCGTCTTCGTATTTCTGCAATAAGGCACCCGGTTCGAGCAGCGCCTGCAGAAACGCTTTCTGCGTAGCCCGGCAACCAATCACATACGCCCCGATACGGTTGATCGTGGCATCGAAATAGTCGAGGCCGATATGCACGTGTTCAAGGGCGTCGCAGCGGACAATCTCGCGGGAGAGGTCGAGCAGGTCGTCGTTCAGTATCACCACATGGTCGCTGTCCCAGCGTACCGGGCGGCTGACGTGCAGCATAATCTCAGGCGTAAACAGCAGCAGAGAGGATATTTTATCCGCCACGCTCTCCGTCAGGTGAAAATGCCCGGTATCCAGCGTTACGATTTTGCCTTTCCTGGCGCCATATCCCAGGTAAAAGTCGTATGAGCCTACGGTATAGCTCTCCAGCCCGATGCCAAAGAGCTTTGCCTCGATGCAGTCTTTCATGTGTTCATAAGGGGTGCTGAATATTTCGTCGAGGCTTTTCTCGAGGATACGCCTGTAACGCATCCGGTTGGCAGGTATCTCTTTGCAGCCGTCGTGTATCCACAGGTTCATCATGCACGGGTCGTTTTGTGCAGCGCCCATGGTGTCGGCAATCCAGCGGCAGCGCCGGGTATGTTCGATCCAGAATTGCCGCACAGGCTCTTCGGGACTGGCCAGTGTCAGGTTGCCGCTCTTGGGATGTGAGAAGGAAGTGCTGTTGAAGTCTAATTTCAGTTGATGTTCCCCGGCCCACTGAATCCATGAAGCGAAATGCTCCGGTGTTACTTCGTCGCGGTCCACAGCCTGCCCGCCGAAATCGCCGTAAATCTCATGCAGGCTCAGCCGGTGTCTTCCTGCGATATAGCGTGTCGCTTCCAGGATATCGGCGCGCAGCTCGTCGATATTCCGGGCTTTTCCGGGATAGTTGCCGGTCACCTGGATGCCTCCGCTGAGCGTTCCGCCCTGATTCTCGAATCCCCCTACGTCGTCTGCCTGCCAGCAGTGCAACGAGAGCGAGAGGTTATTTAATCTTTCCAGCGCCCGGTCTGCCCGGACGCCCACCTGCATATACCGTTCGGCAGCAGCGGCGAAAGATGCTTCAATCAGTTGTTCTCTTTTCATGGTATCTTGTTTTTTTAATGAGGATTACATATTTCCGGTTGGAAGGTCGAGCTGATTATCCGTCTCATTTCCCAGCGGTCGCTGACTAAGCCGGCACACCTGGCCTGCAGCATGATATTGCCGGTCGCTGTTGCTTCGGCAGGTCCGGCAATCACAGGCAGTCCCGTTGCGTCGGCCGTCAGCTGATTGAGCAATGTGTTCCGCGAGCCTCCGCCTATGATATGCAGTTTTTCTATTGGGAAAGGGGCGATCTCTTTCAGTGTGGCCAGCACCTCTTTATACCGGTCTGCCAGGCTGTGGAAGATAAGGCTCACCATCTCGCTGTCGGTTTGCGGCAGGGGCTGCGAGTTCATCCGGCAATATGCCGTAATAGCCCCGCACATCGACGGTGGATGGGCGAATGTGGCATCGTCGGGATTGATCCGGGCGGCGAAGTCTCCGGAAGCCTTGGCCATAGCTACGATTTGCGGGTAGGTGTACGAGCGTCCTTTTTTCTCCCATTCGCGCCGGCATTCTTCGAGCAGCCACATACCCGTTACGTTCTTCAGGAAGCGCGTGCTGCCTTCGATTCCTCCCTCGTTGGTGAAATTATGAAGCATGGAAACATCGGTGATGAGAGGCTCCGCTGTCTCGATTCCCATCAGGCTCCAGGTTCCGCTGCTCAGGTAGGCAAAGTGCGGATCGACGGCCGGGACAGCCGCTACCGCCGAGGCCGTATCATGCCCTGCCACAGCAATGACGGGGACAGGCTCCATATCGAGCGACCGCGACAGGCTTTCTGTCAGGTATCCCGCCACTGTGCCCGGCATCACCGGTTCGGGCAGGATCGAAGGGTCTATCCCGAGTCGCGAAAGCAGTTCCCTGTGGAATGTTTTCGTTACCGGATTCAGTATCTGCGAGGTCGAAGCAATGGTATATTCGCAGACCGGGCGCCCGGTAAGCATATACGTGAGCAGATCGGGCATAAACAGAATATACTTGGCTGCCTGAAGGGGCGCATATCCCTGCTGCCGGGCGCGGTAGAGCTGGAAAAGACTGTTGAAATTCATGATTTGTATGCCGGTAAGCCGATAGAGTTCTTCGCGCGGGATGAGTCGGAATACTTCTTCCGGCGCTCCCTCCGTATAGGGGTCTCTGTATGCTCTGGGGAGGCTCAGGATTGAGCCGTCGCTGCCGATATAACCAAAATCGACCCCCCAGGTATCGATACCGAGGGAATGCAGGCCGATCCCTTCTTTCCGGCAGGCAATCAGGCTCTTCTTTATCTCTTCGTAAAGACTGAAAACATCCCAGAAGTATTTGCCGTGCACCTCAGTAAAATGATTCGGAAAGCGGTGTACCTCCCTCATATCCAATTTGTCGCCTCGTATTGTCCCGACCACTGCCCGTCCGCTCGTAGCCCCGATATCAACAGCCAGAAAGTTGTATTTTTTCATATATTACCTGATGTAGAATGACTCACAAAACTACGATTATTTTTCGGACAGGAGCTATAAATATGCGCCCGGCGCTTGATTTTTTTAATGCATATCGTATAATTATCCTCGGAGCGTTGCTATTGGGCTGGGATATACCGGAACCCAGGGCGTTGCCGCTGGGCTGGGATATACCGGAACCCAGGGCGTTGCCCTGGGCTGGGATATACCGGGCTTTCAGCCCTTTTCGCTGTCAGGATGAGGCGGACGGGGTATGCCTGGTCCGTTCCGGCTCGTTTTATTTTTATCTGTAGGGAAAATCCGGAACTTTTCCGGGCTGAATAAAAGCGTCATTGCGAACGAAGTGAAGCAATCCAGGATACTTGGCACTCACTGGATTGCTTCGTCGCTACGCTCCTCGCAATGACGCCGCCCGGACTTTTTATTCAGCCCCTATATCCCAGCCCTGGTTCCAACGCCCTGGGTATAAAATGGAATAATCCGGTAGGCGCCCTGAAAGGGCAGCATAATGATGTCCGCAGATAATCTCCGGCTGCATCTTTTGGGGGTGTAGGATTCAATAAAAAATATTGAATATTCATCCTGGAACCCAGGGCGTTGCCGCTGGGCTGGGATATACAGGGCTTTCAGCCCGGAAAAACTTCCGGATTTTCCCTACAGATAAAAATAAAACGAGCCGGAACGGAC
>JAISZA010000008.1 GCA_031269535.1 Tannerellaceae bacterium
TGATCTGAAATACATGACGCCGGCAAAGGTAGCTGATAGTTCTCTGATTGTCAATACCCCCTGTGCACTACAAACGCAAAATCCAAAAATACACTTGCTTATTATCAGTGACTTACGGCTTTTACTCAACAAAAATAGCCCGAATAGGGCTGATTTTTGATTGATTTTTTATGTTTTTAGGTGCTATAGTTGCAATGTGGGTTAAAAAGCAAGCTCCCGTCCGGGAAAAAATAGCTCCCGTCCGGTTTTTTTTCGGACGGGAGCGGATTTTTTTCGGACGGGAGCCATTTCTGTGCTCATGCCGGCAGGTTGGTGCGCTTTCAGACTTCAATCTCAATCAGTCTGCCGCCTGTCGGGACGTTGGCTCCTGTTTTTGTCAGGATACGCTTCACGGTTCCGGCATAGTCGGAAGTGATGCTGTTTTCCATTTTCATGGATTCCAGTATCACGACTTCCTGTCCCTGGACAATGAGGTCGCCCGGTTTTACGAGGATTTTGAACACATTTCCCGGCATAGGCGATACGACCACTTTTCCGGTGACCGGTGTTTCGGGCTTTGTCTCAATACATTCCTGTTCGGATTCAGGTTGGCGGGAAGCCTGGAAGCGGGCTTCTTTCTGTTTTCTCAGGAATGTTACGGCCACGGAGGGGAAGAGTTCCAGCAACAGGATTTCCTTTTCATTCGCGGCTAATCTCACACCGCCCGATTCCGTCAGTACCGGATTCTCCTGCATCCGATGCTTCGACGTATCGTAAGGTGTTTCTTCGGAGACTTTGGCTATTTTCAGTCTGAATGCCGGTTTCACAGGCACGGGTGTTTTTCCGTATTCACCTTTGACCAAGGCCACGAACTGATTCGACACATTGGTGTACATCGGTTTGCCGTTTTTTATATCGAGAGCGCAGTTGACAGCTTGGGCCCCTACAATCTGGCTGGTAGGCGTTACTAAGGGAGGAAGGCCGGCGTCTAAGCGTACGGAGGGTATCAGTTTCATGGCATCTTCCAGTATATCCATGGCATTCATCTGTTTGAGCTGGGCAACCATATTGGTGTACATCCCTCCGGGTATTTCTGCTTTTTTTACTAACTCATTCGGTTTGGGGAAATTAAAATAGGCCTCTATCTCATGGCAGGCTCGCAGCAGGGTGTCTTCGTCGTTCTTTCCGGCAGCGGAGACGGCTATTCCGAATGCTTTATCAATCGCATCCGGCAGGGCATCGGTCAGCGGGTTAAACGGAAGAGGGAATTGCCTGACGGCATCAAAAGCCTCCAGCTCCCGGCGAACAGAGACTAATTTCTGATTGATCCGGGCAACAGCTTCCATATTGACATCCAAGGCAATGCCGGCTTTCTTACAGAAAAGATAAACCAGCTCGACAGCCGGAGCCGCAGGGCCTCCTGCGAAATTCCAGATAACGGTATCCACGATATCCGCTCCGTGCATAATCGCTGAAAAGACGGAACCCAGTCCATATCCCGGCGTACAATGGGTGTGAAAATCAATGGGTATGCTGAGGTGCTTCCTGAATAGTGTGATGAGTCCGGCAATCCTCCGGGGCTGAATCAATCCGCTCATATCCTTGATGGTGATCATGTCGGCTCCGAGTCGTTCCATTTCTTTGGCTTTGTCCAGGAAATAGTGGTCGGTAAATACGGTGTCGGGCAGCGCTTGTCCTTTCAGACGCGCCTTCAGTCGCTCAGCTGTGCTGAAATGAGGGTCGATGGTATAACATACCGCGCAATCGGCTATCCCTCCATACTTTTTCACATACGTAAGGGTCGATTTCACATTGTCCACATCGTTCAGGGCATCAAAGATACGCATGATCCCCAAGCCTGAATCAATAGAGTTTTTACAGAATCCCTCAATAATCTCATCCGGATAAGGGGCGTATCCAAACAGATTACGGCCTCTGGATAAAGCCGTTAACCGGGATGCCTTGCCTACGCCTGCTTTGATCTTTTCCAGGCGGTCCCAGGGATTCTCGTTCAGGTAACGCATGACGGAATCGGGTACGGCCCCGCCCCATACTTCCATCGCATAAAAGTTGGCCTCTTTGTAATAAGGGAGTACACTGTCAATCTGCTGCTGATTCATCCGCGTAGCGAAAGCAGATTGCTGGCCATCTCTCAAAGTTAAATCACGAAGCAATAATTTCTGTCCCATTTTTGTCAAAATTTATGTATCTGCATAATAAGAATAAACTAATGACACAAATATAAGCAATAAACATCGAATCTGGCGTTATGTTTATAACAAAATGATATGTCCTGCCGGAAATTTATTCCTTGCAGGGCACAAGAGGGAATTATCCACTTATCCGGAAAGAAGAAAGCGGGAATAAAGAATAAATATTTATATTTACGCACAAAGAAAAAACGACAATGGCAGAGAACTTATACAACTATTTTAAGCGGGATATCAGTTGGTTATCATTCAACCACCGTGTATTGTCGGAGGCAGAAGACGATACGCTCCCGCTTTATGAACGGATACGTTTTCTTTCTATTTATTCTTCTAATCTGGAGGAGTTTTACGAAATACGTGTAGCCGAACACCGGGGCGTCATCATGAAGAAGAAATTTGCTGAAGAGACCGACGCCGATGCCGAAGAGACCCTGGCCGAAATCACCCGCGAGGTGAACCGTCAGCAATTAGAGTACTACCACATCTTCTCCGACAAAATACTGCCGGAGCTGAAACGGCAAAACATCTGCCTCTGCCAGGACAGCCGGCCGGCTCCTTTCCACGAAACATTCGTGCGCGACTTTTTCAATGAAGAAGTCTTCCCTTTCCTCTCGCCCGTCATGCTACAGACAGGCGATATCCGTACCTTCATACGCGACCGCCGGCTTTACCTGATCGTCCGCATGGTGAAAAAAGACGCCCCCGGAGGCGGCGCGACGGAGCCTGCTCCCGCCTACCATTATGCACTGATGAAGATACCTTTTGCCAAAGTCCCCCGCTTTATCGAGTTACCCCGGCACGAAGGAATCTATTATATTATGTTTATCGACGACATCATCAGGGCCAATCTTTCTACTATATTTCCCGGATACCGGATAGACAGTTGTTACAGCATCAAGATATCAAGGGATGCCGATATTTATATCGAGAACGAGAAAGGCGCCAATATCATCGAAACGATACGGAATAAGGTGAAAAAGCGCAAGATAGGAGATTTGAGCCGTTTCATGTACGACCGTGAAATGCCTGAAGATTTCCTTGCTTTTGTCTGCAAGGCTTTCAGCATCAACAGAGAAGACCTCGTCGTCGGAGGCCGTTACCTCAACCTCCAGGACCTGAGCAAGCTCCCGAATCCGAAAGGGAAAGAGCTGGAGCAGCAGGCGCCCCTCCCCATGCGTATCCCTTTTCTGGATGAGACCGGCTCCATGTTTCAGGCCATCGGCGAAAAAGATATTCTGCTACACTTCCCTTACCAGTCGTTCGACTACCTGATCCGACTGCTGATGGAAGCAGCCTTCGACCCCGGCGTGGAAGAAATAAAGATCACCCAATACAGGGTAGCCGAAAACTCGGCGGTGATAAATACCCTGATAAGCGCCGCGCAAAACGGGAAGAGAGTAACCGTATTCGTCGAGCTCAAAGCCCGTTTCGACGAAGAGAACAATATGAGTACCGCCGAACGGATGAAATATGCAGGTATCCGCATCATTTACAGCATCCCCGGATTGAAAGTACATGCCAAGGTGGCCATCATCCTACGGAAGAAAACCGAAGAGGGAGGCAAACCGCAACCCAGCTTTGCTTACCTGAGTACCGGCAATTTCAATGAAAAAACAGCCCGGATATATTCCGATATGGCGCTCCTTACTTCCCATACGGATTTGATAGAAGACATCGATAAGGTCTTCGCCGTATTGGAAGGGAAGCTCTCTCATCCGGCCTTCCGGCATCTGCTGGTAGCCCGTTTCAATATGGTACCGGAGCTGAAACGAATGATTGAGCGAGAAACAGAACACGCAAGGCAAGGACGGAAAGGGAAAATCATCCTGAAAATGAATGGACTCCACGACCGGGACATGATAGACGAACTCTATCGCGCCAGCGAAAACGGAGTAGAAACCGACCTGATCGTAAGGGGAATATGCTGCCTGATACCCAACCAGCCTTACAGCCGTAAGATACGGATCACCCGCATCGTGGATATGTTTCTGGAGCACGCCCGTATCTGGTATTTTTATAACGAGGGAGAAGAAAATGTTTACCTGACTTCCGCCGACTGGATGCGACGTAACCTCAGCCGCCGCATCGAAACGGCTTCCCCCATCCTCGACCCCGAAATCAAACAGGAGGTGATACATATACTCAAACTGCAACTGCAAGACAACACCAAAGCTTGCTTTATCGATGAACACCTGAACAATAATTTCAAGCACGATGACAAACCACTGAAAATACGCGCACAATCAGCTATCTATGACTTCTTAAAAGAAAAAACGGAAAATCATCAGAGCAGCAGTTCTACCAGGAAGAGGTAAGCCCGGGCGTTGTTGGCTGCGTTAGTTGCCGTTTCTATTCTCACAAAACAGATACGATTCTACATTTAGTTCCCCTGATTTCTCTGCCTGGATTTTCCGGTAACTATAAATCTTTTTGCGCTTAGGAATACTTGTGCATTGCCGGTTGGTTATTTTTTTCTCCCTGAATCGCTAAAATGTACACCAATATATTGGTTATACGAAAATAAATAGTACTTTTAGGCCCTCAAAAGCAGAAAGGAAAGTTGCCGGAGTGGTCGATCGGGGCAGACTCGAAATCTGTTGTACCTTTCGGGGTACCGGGGGTTCGAATCCCTCACTTTCCGCCACGAAACCCGCTTCAATAGCGGGTTTTCCTGTTCTAAAGAGGGTTTCTACCGCTTCGTTAAAGATGACATTAAAAGTTACGGGGGCAGCTTATGGGTTCCTTCTGCTCCCCCGTACTTTTCAGAGGAGACTTACAATTCATACCTGAATCTCAGCAAGCGGCCTGAGTGGGGAGGGACAACGAGCTGATAGGGATAGGCGGCTGTTAATGTACTGATACTTGTTTCGCCGCTCCATAAATCAGTTAGTCCGGCGGCCTGATTATCGTTGATTTCCAGTGCGCCGAAAGCCTTGGTGGGGATAGATACGTCGATTGGCTGTCCGCTATCGCCGAAATTGACGACAACTAAGACGACATCTTCTTTGTATTTCCTCAGAAAAGCATAATACCGGTCAGGATTGAAGCGGATGCCGGCTGCATTGGCATACATCAGGTCGTGGAAAGCGCCTTGCGTAATGGCCGGTTCGGTGCGTGCGATGTTCAATAATTTAGTGTACACCTGGCGCAGTTCTTGTCCTTCACTGTCCGGAGATTTTCCGCTAAGCCAGTTACGTACGCTCGTCATGCTCCAGTAGTCGAAGATGGTGGTTCGTCCGTCGCATCCGCTGTATCCTTCTTCGTCCATGCCCCGTTCTCCGGATTCCTGTCCGTTGTAAATCATCAGGGGATTGATATTCATTGTAGCGGCAACGATCATTCCGGGTATTCCGTGTCGGGCATTGCCGGCGAAGAAGTCGGAAGCGATGCGTTGCTCATCATGGTTTTCGAGGAAGTTGAGCATCTGATGTTGTATTCCTTCGACTGCCTGCCAGCATTGGGTGATGGCCGTTGCGGGTTTTTGCCCGCATATCACGGCTCTGAGTGTGTCGTACAGCCCCACTTTGTCGTATAAGTAGTCGAAATGTCCGTTCTGGAGGTAGTTTCTGTATTCTTCCGGCTTGTATATCTCGGCTATAAAGATAAGGGGGAACTCTTTTTTTAACAGGGGGATAACCCAGCCCCAGAACTCGACCGGCACCATCTCCGCCATATCGCAACGGAAGCCGTCAACCCCTTTGCCTGCCCAGAAGCGGAGGATATCCAGCATCTTCTTCCAGGTATCAGGGACGGGATAGAAGTAGGTTTTTCCTCCATGGAGGTAATCCACGCCATAATTGAGTTTGATAGTTTCGTACCAGTCTGTCTTTTCCGGGTTGGGGTCGAAGCGGTTGTTACCTGTCGCTTTGGCGGGGAACTCACTGTATGTGAAGCTTTCGTCGGGTGTTGCGAATTTCAGCGAGAGCGGATATCCCGGGATATAGTAGAAATTGTTGTTGGCATCAAAGGCGAGAGAGGTATTATCGTCCTGCCCCAGGTCTTTGACGTAAGAGTGGCGGGAATCCGACTGATACTCACGTGCCACGTGGTTTGCCACGAAATCAATGATAAGTTTCATACCGGCTTTGTGCATCCGCTGAACCAGTTGTTCGAATTCGGCCATGCGCAAAGGCACCCGGTCTGCCAGGTCGGGGTCAACGTCGTAGTAATCTTTGATGGCGTAGGGCGATCCGGCCTTTCCCTTCACGATGGCAATATGGTCTTTGCGGATTCCCTGCCTGGAATAATCCGTCTGGGTAGCATGTTCGATAATGCCTGTAAACCAGATATGAGTGATTCCGAGCGCGTAGATTCTCTCCAGGAGAGAGGGAGTGAAAAAGGAAAATTTCCCCACTCCGTTTGCTGTCATACTTCCATGCTTTGTCAGCGAATCATTCAGGTTCCCGAATAAGCGGGGAAACACCTGATAAATAATTATTTTATTCATCTTCGTGTGATTAAGAGGTTTATACTCCTGTTGTGCGGTCAAAGCGTATCCGGGCATATGTACCTGTTGCTCTATTTCAGCATTGCCGAAGGCCTTCATAGCTGCCTCATACCCGATGGCGGCTATGGAGGCTACATTGTCGAGATCAAAGGTTTTATAAGCGCCCACTTCTTCCGTTTCTATCAATACGTCGCACATCGTGCGGTCTTCTATGGTATTGGCTCTGAACACATAGTGGTACGATCGTTCGGCTATGCCCCAGAGGGTTTGTTTGTATTTCTGTGGGATCAGGGGGCTGACGTTGACTCCGACGACCCTCTCACATTCTTCGCGGATAACCGAGACCGGGAAGTTACGGAACAAGCCTCCGTCCACATAATGCAGCCCATTGATTTCTACCGGACTGAAGATTATAGGGATGCTACAGGAAGCCACGACAGCATCTACAATCGGGCCGCTTCTGAATTCGTGGCTTTTCCCCCTGTCCAGGTCGGTCGCGACTACGACTAAGGGTATCTTCAGGTCTTCAAACCGTTTCGCCCTCAGGCAGTGTTTCAGGAATTTACGGAAGCGTCTGTTGTCGAACAGCCCGTCTTTAGGTATCTGCAGCTGAGCAAATTCGGAGAACTCCCTTCCGGTAAACAATTCCTGTATGTCTGTAGCCGAATAGCCGTCGGCGAACAACACCCCGGCCAAAGCGCCGGCGCTTGTTCCTGAGATGATATCGGGTATCAGCCTGTGTTCTTCCAGCAATCTGAAGACACCGATATGTGCGAAGCCCTTGGCTCCTCCCCCACTGAGCGCTAATCCCAGTTTATACTTCTTCTGATTATAATTCATATCATTCATAAACCATACTTCATTTGCCTTTTCAAAGAGGGTGCAATTTGAAATACACCCCTCAAAGATGCATCTTTTTCTTTAATTAACATTAATATTATTCCATTTGTTTGGTTTGTCTTGTATTTTTGCAACATTTTCGAACTCTAATCTCAAATTATTATTATCATGATTACAGATATTTTTTGGTTTATTCCGGTGGCGTCTGTTCTGGCGTTGCTATTTGCCTGGTATTTCTTTAAGCAGATGATGAAAGAAAGTGAAGGAACCCCCTTAATGGCTAAGATTGCTTCGCATGTGCGAGTCGGTGCCATGTCGTATCTGAAGCAGCAGTACAAGATTGTCGTGTTGATATTTGCGGTATTGGTGATCCTGTTTGCTGTCATGGCTTTTGGATTTGGTGTGCAAAACGAATGGGTGCCTGTTGCGTTTCTTACAGGAGGTTTTTTTTCAGGGCTGGCCGGTTTCTTAGGGATGAAAACGGCGACTTACGCTTCTGCGCGTACGGCTCATGCCGCTACTCAATCGCTCAATAAGGGATTGCAGGTAGCTTTCCGCAGCGGGGCTGTGATGGGGTTGGTCGTTGTAGGCCTTGGTTTGTTCGACATTTCTTTCTGGTATGTATTACTGAACTGGCTCATCCCGGCTGAAGTGGCTGATCCGACGCATAAGCTGGCCATCATCACGACGACCATGCTTACCTTTGGTATGGGAGCTTCTACCCAGGCGCTCTTCGCCCGCGTGGGAGGTGGTATTTATACGAAAGCCGCGGATGTAGGCGCCGACCTGGTCGGGAAAGTGGAAGCCGGCATTCCGGAAGACGACCCGCGAAACCCGGCTACCATTGCCGATAATGTAGGCGATAATGTAGGCGACGTAGCCGGTATGGGAGCCGACCTTTACGAATCGTACTGCGGTTCTATCCTGGCAACCGCTGCCCTGGGGGCTGCCGCTTTTGCTTCGACAGGAAGTGTAGAGCTTCAATACAAAGCGATTGTAGCCCCGATGCTGATTGCCGCCGTGGGGATTATCCTATCCATCATAGGTATTTTTGCCGTACGCACAAAAGAAGATGCCGGCATCAAACAATTGCTCAGAGCGCTGGCTATGGGAACTAACCTCAGTTCCGTACTGATTGCTGTCTCTACCTTTGCCATTCTTTACCTGCTGGGTATCGAAAACTGGGCATGGCTGGGAGGCGCTGTGGTTGTCGGTCTGCTGGTAGGAATCGTTATCGGGCAAGCCACCGAATATTATACTTCGCAGTCGTATAAACCCACTCAGAGGGTATCGGCCTCCGGGAAAACAGGGCCGGCTACCGTTATCATCTCCGGTCTGGGTCTGGGCATGCTCTCTACGGCTGTCCCGGTATTAGCCGTTGTCGTAGGTATCATTGCTTCCTTCCTTTTTGCTTCCGGATTTGATTTCAGCAATACAACACTGGGGCTTTACGGTATCGGCATCGCTGCCGTAGGGATGCTTTCGACTTTAGGTATCACCCTGGCAACCGACGCATACGGCCCGATTGCCGATAATGCCGGCGGGAATGCCGAAATGTCGGGCTTAGGCAAAGAAGTACGCAAACGTACCGACGCCCTCGACTCCCTGGGAAATACAACGGCCGCTACGGGAAAAGGCTTCGCCATCGGCTCGGCTGCTCTTACAGGTCTGGCCCTGCTCGCTTCTTATATTGAAGAGATCAAGATAGGCCTGATCCGTCTGGGACAAACTACGTTGGATTTTGCCGACGGGCACTCCATTGAAATAGCCCAGGCATCCTTCTCCGACTTTATGACCTATTACGACATCACCCTGATGAATCCCAAAGTGCTGGTAGGTATCTTCCTCGGCTCGATGATGGCCTTTGTATTCTGTGGCCTGACCATGAATGCCGTCGGCCGGGCTGCCGGACACATGGTAGAAGAAGTACGCCGCCAGTTCCGCGAAATAAAAGGGATACTGACCGGTGAAGCCGAACCCGATTACGCCCGTTGCGTGGAAATCTCCACCAAAGGCGCCCAGAGAGAGATGATTCTGCCGTCATTATTAGCGATTGCCATTCCGATACTGACGGGGCTTATTTTCGGAGTGACCGGTGTTGTCGGCCTGCTGATAGGAGGCTTGAGTAGCGGATTCGTTTTAGCCGTCTTTATGGCCAATGCCGGAGGCGCCTGGGATAATGCCAAGAAATACGTAGAAGAAGGTAATTTCGGTGGGAAAGGCAGCGATGTACACAAGGCGACCGTAGTAGGCGATACCGTAGGCGACCCGTTCAAAGACACTTCGGGCCCCAGCCTGAATATCCTTATCAAACTGATGAGCATGGTGTCTATCGTAATGGCCGGATTAACCGTTGCCTGGAGCCTGTTTGGTTAACCAATAAAACAACGGAGGGCAAAACAAGCATTTCCGCAGGAAACAGTCCTGAAATATTTGGCTGTTTCAAATAGAATGTTTAGTTTTGCCCCCTGAAATCCTTAGGAAAGGATGCTCGAATGGTGGAATGGTAGACACGAAGGACTTAAAATCCTTTGGCCATTGCGGCTGTGCGGGTTCAAGTCCCGCTTCGAGTACATAAGGGGACTTTCCTTGTTTTTTACAGGAAAGTTCTCTTTTTTTTTGCTCACAATTCATTGATGATATAGGGTTTACAGAGAAAAACTGATTGACTGCCAGAGGTTCAATATGCCTGTTTTCTTTGTCAAAGTAAAAGCCTTGTGGAAACAGCAAATTTTGAAATCTCTTTTTGTCCCCTAATTCTACTTTCTTCCACATTTCCAAAATGTTACAAACTAAATCAATGGCATATTTCAGGAAATCAGAGAGGTTCAATATGGAATTTTCCATAGTGGCAAGTTCTTGACCGATTACACTAAGTACATGACAAAAATTTGGAGATCTCTATATTCTGTTTATTTTTGGGATTTAGCAAAATGCTTGCGATTATTGTCAACCCGTGTTTGAATAAGGACTTCTGTCTTCTGCCGTGTTTTTTAATTTTGATATCTTTGATATTTGAGTGGACATAAATACCCACTTTGTAAGCCCAGGTAAAAGCGACAATGACCAAGGCAAATAGTTTATCAATTCGGTCGATATCTGTCGTGTATCCTCGATATTGAATCCGCTTGATTTTAAGGCTCTAAATGCAGGTTCAATCTGCCAGCGTTCTTTGTATATTTCTTGTGCATGCTGCGGTTGATTGAAACAGACAATAATTTGCAGTTCGGGTATCCCATCTTTGTTTTTGACTTTACTCCCAGACAAATAACAGAGTTGATTGTTGACATAGAAAATCCGATGCAAAAACTTACAGCACTTGGGCATCATTTTGTAAAGTATCGGAAATGCAACTCCCTGATAGACTATGGCTAAAGTCAGCATATGGATGTTGGTAGAACCAAATTTCCAATTTGTCCGGTCTAATACCAACCGATAGGGTGGTTCATGGGGCAGCAACTTAACTATCAACAAGGCTATCAGGTCTGTATCCAAACAATAATCAGACATGAATCGTTGAATCCTGCGTAAACTTGAGTCGCTTTTAGAGCCCGTTTCAAAAGCCGTAGCCAACTTTTCAAACCCAACGGTTTGAACCTTGCATAATGCGCAAATAAACATGCCAAAGAACTTGATTCGGGCTAAATTCATATTTCTCCCGAAATGATTGAGTAAAACTGCAATCAATTGTGTATTTTGTACGGAACCTTAGTAGTCATAGCCAGAGATAAACATGTGAAGTTTTCCTATAAATTACTGATTATTAGGGTTCTTTCAAAACAAAAAATAGAACTATTTTGCCGAATACCGGCAGTTTATTTATTTTTTGTCATGTACTAAGCAGCAATAATTAAAAGCATTATTTTTCATTTTGTTTGTTGCCTTCTTTTATCAGTAGATTTTTGAGGCTATCCAATAATCGGGTAAGGTTACATGGCTTACGCTCGAATAAAGCGATTCGTTTTTTGAAAATACAGCCGAAGTTGAAATTAAACATCTGCTCAAAAGCTTTGGCTATGTCAGATAATGAAGCAAGTTTGCCTTTTTGGGTGTAAATTTCCTTTAACAGAAACAACCCGATAACCAACTCTACAAAACCAATTATCCCTAAGCCTTTCGACTTAGGGATAATATATAAATCAGATTGAAATGTTTGTAAACTGGATTGTTGAAATTGTTCTGGATGCTTAATCCTCAGATGGATAAGCGACAGTTCGGAATCAACATAAGATAACGCTTTGTCTATGTAGCGAAATTTATGTGCGTTTTTTTTCCCTGCCAGTGCTAAATTTGTGCTGATAAGAATACTAACTCGGCACGAGTAATATTCAGCTTTCTGATTATGCTTGTGTAATCATTTCCGACTTGACTGATAGTGTCTATATGTGCAATAAATTTTCCATAAGCGTTTTGTATTTCTTGATTTATAATCTCCCGGGAGTCTTCATTCATCAAAACAAAAAACTCTGTTTTAAAAATCTCCATAATAAACATTTTTTTAGATTAGTGAAAGAATCCTTGTCATAATAGGAATACCGCTCTACTTTGGATTTTTTAGTGGATTTTACAAATTCTTCGTGCGTTTACATAAGCGATTGTTTTAATGTGAATAAGTCGGGTATAGAAAACATCCTGCCGAGAGTATTACACTTGATAGGACATTTAGTTATTAATCAATTGGTATTCGCTACTATTTTATCTGCATATGCACTCCACCCACTTGCAGTTTTGTAAGCACTCAAGCTAGATGCCGGAACTTTAATAGTTTTTAACGAAGAGTATTGGAAAGGTAGCCATCCTAATGCAGGGGGCGTTGCTGAATGCATTATCAAGGTGCCAGAAGTAAATGCATTGTAAAAGGCGGAAGCATCAATTAAAGTCACATTAGAAGGAATTTCCAAATTTTTTAATGCTTTACAATCTCTAAACATAGATTGACCGATTGTTTTAAAGCTTTTAGGTAATGTGACTGATTCAAGTGACTGGCATCCAGAAAACATACTTGCTTCTACAGTTTCTATTCCTTCTGCTATAACAACACTGATTAATTTGGAATTGTCGGCGAAGACAGAGGAAGCTAAACCAGTCAAAGTAGCAGGAATTGTCAATGTCGTCAATCCACAGTACTGAAATGCTTGTATATCTATGTTTTTTAGATTTTCTGGAAGATTAACAGATGTTATTCCATTGCAATTACGGAATGCCCACTTACCGATACTTGTAAGAGTTTCCGGGAAAATGACTGAACTAAGTACCATACAATCTCTAAAAGCATCCTCATGAATTTCTGTAAGACCTTCTGGTAAATTAACCGAAATCAGATTCTTACATTCACGAAATGCATATGTACCTATTGTTTTAATACCTTTAGGCAATGTTGCGACCACCAGATTTTCTAAACCAATAAACACTCCATAGTACTTGTAAGTTACCATCGTTCCTTGCAACTCTCTCTCATAATAACCATCAGGGATAGCTGTACTTGTACAATTATTTAAATACAGGTCAACATATTTGGTCTTATTTGCTTCACCTATTGCAATTCCTAAATCAGCCCAGTTGTTCCCTGAGTCGAGATTTACATTTTTCAGGCCGACTTTATATGGTGTATCGGCAGTATTCGCCGATTGGCTCGAAAGCCATGATTTTAGTTCAGAGATTGATGTAAACATTTTATATCCTGTTGGATCAGTTGTGCCACCATTGTCGGTTGTCCATTTTGCATAAAGTGTAAAGTTGGCCGTAACCGCACTCACATCATACGGAAAGCTGATTTTATTGGCCAAGGCGGATTCTTTGTACCATCCGTCAAAAGTTTGGTCTGGTTTTGCAGGGGCCGCGGGTTCGGATAATGTACCGCCCTTTACAACTTGTGTTACATGATTGTCGGCCGACGGCCAAAAACCTCCGTTCAACTCCCATGATACCTGCCAGTATTCGCTAATAGCTGCATCTTCCCATTTGGCTTGCAGCGTAATGTCGCTGTTTACCGATAACTGGAAATTATAGGCTGATGTACCGTTCAAACTCCAGAATAGGAATACGTAATTCTGTTTTGTCGGGTTAGCGGGAGCAACGACTTTATCACCTGCTTTCACGCTTTGGGCTACTGGTGTAGGATTTCCTCCATTTGCGTCAAATGTTACTGTGTAAGTTGTAACCGGATCATCTCCTTTACTGCAACTTGCCATTGCTAAAGTTGCCAGCAGAATAAATACTAAATTCTTCATGATTATTCTTGTTTGTTTTGAATTAATATACGATTCAATTTTACTGTTTATCAATGAAATAAATGATTAAATTTGTTGAGGATAAAATTATGTATAGCGTCTTAACCATTTATCCCCTGATTAAGGGATATTTCGTTTATGTAGTTGCCTGACAATGAAAAAAGTTCTTCTACCAATCCCAAATCCGTTATCTGCTCCCTGAAATGCCATACTGTACGGCTGTCGGGTATATCATCTGCTATTGTCAAATCTACAAAACTTTAGTATAACTTTTTTCTGTTTTTAGCATTCTCCTGTTTTGATTTGCTAAACATTATTCATCCTCTGAAAAGAACGAGTTTTTAAGAATTTCCTGAAAAATTTTGTGAAAACCATATCGCTAATATACAGACATGTAGATTTTTTTTCATCAAAAAATATCAATGGTATTATTTTTTGTATTATCTTGCAACGATTTGTATGCGGAGTTTTAATGGAAATTTCGACTCCCTATAAAAATCAAAATAGACAAAATAGTTTTTAGGAGTCTCCTATGATAAACGTACATATAACGGACGATCTGGTAATGATAGTGGAATTGTTGATTCCGGTAATAAATGCTTCGGGGTTTGCCCAAATATCGGGGTGTTCATATACTCTTTCCGAATGCCGGAAGAAACTTATGACGGAATGTCCCGATGTGCTGCTGCTGGATATTAATATGCCTGACGAAAGCGGCATTGTTTTTTGTGAAGAAATGCGTAAGCAATATCAGAGAATGAAAATTATTGCCCTGACTGAACACAACGAATATTCATGTGTTATGAGCATGCTTGAAAACGGAGCTTCGGGCTATATAGTTAAAACAGAGGCAGTCAGAGAGATATTGGAAGCAATACGCTCTGTTATGGAAGGCAAAGAATATATCAGTCCGGAAATCGAACAGATTATCAGGAAAACAACAAAAAGTGCAGTAACTCTAACCTCACGCGAGATGCAGGTTTTACACCTTGTTGCTCAAGGATTGAGTTATCCGCAAATTGCTAAGAAATTAATAATAGCTCCGGTAACCGTAAATTCGTATCAAAAGAAACTACACTTAAAACTCGGGGCAAAAAGTAGATTCGAACTCATTGAAAACGCAAAAAAAGAAGGGCTTATTAAAAAGATATAACATGAAGAAAATAGCAATAATCATACTGCTCATAATTCCGGTTGCTTTAAATGCTCAACCCATGAATGTTGATTCGTTGGTGAATGAGTTGAATTCACCCAAAATATCATCGGCTGAAAAATTGGATATGTATTACAAGATATGTGGGACATATTTGTTTTACGATATTGATAAAGCTTCAGAGTATGCAGATAAAGGATTGAAATGCGCTGAAAAAGAAAACGATAAAATCATGCTTTCTAAATTCAATGCTATTTTCGGAAGATTGTATGGTACTAAATCAAGCTATGATACCGCGTTTGTTTATTACGAAAAAGCTCTTGGCTTTGCTATAGAATCAAAAGATAAAGAGCAAGAAGGGATAGCCTATGCCGATATAGGAATTTTATATGGCCGTCAGGACAAGTATACCTCTTCTTTGGAATATTTCATGAAAGCATTGTCGATATTTGAAAACATGGGTGAAAAGCAAAAGTGCGTAAAGATCATGTCTAATATTGCCACTTTATATCGTGGGATGGAAAATGACGAAAGAGCAATTTACTATCTGAAAAAAGCAAAAACAATTGTAGAAGAAGGGAATTTTGAAGAAGGTAAAATGCAGGTATATTTCGAACTTGGAGCGATCTATCACAAACTAGCAGAAAAAGAGCACGACAAAATCAATCTTGCACTGAATTATGAACTGAAAGCATACGAACTGAGTAAAAAACTTAATCATAAAGTTTATCAGGCTGCTGTGTCTCATGCTATTGCAGATATATATTCAGATTTTTTTAAAGATTATGACAAGGCATTGAAATTTGGAACTGAAAGTTTGGAATATGCACAGCAAACCGGAGATCCCAGAATGATGACAGCTGCGCTTGCTTCCATGTCAAATATTTATCTTGCACAAAAACGATACAGAGAATGTGAATATGCTGCAAGTAAAGCTTGGGCAATAGATTCTACAAGTATTTATACAGGAAAAGATCTGTTGAAAAATATCATATTGTCTAATATTGGAATGGGAAACAACGACAGGGCTTTTACTTTTTTTAGCAAATATGACGATTTTGTTAATACCCAAATCGATCAGAGTAGTAGGGATATAATGGCAGAGATGGAAGCTAAATACGAAACAGAAAAAAAAGAAACTCGTATTACAACATTGGAGAAAGAACGTAAACTATATATCGGTCTTGGAGTTGCAATAGTTGTTGCTTTACTTTCAGCTATCGGTCTATTATTTTACCGCCACCGTTCGGAGAAGAAGCTTGTCGCTATACGAGCAGCTTTGAAGGCAGAGAAGACTGAACGGGATTTGATAGCCCGTGATTTACACGATGGTGTAAGCTCTCTACTAACGGTTATAAAAAATAACATGGATCTTTACTCTGCTTCGGGATATGAAGGAATAAACTATTATAACAATGCATTTGAAGTTTTAGGTAAATCGATTACCAAATTGAGATATGTTGTATATCATCTCAAATCGCATATCCTGACAAAAAAAGGATTAGCTGCTGCACTAGATGATTTTTGTCGCTTCATTCCGAAAGCAAAATTTCATTTCAATGGGATTAGCCGTAGATTTGACTCGGATAAAGAATATGTATTGTATGATTGTGCCTGTGAACTTATAAATAATGCATTGAAACATTCGGGTGCATCAAATATAGATATTCATCTTAACATGGATGATCAGACA
Source organism: Tannerellaceae bacterium (assembly GCA_031269535.1). Lineage (GTDB taxonomy): Bacteria > Bacteroidota > Bacteroidia > Bacteroidales > Tannerellaceae > DFXE01. The sequence continues at coordinate 16,553 of JAISZA010000008.1, forward strand.
GTTTATATTTCTGTTTCTGATGACGGTTGCGGTTTTGACCAGAAAACAGTTACTTTCGGTATAGGTTTAGATAATATTCGTTCTAATCTTTCTGCCTTTGGTGGACGTCTGGACATTCTGTCGGAACTGGATAAAGGTACCGAAGCCAATGTTGAAATGAAAGTATGAGTAACAGAAATGGGCAGTTATACTGCCCATTTCTGTTATAACCTCTCCATAACCTGCTTCTCAAATGCTTCCAACTTATGCGAAAGAATTTCCATATCCTGTGAGATTTTTTCTTTCGTTATCCTGGCATAAATCTGAGTCGTTTTGATATTGGTATGCCCCATCATTCGACTGACGGTTTCAATAGGAACTCCCTGTGAAATAGTTAAAAGCGTTCCAAAAGTATGGCGTAAACAGTGGTAGGTCACGTGGGTTTTGATTCCACATTGTTTGGCTATATCTTTCCGTATTTTGTTACATGTAGCGTTGCTCGGAACAGGAAAAACTCTACTATCCCTTGCGTAGCCTTTGTATTTATCTATTATTTCGTTTAGGAACTTCCAACAAACGAATACTTGAATCGGTATTGGTTTTTTGTCTACGGGTAATTACTCACAAATGCCCGTCAAACGAGGTTTGTATGTTGTCTTTTGTTAAGTTCTTTACATCCGAATAAACTTAACCCACAAAAACACGAAAACACAAATAAATCCCTTACTAATTCATATTGAACGTTCTTCATTTTGGCGTTTACAAGCAGATTTAGTTCTTCTTTATTGAAAAATCCCCTGTCTTTGGCTTCGGGACTTATCAGACAAATGCACCAAAGTTCGGCAAAAAAACAATCCTGTTTAGCATAAGTAGCTCTTTAGCTATCACGCTAAGCAGGATTTAGTACAAGTATATACTTTCGGAGGTGAAAGTATATAGGTTCTGAAGCGAAAGTATATAGGAACAGAGGGGAAGAGTAACGGTCTTGCACTCAGGCCTTAGCGTTCTTTGCGGTTAAAAATAAAAAGAGACAATTTGAAATGCCCCCATCCGAAATGCATCCATCTGATACCTAAAGTCTTAATTTTTAATTCCTGTCTCTCCCCTTTTGAGTAACAACTAATGTTTCACTCAAATAGCCGACAGTTTCGTGTAACCAAACACTTCTTGAGCGAATGCTTGTTGACGGGTTTTCCTGAACGATAATTTTTAATTCTTTAGGGCTACTCCTGATCAATTCAATCCATTCATAAACCATGGTATCAGGTGAAGAAGTATTCACATATAACTTAGGTCTATCATTCTGTTCATCGGGAATAAGTACGTCTCCAATCCTCTATCCGATTTCTTTTGTCTTAATAATAGTAGAATCTTTGCCGGCGCTTGAGAAAGAAAAGGAGTTGGTTTCCAAACCAAATTCCCTCAGGTACTCCAGACGATAATAATCATCGGATCTACAACTTCCTGATAATAGAGGGTATAAAGAAAATAATAATAGAATTTTTTTTCATATTCTGTTTTTTTTGAATTGTCGGAAAATAATACTGTTGTGCAAATATACAAAGAATATTTATATATCTTTGCCCCCTATGGAAAGCTATCAGCTTATAACGGTAGTAGGGCCTACGGCATCGGGGAAAACGACGTTCGCGGCAGCACTGGCCGACCGGCTGGATACGGAAATTATCAGCGGTGATTCGAGGCAGGTTTATCGCTCGATGGATATAGGAACGGGGAAAGACCTGGCTGATTATACGGTGAACGGGAAAACGATTCCGTATCATCTGATCGATATCCGGGAACCGGGATATAAATACAATGTCTTTGAGTATCAACATGATTTCTTCCGTGTCTATGAAATGTTGCGGGCGAAAGGGAAACTGCCACTACTCTGTGGGGGAACGGGGATGTATATTGAAGCTGTGCTGAAAGGCTATAAATTAATCGACGTACCCCCGAACCCGGAGCTTCGCCGGTCGCTCAAAGATAAACCGATCAACGAGTTGGAGGCGATACTGGTAGGCTATAAAACACTCCACAATAAAACGGATGTGGATACGGCACAACGGGCTGTTCGCGCGATCGAAATAGAAGCATATTACAGGGAAAAAGCACCGGCAATAAACGGATTTCGCCCGATACGCAGCCTGATTATCGGTCTGGAGACTGACCGCGAATTGCGCCGGAAGAAGATATCCGAACGCCTGCGCACCCGCCTGAACGAGGGAATGATAGACGAAGTGCGAGGCCTCCTGGCTTCGGGTATGGAGCCGGAAAGCCTGATATATTACGGCCTGGAGTATAAATACCTTACATTATATCTTACAGGGAAACTGGGATACGAAGAAATGGTATCACTATTAGAGATCGCTATCCACCGGTTTGCCAAACGGCAGATGACCTGGTTCAGGGGCATGGAGCGCCGGGGGGCGCCTATTCACTGGATAGACGCCTCCCTCCCCACCGGAGAAAAAATAGCTATAACGGAAAAACTGCTCGGCAGCTAATAAAAACAATAAATATGATAACGACAGAAGATTTTAAGAATTGCGAAAACTTCTTCCTGATGGCAGGGCCTTGCGTGATAGAGGGAGAAGAAATAGCCTTACAGATTGCGGAAAAAATAAGGGAGATAACGCAGCGGTTAGCTATCCCCTGCATTTTCAAAGGCTCATACCGGAAGGCGAACCGCTCGCGCCTGGATTCGTTCACCGGAATAGGCGATGAGAAGGCGCTGAAGATACTTCGCAAAGTGAGCGAGACCTTTCATATTCCTACGGTTACTGATATCCATGAGACGGCTGAGGCGGCTTTGGCTGCCGGATATGTAGATGTACTGCAGATTCCCGCTTTCCTCTGCCGTCAGACCGACCTGCTGGTGGCCGCCGCCCGGACAGGGAAGATAGTAAACATAAAGAAAGGGCAGTTTCTCTCGCCCGAGGCCATGCAGTTTGCCGCCCGTAAGGTGGTTGACGCAGGGAATCCGAACGTGATGCTTACCGAGCGGGGAACGACTTTTGGCTATACCGACCTGGTAGTCGATTTCCGGGCGATCCCGCTCATGCGGCAGTTGGGCTATCCGGTTGTTATGGACATAACCCATTCGCTTCAGCAGCCCAATCAGGCTTCGGGCGTTGCCGGCGGTTTGCCGGGCCTTATCGAAACGATCGCCAAAGCAGCGATCGCCACAGGCGCTGATGGCCTTTTTATCGAAACCCACCCCAACCCTGCTCAGGCCCTGTCGGATGGCGCGAATATGCTCCCGCTCGATTTGCTGGAAGGATTACTGACCAAACTTCTGCGCATAAGGAAAGCCATTCAGATTGTAAATCATTGAACATGAAAGTTAAAAAAACGAGACACGAAAAAATAGAGGCCGTTTTCTTTCACACATAAAGAAAATGCTATATATTTGCAATCCAAAAAATTAATTAAGTCCTAACATTAATATTATTTATAGACATGACAAAAGCAGACATCGTTCGTGAAATCGCGAAAAGTACCGGAATAGACAAGCAAACGGTATTGACCAGCGTGGAATCTTTTATGGAGCTTGTGAAAGATTCCTTGTCTCAGGGAGAGAATGTGTACCTGAGAGGATTCGGTAGTTTTATAGTGAAAAAGAGAGCGCAGAAAACCGCGCGCAACATTTCAAAGAATACCACAATCATCATTCCGGAACACAACATTCCTTCATTCAAGCCGGCTAAGACGTTTCACGATAAAGTATCTAAGGTAGAGTGATAACATACAGTATCATAGTATATAATAACTAAAAACAGAGAGCAATGCCAAGCGGAAAAAAAAGAAAAAGGCATAAGATGTCTACCCATAAGCGGAAAAAAAGATTAAAGAAGAACAGACATAAGAAGAAATAAGTCTGTTATTTTTTAAACTTCTAAAGAACAAACTTAATCTGTGACCTTTTAAGTTTGTTCTTTATGTATTTGATAAGGTCTGATAAACAAAAAAACCTCTTTTATAAGTGATTAGTGAATTAGTAGTTGATGTAAAACCCAAAGAGGTAGCTATTGCCGTCCTGGAAGATAAAAGCCTTGTAGAGCTTCAGAAGGAAGCCCGCAATGTCGCATTTGCCGTTGGTGATATCTATCTGGGTAAAGTTAAGAAACTTATGCCCGGGCTGAACGCTGCTTTCATTGATGTAGGTTATAAAAAGGATGCATTTCTTCACTATCAGGATTTAGGTCCTAATTTTAATTCCCAGCAAAAATTCCTCAGACAGGTATTAAGTGAACCCAAAAAAATACCTCCCCTTGCCAAAGTACAAATCCTTCCTGAAATAGATAAAGAAGGAAGTATCAGTGATATACTTAAAGCAGGGCAGGAAGTATTCGTGCAAATTGCCAAAGAACCGATCTCGACAAAAGGACCTCGCTTAACTTCCGAACTTTCTTTAGCCGGAAGATATATCGTATTGATCCCTTTCTCGGATAAGGTCTCAGTCTCCACAAAAATCAAATCGGATGAAGAACGTGCCCGTTTACGCCAATTAATCCATAGTATCAAACCAAAGAACTTCAGCGTAATCGTACGCACCTCCTCGGAAGGAAGGCGCGTGGCCGAACTTGATCATGAAATGAAAACATTGATGAAACGATGGGATGATAACGTCCTGAAAGTATCCAGACTGAAAGCTCCGGCCCTCGTTTACGAAGAAACGACCCGTACGGTGGCCCTCTTGCGTGATATCTTCAACCCTTCGTTCCAGCACATTCATGTAAACGATAAAGAGGTTTACAACAGTGTACGCGACTATGTGAGTCTGATCGCCCCGGGCCGGGAAGATATCGTCAGTTTATATACAGGCGAACTCCCGGTATTCGACAATTTCGCTATCACCCGGCAGATCAAATCACTTTTCGGACGTACCGTAACATACAAAAGTGGAGCTTATCTGATTATAGAGCATACAGAAGCCATGCACGTGATAGACGTGAACAGCGGAAATCGTTCCAAAAGCAGCGATGCCCAGGAGAAAACGGCTATTGATGTGAATAGCGCCGCCGCTGACGAAATAGCACGACAGCTTCGCTTGCGGGATATGGGCGGGATCATAGTCATCGACTTTATTGACATGGCCGAACCAGCCAACCGGCAAAAACTTTTTGAACACATGGTGAAAGCGATGGCTAACGACAGGGCGAAACATAATATCCTGCCTCTAAGTAAATTCGGATTGATGCAAATTACACGCCAAAGAGTCCGGCCGGCAATGGATGTAAATACTTCGGAAGACTGCCCGACTTGTTTCGGGACAGGCAAAACAAAACCTTCTGTTCTCTTTACCGATAGCCTGGAGGGAAAAATTGATTGTTTAGTGAATAAACATAATGTGAAGAAATTCACCTTGCACCTGCACCCTTATGTAGCAGCTTTTGTGAATAAAGGTGTCTTTTCTTTAAAATGGAAATGGAAACTGAAATATACACGAGGATTGACAGTTGTCCCCGACCAGAGTCTGGCCTTTCTGGAATATAAATTTTATGATTCCGACAAGAATGAGCTTGACATGAAAGAAGAAATGGAAATCAAGTAATTAAAAGGAAAACCCGGTAAACAACCGGGTTTTCCTTTTTCAGACAATCCCCGGACAGTGACAAATTGTCGCCTTTCTGTCATGTATGGATACCTGTTGAGACAGTTAAAGTTTTGGCATACTATTTGTAACATCGATGGTAAAGAACAAAAACGAATATAAATTAAAACTATAATACGAAAATGGGAAAAATAATTGGAATCGACTTAGGAACAACCAACTCATGCGTTGCCGTACTGGAAGGGAACGAGCCGGTTGTGATAGCAAACAGTGAAGGCAAGAGGACTACTCCCTCCATTGTCGCTTTTGTAGAAGGGGGAGAACGTAAGGTAGGCGACCCAGCCAAACGACAGGCAATCACGAACCCTGAAAAAACAATATTTTCGATTAAGCGTTTCATGGGTGAAACATACGACCAGGTACAGAAAGAAATAAACCGCGTGCCTTATAAAGTGGCAAGAGGAGATAATAATACGCCCCGCGTGAATATCGACGGACGCCTTTATACGCCGCAGGAAATATCGGCCATGGTACTGCAGAAAATGAAGAAAACAGCCGAAGACTATTTAGGACAGGAAGTGACCGAGGCCGTTATTACCGTACCTGCCTACTTCAGCGACGCCCAGCGCCAGGCTACCAAAGAAGCCGGCGAAATAGCCGGACTGAACGTGCGCCGTATCGTAAACGAACCAACCGCCGCTTCACTGGCTTACGGTCTGGATAAAACCAACAAAGACATGAAAATAGCCGTATTCGACCTCGGTGGAGGTACGTTCGATATCTCTATCCTGGAACTGGGAGACGGCGTGTTTGAAGTCAAATCGACAAACGGCGATACGCATCTGGGAGGCGACGACTTCGACCATGTGATTATCGACTGGCTGGCTGATGAGTTCAGAAAAGAAGAAGGAGTTGACCTGCGACAGGACCCCATGGCTTTGCAACGCCTGAAAGAAGCGGCCGAAAAAGCAAAGATAGAATTATCGAGTACGACAAGTACAGAAATCAATCTGCCGTATATCATGCCTGTAAATGGCATACCCAGGCATTTGGTTAAAACGCTGACACGCGCCAGATTTGAACAGCTGGCCGACAGCCTGATACAGGCCTGTATTGAACCTTGCCGCCAGGCTTTGAAAGATGCCGGCATGACAACCTCGGATATCAATGAAGTGATCCTTGTAGGAGGCTCTACACGTATCCCTGCGGTACAGAACATCGTTGAGAAATTTTTCGGCAAAACACCTTCCAAAGGAGTGAACCCGGACGAAGTAGTTGCCGTAGGCGCAGCCATCCAGGGGGGTGTATTGAGCGGTGAAGTGAAAGACGTCTTGTTGCTGGATGTAACCCCCCTCTCTCTGGGTATCGAAACAATGGGAGGCGTAATGACCCGGCTCATTGATGCGAATACCACGATACCGACCAAAAAATCTGAGACTTTCACTACCGCCGCCGATAACCAGCCTTCGGTAGAAATTCACGTATTACAGGGCGAACGTTCGCTGGCAAAAGACAATAAATCCATTGGACGCTTCCACCTCGACGGTATCCCCGCAGCACAACGTGGAATCCCCCAGATTGAAGTGACTTTCGATATCGACGCCAATGGTATATTAAACGTATCAGCAAAGGATAAAGGAACCGGCAAGGTGCAAAGCATCCGTATCGAAGCCTCCAGCGGACTGAGCGACGACGAAGTAAAACGCATGAAAAACGAAGCCGCCGCCAATGCCGAAACCGACAGAAAAGAAAAAGAACGGATAGACAAACTAAATCAGGCCGACAGTATGATATTCCAGACTGAAAAACAACTGAAAGACCTGGGAGATAAACTTCCCGCCGATAAAAAATCACAGATAGAAGCAGCTCTCAACAAACTGAAAGACGCTCATAAAGCACAAAACATTGCAGCGATCGACGCCGCCACAGCCGAACTGAACAGCGTATTCCAGGCCGCCAGTCAGGACCTTTATAATGCGCAGGGCAACTCCCAGACCGGAGGCCCCAACTTCGGCAACCAACAAACAGGAAGCAATACCGGAAATACAAAACAAGACGGAGGAGTAACCGATGTAGATTTCGAAGAAGTGAAGTAAAAGTCGATTAGAAACGATTAGTAAATAATAGAAAATGGCTGCAAACCAAATGTTTGCAGCCATTTTTATTTTTAGCAAATTGTCAAAAGCTATTGTTTTCTATTATTTTTAACCATATATTTGTACCATATTTGCTACGGAACTTATTTGAAGTCAAAGTGGAACTTATGAGCACTTATGAATATTTATTGGTACTTAAATGACGATAAAGATACAGATGGATAAGATAGAAAAACAGTGTGCAGTTTGCGGAAAGCCGTTTATTCCCAAAACGGTAGAGTCTTTGTATTGTTCTAAAAACTGTGGTAATGCGGCGTATCGCAAGAAGAAACTTCAAAAGAAGAAAGAAGAAGAACGGCAGGCTATTGTTGAAAAGATATCCGATGATCGCCTGTATATTTCTGTGCCGGAGGCAATCGCCATGTTTGGTGTTGCCAAAAGCACTCTCTATCGGCTTATTCGTCAGAAGAAACTTCCTGCTGTCAATTTAGGTACGCGCCTTGTGCGGATTGATCGCGCAGCAATAAAACAGATGTTCCCGATTCGGCAAACGCCACTCGTTAAAAAGGAGAAACAGACTGCAAAGCTATACAGCCTTGAGCCCGAAAATTGCTATACCATTGGCGAAATATCCAAGAAATATGGCATATCAGATAGTTCCGTTTACAAACACATTCGGAAGTTTTCCATTCCTACACGACAAATTGGGAACTACGTTTATGCTCCTAAGTCAGAAATAGATAGTATATATAACTATGGAATCATATCTGTAAATCAAATAGTTATAATTTGTTTGTAAACAATTTGTAAACAAAAAAACAGGGATAGTTTTGTTGTTATAAATATCATCATTCACATTTTTGTAAAAACAGGAATGTGTTAGAACAAAAATAATATTTTTTATTTTACCACGCATAAACATAAAAATTTTCCCTGCCCTGATTTCGCAATCCGGACGGGGACAATAATCGATGAAAAATGCAACAAAACGTATGTAATGATTCTATACTTTACTTTCTACCTGTTACGACCAATAGCCGTGCCATCTCCCGTG